>JAUVXN010000016.1 GCA_030603605.1 Dehalococcoidales bacterium | reverse complement strand
GCTAAGGATTAGCACCAGCTCAGCATTCTCCTCCTCAATAAACTGTAAGTTTTGATATATAGCATCGGCGGTTCCCTTATACCAGTCACGACTCCCTTCACGCTCCAAATAAGGGTGCAGTAACTGTATTTTACTGTCTGGGCGGGCTAAGCCCCATGGCATACCAACACCTATGTGGTCAACAAGAGAGCGAGGCTGATATTGGGTCAGGACAGCCAGTTTGTAAATCCCTGAATTGACGCAATTGCTTAAGGTAAAATCTATGATGCGGTACTTACCGGCAAAAGGAATCGCTGGTTTGGTTCGTTCTAGTGCCAGGATGCCTAGCCGCTCGCCTGCGCCTCCAGCCAGGATAATAGCCACGATGTTTTCCATCGCAATCACCACCTCCCCTGTGTTTTTCAGTCAACGTAACTATCTCGTGAGGAAACACTGTATCGTCAACGGTCGCTCTTATTCACCGGGCTATACTTATATTGATTTGTGCGTTCATATTATATCGGTTTCATATGTATGTCAAGTGAACTCTCGTAAGACAGTGAAATTCGGCAAGCCGGAGACGGTTTTCAGAATGTATAACTATATTAGTAGAGAAAACTCCCTCTACCTTGCCAAAAAGCGGGTAAAAATCGATTCTGTGCGCTCTGGTAGAGGTTTGGCTGACTGATTCAAGCCCCCAAATGCCTTCTTTTCCCTCTGGCTATATTCCCGGCAAAGTTGTAATATAAAAACTGAAGAGGAAGGAGGTTTAAGACATGGCGGTTGAGAAAGTTGGAGAAAAATACCGGTGCAACATCTGTGGCAACGAGGTGGTGGTGACCGAGGTTGGCGGTGGTACCCTTGTTTGCTGTGGTGAGGATATGGAAAAAATCGAATAGATTGACAGAATAAAGGGGGTTGGCGAATGCGTATCGCCTTGATAGGCCAGGCAGCCTTTGGCGAGAAAGTCCTCCAGACATTAGCCGACAGAGGAGAAGAGGTTGTCGGAATCTATACCTCTCCTGATATCCCGGGAAAGACAAACCCGCTTAAGCAATTGGCTCTTCAATCAGGTATACCAACCTTTCAGCCAAAAAGTATGCGAGCCCCGGAAGCTTATAACGATTATGTAAAGCTAAAACCAGAGCTAAACGTTATGGCTTTTGTAACCGACATAATACCTGAGGCTATCTTAAATTACCCCGGGTTGGGGACAATTCAGTACCATCCCTCACTGCTTCCCAGGCACCGGGGGGGTAGCGCTATCAACTGGGCTATAATCAACGGGGAGACTAAGACTGGCATTACCATTTTCTGGCCGGATAAAGGGATAGATACCGGTCCCATCCTGTTACAGAAGGAGGCGGAGATTTCCCCTGATGATACGGTAGGGTCGCTCTACTTTAACAAACTTTTTCCATTAGGCATAGAAGCAATAGCCGAGGGCATCGAGTTAATTAAAAAGGGCATAGCGCTGCGAATCCCTCAGGACGAATCACAAGCTACTTACGAGGGACTGTGCACCGAAAAGGAAGCTGTAATTAACTGGCTCCAGCCCGTAAATAAAATCTATAATCTTATTCGGGGCACTAATCCTCAACCGGGGGCAATAACCTATTTTCGGGGTAAGCAGTTTAAAGTCTTCGACTCAGAATTACTTGCCGGTGTTGGCGGTGGCTTACCTGGTGGCATCATTGACATTACCGGACAGGGATTTGCGGTGGCAGCCGCAGATGGGGCTATACTTATTAAACGCGTGCAGGCAAAGGGCTCCCCTAAGATAGGAGCTGTCGAGTTTGCCGGGCAAGTGGGCTTGAAAACGGGAGATAAACTTGGTGACTAGGCGGCAATGCCGAGAGGAGGAACTATCATGAACAAGATAATCAAGGTTGGCACCGCCCAGATAGCGCCAAAGTTCTTCGACAAGAAGCGAACTCTGGAAAAGGCTTGTCAATACATTGAGGAGGGAGGGAAGCTCGGTCTGGACCTCCTTGTTTTCCCCGAAGTTTATTTTTGCGGCTACCCCTTCTGGCGTGGGGGTGTGTCGGTAAAGCAAGAGACCGAACTGGCGGCTCAAATGATACGGTCGGCTATCCGATGGGATGGAGAGGAGGCTCGGTGCCTGGCGGAAACCGCCCGCAAAGCGAAGGTCAACTGCGTGATAGGCTGCAATGAGTTGTCCGAGCAGCCAGGGAGCCTGACGATTTACAACTCGCTGATAGTGATTAGTCGTGATGGCAAAATTCTTGGTCGCCATCGCAAGCTGATGCCTACCCACTCGGAACGGGTCTACTGGGGCATGGGAGATGCCAGCGATATACGCGTTTTCGATTTGGATATCGGGAAACTAGGCGCGAGTATCTGCTACGAACACCATATGACTCTTCTGCGTGCTGCTCTTGCTATCAAGGGTGAGGAAATTCACTGTGCCCTGTGGCCGGGGTGGTGGGCGGTGAACAAGCACCTTGGTGACAAATCAGCCCGGGTGGAGGCTAAGACATGCGACCTCGAGACGGCAATCCGCCAGTATGCGGTCGAAAACCAGGTGTTTGTTGTCAGCTCAAGCTGGTTTCTCAAGCCGGACGATATTCCCGCTGAACTGAAAGATGTGATGAAGTTCAACCTTGCCATCGGGGGTAGTTGCATTGTTAACCCCGCCGGCCTGATTGTTGAGGGGCCTGTGTTTGAGCGTGAGGGGATAGTGCATACTGAGATTGACCTCTCGGAGCGCGAGCTGGCGAAGGTGTATCTTGACGGGGTTGGTCACTACTCACGGCCGGACCTATTGACATTGAACATCCGTGACGAGGCGTGGGCACCAACCGGACCCCGGAAACTGGGAAACGCTGACTTGGATGCCGAGCGTGCCCGACAGCTTCTAGACCTCCTGGAGCGCTATAACCTTACTCCAGCTGAACTTGAAAAGATTCTGGAAAGACATCTAGGTGCTTAGGAGTAATTGAGCATTCCTTGCCGCAATGCTGGCAATTGGTCTGGTTCTCGCCCCCGGATATGGTTCCAGTCGCCTATCCGCTGACTTTGTATTTGGCAAGCGTTTCCAGTGCCAGCACCATGGCGGAATGGTCCAGGTCGCTACCACCCTGGGCGGCAACTGCATTAAATAGTTCCTGTGCGGTGGCGGTGTTAGGCAAGCTCAACCCCAGACTGCGCGCTGCCTGCAGGGCCAGGTTCAGGTCTTTTTGGTGTAATCGGATGCGGAAACCGGGGTTAAAGTTACGCCCAATCATTCGTTCCCCATGTACTTCCAGAATCCGACTTTGGGCAAATCCTCCAAGCAGTGCTTCCCTTACTTTTTCCGGGTTAGCCCCTGCCTTGGAGGCAAACAAAAGAGCCTCCCCAATCGCCTCAATTGTCAGGGCAACTACAATCTGGTTGGCTACCTTACAGGTCTGCCCATCCCCGTTCTCACCAATATGAACTATGTTCTTACCCATAAGTTCAAAGTAGGGTTTAATTTGCTCAAACACATCGGGCTGGCCGCCTACCATAATCGAGAGAGTGGCTTTTTCCGCCCCCACCTGGCCACCGGAAACAGGGGCATCAAGCATCTTTACCCCCGGAGCCGCCAGCTTTTTGGCAAACTCTTTGGTAGCGATTGGAGAGATGGAACTCATATCTACCACGATAGAGCCTGACCTTACACCTTCTGCCACACCATCCTTGCCGAACAGAACGGCTTCCACATCAGGTGTGTCAGGTACCATAATGAAGATTACATCGGATTTTTGTGCCACTTCCTTGCTATGGCTGCAGACCACCGCACCCTTCGTAGCCAGTTCCTCGACCGGCTCCGGATTTACGTCATAAATATGAACTGCGTGGCCAGCAGCTAGCAGATGACCAGCCATCGGCTTACCCATTATCCCCAGCCCGATAAATCCAAGTTTTGCCATTATTTATTTCCTCCTTCAAGATAAGGTTTGACCCAATCAAGACCATCTTCGGTCACGCCAGCCGGCTTGTACTCACACCCTATCCAGCCATCGTATCCCGCCTCGTCAACGAAGCGAAACAGGTTGGTGAAGTTAATCTCGCCGGTTCCCGGCTCATGTCGTCCCGGATTATCCCCGAGCTGAATATGTCTGATACGAGCCAGATTGTCTAAAATGGTTCTCGTCAGGTTGCCTTCCATGATTTGCATATGATAGATGTCATATTGAAGCCAGAGGTTGGGGTGATTTACTTCCTCAATCAACCGGAGCACATCCTGCGTATGTGTTAGATGAAATCCGGGAATATCGTGGTTGTTTAGCGCCTCGACCAGCAAGGTAATGCCTTCTTTTTCCAGGGCAGCTGCGGCAAACCGAAGGTTATCCACCAGTGTCTGGCGGACTTTCTCTGCCGGCACCTCCTTGGGGGTTAATCCGACAATGCAGTTCAGGCGAGGACATCGCAAAACTTTAGCATACTTGATGGCTAACGCCACACCCTCTTGAAATTCTCCCGCTCGGTCTGGCAAGCAGGCGATGCCACGCTCTCCGCCAGCCCAATCACCAGCCGGCAGATTGTGCAATACCATTTCAAGGTTATACTTTTCCAGCTTCTCCGCTATCTCTTCCTTGTCCCAGGCGTAAGGGAACAGGAATTCGACTCCCTTGAAACCGGCTCTGGATGCCCGCTCAAAACGGTCAGGAAAATCAACCTCGTTGAACATCATTGTTAAATTGGCATTGAATTTGAGCATAAACATTCCTCCCCCAGATTAGATTTGCGATTGCTGTGTTCTAAAGCGGACCTGTCGTTTAGCGGGCTTAACGTAGATAGCAATTATCCCAAATTCTGTATTGGCTGTCAACAAGTGGTTCCTTAGCTAATCACGCTGCCGCTGCCGGGACTTCAATATAACTATAATAGCTGTACCACCCAATACGACCGCAACTAAAACAAGCAATAAATCCGGCCAGATTCCCTTCGCCGGTGGAGAGGTGGGTGTTGGCATTACTGCCGGGGCCTCTGGGGGTTTTGTGTCAGGGGCAGGTGTGGGAGTGGGTGCTGATGGGAGAGAGACTGAGAGGGTTACCGTCTTCTCGTTGTTGGTCTCATCACTCTCATTAACCTCATCGTCAGAATCGGCAACTGCCTTGATGGCATGTGAGTCTGCCTCGACAGTCCAGGTGAAAGCCTTTGTCGCTGTAGCGCCGGCATCTATCTCCGGGACATCCTGGTAACCTTCGGAAGAGCCATCAATATAGAAGTGGACGCGGGAGGAGCCAGCATTACTACTGCCCTGGTTCTTTATGGTTACGGTAAAGGTTACGTTGTCGCTTTTTTGCGGGGTTTCTGGCGAGAAGGTTATCGTTTCGATGATAAGGTCGGGAGGAAGGGTTGAGAGGGTTACCGTCTTCTCATTGTTGGCCTCGTCGCTCTCATTAACCTCATCGTCAGAATCGGCAACTGCCTTGATGTCATGGGAGCCTGTCTCGGCAACCCAGGTGAAAGTCTTTGTTGCTGTAGCGCCGGCATCTATTTCTGGAACATCCTGGTAACCTTTGGAAGAGCCGTCAATGTAGAGGTGGACACGGGAAGGATCAGCCTTACCACTGCCCTGATTCTTTATGGTCGCGGTGAAAGTTACCGTTTCCCCTGTTGATGGGTCTGCCGGCGACCAGGTTATTGTCTCGATGATTAGGTCGGGGGTAGGGAATGTTATCGTCTTCGCATTGTTGGCCTCATCACTCTCAGTAAGCGTGTCGTTGGAATCGGCAACTGCCTTGATGGCATGTGAACCTGCCTGGGTAATCCAGGTGAAGGTCATTGTTGCTGTAGCGCCAGCATCTATTTCCTGAACATCCTGGTAACCTCTGGAGGAGTCATCAATGTAGAAGTGGACACGGGAGGGACTGGCTATATCACTGCCCTGGTTCTTTATAGTCACGGTGAAGGTTACCGTTTCCCCTCTTGGTGGGCTCGCTGGCACCCCGGTTATTGTCTCGATGATTAGGTCAGGAGCAACTGTTGAGAAGGTTACCGTCTTCTCGTTGTTGGTCTCATCGCTCTCAGCAACCTCATTTTCGGAATCGGCAACTGCCTTGATGGCATGTGAACCTGCCTCGGCAGTCCAGGTGAAGGTCTCGTTGGCCGAGGCACTGGCGTCTATAGGATTAACATAGTCCGAAGCCAGGTAGTTATCATCAATATAGTATGCGACGTAGGAGTAGTCGGACTTACCGCTGCCCTGGTTCTTTATAGTCACGGTGAAAGTTACCGTGTCTCCCATTAGGGCGCTTTCTGGCGACCAGGTTATCGTCTCGATGATAAAATCAGGAGGAAGAGTTGATATGGCTATCCTCTTTGCATTGTTGGTCTCGTCGCTCTCGGTAACCCGATTAACCTCGTCGGCAATCACCTTGATGCTATGTGAGCCGGTACGGGCAATCCAGGCGAAGGTCTTTGTCACTGTAGCGCCGGCATCTATCTCCGGAACTTCTTGATAACCTTTGAAAGAATTGTCAACGTAAAAATGAACACGGAAGGAGCCAGCCTTACTAACGCCCTGGTTCTTTATAGTCACGGTGAAGGTTACGTTGTCGCTTTTTTGCAGGCTTGTCGGCTCCCAGGTTATCGTCTCAATGATGAGGTCAGGAAGAGTTGAGAGGGTTACCGTTTTCTCATTGTTGGTCTCATTACTCTCCAGAACCTTATCGCTGGAATCAGCAATCGCTTTGATGGTATATGACCCGGCACGAGCCGACCAAATAAAGGTCGCGTTGTCCGTGGCACCGGCTTCTATTGAACCAACATGGTCTGAAATCAGGTAGCTATCAATGTAGAGGTCGACATGGAAGGAGCCAGCCTTGCCACTGCCCTGGTTCTTTATGATTACATTGAAGGTTACGCTATCACCTTTTGCCGGGATTGCCGGCTCCCAGGTTATCGACTCGATGATGAGGTCGGGAGGAGCGGGGGAGAAGGTTATCGTCTTCTCATTATTGGTCTCGTCGCTCTCAGTAATGTAGTTAGCCCCGTCGGCAACCGCCTTGATGGCATGTGCGCCGGCTTGGGCAACCCAGGTGAAGGTCTTCGTCGCTGTAGCGCCGGCACCTATCTCCGAAACTTCTTGGTAACCTCTGGAAGAACCATCAATGTAAAAGTAGACACGAGAGGAACCGGCTCTACCATTGCCCTGGTTCTTTACGGTAACACTGAAGGTTACCGTATCATCTTTTGACGGGATTTCCGGTGACCAGGTTATCGACTCGATGATTAGGTCAGGGGCAAGGATTGAGAGGGAATACATTTTTATGTTATTGGTCTCGTCGCTCTCGGTGACCTCATTGTCGGAATCGGCAACTGCCTTGATGGTATGTGAACCTGCCTCGGCAGTCCAGGTGAAGGTTTCTGTAGCTGAATCACCGGGGTCTATTGGATTAACATAGTCCAAAGTTAGGTAAGTGTCATCAATATAGTAAGCGACTTGGGAGGAGTCAGCCTCGCCGCTGCCCTGATTCTTTATGGTCACGGTGAAGGTTACCGTGTTCCCTATTGATGGGTATTCCGGTGACAAAACGATGTCCTCAATAATGAGGTCAGGAAGGCTTGGGGAGGATACCGTCGGCTCATTATAGTAAGCAACTTGGGAATAGCCGTCTACTCTGTCCCCGCCGGGCAACTGAAGGATAAATATTAGTGATAATACTATGGTTACGGTAAGAATCCTCTTGGTCATCGCGGAGCCCTTACTTGATGTAGATAAATAGAAAAAGCATTTGTAGGCAAGCGACTATTCAACCTCACCCGGTACCTGATATTTCACAAACTTACATTTTTGATAGTCTGTATTCATAAGAATACATCTAGCTTGAAGGTTAGTCAATGAGGAATAGGTGTAACACTCCTGATTGCGGGGCTAGAATGTTAAAGCTGATTTTGATAGACTTGGGGAGAGGCATTGTTCGTAAGGAATATCGAGAGAAGGAGGAGGCTATGCAAGACCTGATTAAAGAGTTTATTGCCCAAAAGAGATTTGCCATAGTTGGCGCCACTGATGACATCAAGAAGTATGGGTATGAGATATTTAGGAACTTGAAAAACCGGGGCTACGAAGTCTATCCGGTAAATCTCAGACTCAAGGAGCTTGAGGGGACCAAGTGTTATCCTAGCCTTATGGACATTCCGGTTAAGGTAGATGTAGTGGACTTTGCGGTGCCACCGAAGGTAACTGAGGAGATTCTCAAGGAATGTAAGAGGTTAGGGCTTGACCGCATGTGGCTCCAACCGGGTTCAGAAAGTGAAACTGCCATAGCCTTCTGCCGCAAAAATAACCTGAAGGTGGTCTATGGCGTCTGCGTGATGTTGAGCTAAATAAACCGGAAGGGAAGGCCCGGGTACTTCAGCGTAGCTTATTAAGAGTGGTTTTTCGAAGATAGAGGTTTATCTATTCGCTCATAAGTAAGATTTCCTTGTGTTTAACCATTTCATCAATTTGCTGTATATTTTATAGGAAACAGGGAGTTTTTGGTGATAAATCCTTCATCATCTGTGGAAGCGATTGGCCACGGCATGTTCGAAGCCCTGGCACGTACCTTTCCTGTTGCCTGCGCCAGTGACGAGTTCTTTTATTTTCCCCAGGTGCGGCTTCCCGAACCACAATGGGGCACCTGGGATTACTTTTCTTCGGAAACTGTCGCGGAGTTTGTGCGGCGGCTGTCAGCCTGGGAAGATGAACTTGACTTGCTGGCCTCGTATCAATCGGATTCGGAAGTGCATATTGACATCGCTCTTCTTCAAAAGATTGCCCGCACTCTCCGGGAGCAGTTATCCGAGGTCAGAAGCTGGGAATTTCAGCCTACCTTTTACCTGACCCTCGTCGGCATCGGACTGGCTGAAGCCATGGAGTCAGAGGACCCGGCAGCCAAACACGAGCGGGCAGGGAGCCTGCCCACCTTCCTGGACCAGGCTAGCCACAACCTTAATCGTGTTCCTGTTTTGTTTAGAGATATCGGCTTGGAGATGGTCTCAGACACCAGAAATTACCTTGTTTTCCTGGGAAAAACACTACCTGAACTACAACCTGCCCTCACTGCTCTGGACCGGTTTGAAGATGCGCTCCAGAATGTATCAACTCGCCGGGATTTTTTTCTGTCCCGGGAACTGCTGGAACGCGTAATCCGTTTTCACCTCCATTGCGACATGGACTTACAGGAGATAGACCACGCGCTTGACCGGGAAATTAAGGAGATGCAGCAGGTTTTGGAGCGGGAAGCCCGGAACTTTGTCTCAGACCGATTTCCGGTTGAATGTCCTCAACGACTCTGGTCAGAAGCACTTAAAAACATCCCGATGCCTGCCGTAGGAAAAGAGGGGTTGGTTGGACTTTACCGGGGTGAAGTGGACAGGCTGGCCAAACACTGCCTGGCTCAAGGACTGGTTTCACCCGGCCTGGTTGCCTCCTGTCCGGTAAGTGTGGCTTCAATACCCCTCTTTCTTTCCGCCATCCGCACCGCTTCCAGTTACAGCATGCCGCCCGGACATCCTCCATCCGGGGGCACGTTCTATATCCTCACCAGACATGCCACAGGTGAGGCACGGCAGATGTACCACCGTGAATACAGGATGACCTGTGCTCATGAAACTTATCCCGGTCATCACCTTTTGGATGCCTCACGCTGGAGCCTCACGCGAGCTTTGCGTCGTGCTGTAGAACAGCCGATTTTTTATGAGGGGTGGGCCTGTTTTGCTGAAGAACTATTGAGACTGACCGGGTATTTTTCTGCTCCCGGCGACCGCCTGCTGCTGGCTAAACGTCGACTTTTGCATGCCGTAAGGGGCAGGGTGGATATAGGTCTTCAGACCGGAGCAATGAATATTTCAACTGCGGCCGAGTACCTGAAAGAAATGGGCACCAGCACGGAACGGGCTATTTCTTTGGCGCGTAAATATCCATTGAATCCGGGATACCAGCTGTGTTACACTTTAGGCTCACGTCGGTTCTCGGAATTGTTTGGTCGGTACGGTCGTAACAATTTACAGAAATTCGTGCAGACGGTACTGGGTCAGGGAGAAATACATTTTACCGACCTTGAGAAGATACTCCAGAAACACCAATAATTAATTTTGCCATAGCAATTAGCTTTTGTTTTGAATTATTCACAGGGTTGAAGGGAAGACTATCTTGGAACAGTTTTTGGGATATCACTCGGAATGGAACCTGGGGAGCCCGGGAGGCTGGGACTACCAGCGGCTCACGCAAAAAATTGGCAAGGCGGTCTGGAGGAAGCTGTTTCAGAGCCATTCTATTGGCGTAGATTTGGACTTTGAGCATCCGCTGCTGAATCCGGTGAATAGCTTTGTAAACATGCTGAAGGAAGTGCACCGTTTAAGGGAAGGTGCCACCCCCGGTTTGATTGCGGTGGTTGCTGAAGAAGAAACACTAAAAGACGTGGTTGAAAATAGGAATCTGGTAACACATTTAAATGCGGTAGACGGACTGTCCGCTGCCCTTATGGCTCCGCATGAACTGGAACTGAAAAACGGGCGTGTCTGCTGGCAGGGTCAACCGGTGTCCGTTATTTTTATGGACTTTAATACGAACGTCCTTTTAGCTCTGCACCGCAAGCATAACCTGGCCCCTCTGCTCCAGGCGGTGCGGGAAGGCAGGGTAATCAATCCCAGAGGCACCGAACCGATAAATGCCAAAAGTATGTTTGAAGTAATTACTGAGCCTCGGAATAGAGAGCGTTTCCACAGGGGAACCATTCAACGAACCCCCTGGACTCGCCAGTTTTACCCTCGTCAAACTCAAGGTCCTGATGGAGAACATATCTCAGACCTTGTCGAGTGGAGCCGTTCAAACTGGGACAATCTGGTGCTCAAGCCGGAGCGCGGATATTCTGGAAAAGGGGTGAGCGTGGGCGGGATACACCGTGATATCGATGATATCATAAAGCTGGCGCTCAAAGATGGCGATTATATTGTGCAGGAAAAGATTCCTCTGAATCTGTGGACGGAGAATATGCCCGAAATTGATTTAGAAAACCATTGCGTCAGGGAAGTCCAAAACCAGACCGATTTCCGGTGTTTTTTCGGTCAGAAAGGGTTGTTCGGTTTTCTGGGTAGATATGGCGGCGTGCCGACAAACGTAGGCAGTGGCGGGGGAATGCAGCCTATCGCAGTGCTCCGCTCGGAAATGAGCATAGGTGAGGCAACAAAACGGATTAACGAAGCTGTTCTGAACATGGATTACAGCGAGGTACTGGAAGCAGTAGAACATCAGAAGAAAATGGCGACTGACCATCAGTTTACCTATCTGCTTGGTCCCATTAAAATCGCCCTGCGCCCACGATTAATCACCACCGGCCAGATGAAAGCCCTGGAAACATACTGCGCTGGCATCTGGTCTGACTGCCTGACCCTGGAAAAAATGTGGTTGTCCGGAGAATTGGATGCAATCGTCAACATTGAACCTGAAGAGCTTGAAATCATACGGTCACAACCGTGGGGAGGGGGACCGGCCATCTTTGCCTCAGACGGACTATTCAGTTTTGGAGCACACGTGGAATGAGTATTCAGGCAGATGATAATTGGTGGCAGGACCTTTTCGACGAAATTTATCTTATGACCGACGCCCGCTCAGTTTGTGATGAAAAACTGACCTGTCAGGAAGTTGATTCCCTTGAAGAGACACTGAATCTGGACAAATCCACCTCAATCCTGGACTTGTGTGGAGGGCAGGGTCGGCATTCTCTGGAGCTTTCCCGGCGTGGTTATAAAAATATAACAGTTCTGGACTATTCCAGATACCTCATAGACCTTGGGAAAGAGAGAGCCAGGGAGGAGGGACTCAATACCGTTTTCGTTCAGGGTGATGCCAGAAATACCGGTTTGCCCGGGCAGAGCTTCCAGTTTATCATAATCATGGCAAGTTCCTTTGGATACTTTGCTAATGAAGACGAAAATAAAAAAATCCTCAGCGAGGCGTTTCGCCTGCTCATGCCTGAAGGAACATTACTGCTGGACCTGCCTGACCGGGATTACGTCCGGCAAAACTTCAACCCTTTTTCCCGTCATAAGGTAAATGAAGATATTGCTGTTAGCCGTGAGCGAGAACTAAGAGATGACATCATTTACAGCCGGGAAACGGTCATGTCCAAAAAGGGTGGCTGTATACGTGATAGCACTTACTGCACCCGTCTTTACAGCCCGAAAAAAATCACTGACTTCATGTATTCAGCAGGTTTTTCGCCGGTAATCTGCCAGAGGAATTTTATGAACCGCGAAGCAGAAGGGGACTATGGCTGCATGACCAATCGGATGCTCGTAACCGCCAAAAGGATTTAGCAACACTAACCGCTTGCTTATGCGGATATGTTGGTTAGCGTAAATTTACTGGTTGAAAGTATAGACAGTCCGTCCTAAATATGGTAGACTTTCACCTAAAAAAGGACAAGGAGGAAAAATATGAAACATCTTTTTTGGTATGTCCTGATTGGGCTGATGCTGTGCAGCCTGGTGATGACTGGCTGTGCCCCAAAGGCAACGAAGGTTCTTGTCGCCACTGATGCCACGTGGCCGCCCTTCGAGTCTATCAATGAACAAACCAAGGAAATCGAAGGGTTTGACATTGACTTGATGACTGCCATTGCCGAAAAAGCAGGCCTCGAAATTGAGTTTATGAACGTGGCCTGGGACCCACTTCTAGCCGGGATAGCGCAGTGCCAGTATGATGCGGCTATCTCAGCCATGACCATTACCGAAGAGCGCAAGAAACAATTTCTTTTCTCCGACCCCTATTTTGAGGCTGGACAGATTGTCACCGTGCGCATAGACAACACCGATATCGCCAGCAAAGATGACCTGGGGGGCAAGGTTGCCGGGGCACAAATCGGGACCACCGGCTCCTTTGAGATAGAGAAGATTGCGGGAGCAACTCTCAAGACATACGATGATATCGGTCTGGCTTATCAGGATTTGATGAACGGACAAATTGATGCCGTTGTCGCCGATAATCCCTTGGCCCTGGGATATGTGGGTGAGAACCCCGATAAACTCAAAGCAGTCGGCGGGGTCTTTACCGAAGAAAGTTACGGAATCGCGGTCTGCAAGACCAAAGAAGATTTGGTAGCCAAAATCAATGAGGGCTTGAAAGCAGTTAAAGCAGAAGGGCTGATTGAACAACTGGTCGAGAAGTGGCTTTAGAGCCAGTAAATAACTGAACTCATATTTGCGACAGCCTCTGAGGGCGGGTCTCCAAAGCTATTTCAAGGGGTCCCATGAAAGGACAGCCGAAACCTGGACCCAGCAGGAGTAAACTGTTTTATATTCCTGGTGGTGAGTCGTTTACGCGCATGGACCCCTGGTGGGGTCTGGTGGTTTTGGTGATTGGCTTGGCAGTAACTTTGGTTACGGTAAAAGCCGACCCCTTCTTGCGTATTCTACTCTTTGTGCGTGATGGTGTCGCTGTAACCGCTTTTATTACGGTTACGGCGTTTATGTTTACTTTAGTACTGGGGATGATTGGGGGCTTGGGGCGGCTCTCACGGAACTGGGTCATTCACGGCGTTGCCACGCTCTATGTTGAAATAGTCCGGGGTATCCCTCTTCTGGTGCAGTTAATCTGGTGGTATTTTGCCTTCCCGGTAGTGATCCAGGGGACTGGGCGGTGGCTCAATTTCGCGGCTATGGCTAACTATCAGTCCAACGCGATTTTTACCGCCGTTACCGGCCTGACAATTTGCTATGGAGCTTACATGAGCGAGATTTACCGGGCTGGCATTCAGAGTATCCCCAAAGGCCAGGCGGAAGCTGCCCGTAGCCTGGGAATGACGCATTTCCAGTCCATGCGTCACGTGGTATTACCGCAGGCAGTCCGTATGGTTCTGCCGCCAGTGGGCAATGAGTTTATTGCCTTGCTCAAGGATTCGTGCCTCGTCAGTGTGGTGGCAGTAGCCGATTTGACCCGCCGGGGGCGTGAATTCATGGCGGTGCACTTCAACCCTATTGAGGTGTGGACAATGGTCGCCTTGTTGTATTTGGTGATGACCTTGTTCTTGGCTCGCTTGGTAAGCTGGGTCGAGAAAAAGACTCACTTTGAAAGATAAGTATAATGGAACCCATTATCCATATTGAGAATGTTCATAAACACTTCGGCAGAATTCATGCACTGCGAGGGGTAAGTCTGGATGTGCATAAGGGTGAAGTGGTTGTGATTATCGGCCCCTCCGGGTCGGGTAAATCTACCTTACTGCGCTGCATCAATCGTCTTGAGGAATACGATGCGGGCAGGATTGTGGTGGATGGCATTTCTCTGGACAGTGCCCGGAATATCAGTGCCGTTCGCCGAGAAATTGGGATAGTGTTCCAGTCGTTTAATTTGTTTGCTCACCTTACGGCGATGGAAAACCTGACGCTGGCGCAGCGGGTAGTGCGTAAACGTCCCAGAGAAGAATCACAGAAAATTGCCCTTGAGCTTTTGGAAAAAGTGGGAATTCCGGACAAAGCCGGGGCTTACCCCATCCAACTTTCCGGCGGGCAGCAACAGCGTGTGGCTATTGCCCGCGCTTTGGCGATGAATCCCAAAATCATGCTGTTCGATGAACCAACCAGTGCGCTCGACCTCGAGATGATAAAAGAGGTGTTGGACGTGATGTTAGCCCTGGTCAGTGAGGGGATGACTATGATTGTAGTTTCGCACGAGATGGGGTTCGCGCGTGCCGCCGCCAAACGCATTATCCTCATGGATGAGGGTCAGATTATCGAAGAAGACACACCTGAAAAATTGTTTACCTCCAGCCACGAACGTACCAGGCAATTCCTCAGCAAGGTGCTGCACATGTAAATAGTCATCGTAAATGGTGCAGCTCGGAGGCTTAAGTTGACGGGCTATCTCCTCCATGGACAGGATAATAAAGTCATTATCTTCATTTTTTCAAGTTCTCCAGCCTTCATCTTATAAAAATGCTCTTCAGAGGGAAACTCACCTTCTCTGACTTTACTTATATAATCTTGTATAGCCCTTACGGACTCTTCTGCCAGGTGGGCGTATCTTTTGACAAATCTAGGCTGAAAAGCCCAAAATTTAAAGTTAGAATCAGGCTCTTGCAAAATTACACATCTTCAGTAACCAGAGGAGGTAAAGCAAGGTGAAAGGCTTTTACAACAAGGTACTGCATATAAATCTCGGCAAGAAGTCATTTGAGGAAGAAAGCATTGATGACGAGGTTTACCGAAAGCTCCTTGGGGGAAAAGGACTTGCTACCCATCTTTTGCTGCGTAATACAAAAGCTGGCCTCGACTCTCTATCAGCAGACAATGCAATCATCTTTGCGACGGGACCGGCTACGGATACGAAGGTCTTTGGCTCATCCAGATACGGGGCATTTACAAAGTCCCCTTTAACCGGCATATATTGTGAGTCCTATGCAGGGGGTGACGTAGCTGAGGCTATAAGCAGAACCGGGTATGATGCAATCATAATTAAAGGGGCTTCTAATAAACCCGCCTGGCTTGAGATTTCCAACAGAAGCGTGAAGTTTCACGATGCCTCTCATGTCTGGGGGAAAGATACTTACGAAGCAGAGGATATCATAAAGCAAGAAGCTGGTAAGGATGCCGGGGTTGCTGTTATAGGACCAGCCGGAGAGAGGCTGGTGAGGTTTGCTCTGGTTGAAAATAACTACTGGAGGTCACTGGGGAGGGGAGGTACTGGTGCCGTGCTGGGGTCAAAGAAAGTCAAAGCAATTGCCTTTCACGGGCGCGAAAAGAGACAGGTAGACAAACCTGATCTGCTTGACAAGTTGTGGAAAGATATGGGGAACAAAGCTAAGACGAACCCGGCAGCAATTGCTTACAAGAAATTCGGCACACCTCAGCTTGTTGCTGCAGCCAATATGGCGGGCGTCTTCCCCACAAAGTATTGGTCTTCGGGGACTTTTGATAAGTGGCAAAACATAAGCGCAGACGCCCTGCTTGCAAGGTGTAAGGTGAAACCACATGGGTGTCCAAAATGCTTTTTGCTCTGCGGAAATTTAACAGAGGTCGTTGATGGGAGGCATAAAGGATTGATAATTGAGGGACCTGAATATGAGACCATCTATGCCTTCGGTGGGCTTTGCCTGATTGACGATATTAGGGAGATTGCCTATCTAAATGACATTTGTGATAGGTTGGGTATTGACACGATTACCGCGGGCAACCTTGCTGCCTTTACCATAGAGGCGTCTCATAGAAAATCTATAGAAGAGAAGATTGAATACGGCGATGTCGACGGTATTGCTGAATTATTAAACAAGATAGCCAGAAGAGAAGGAATTGGAGCCACTCTGGCTGAAGGCATAAGACACGCCAGCAAGGAGTGGGGCTTGGAAGATTTGGCCATTCATGTTAAAGGTCTAGAGCCCGGGGGCTTTGAGCCTCGGGTTTTTAAAGGAATGGGATTGGCCTACGCCACTTCAGATAGAGGAGCATGTCATTTAAGAGCCACCGTCTATAAGGCGGAGCTTTCCGGAATGATACCCCCGGAACAGATTGAGGGCAAAGCAGAGTTGTTAATTGACTGGGAAGATAGGCATACACTTTTTGATGCCCTGATACTCTGCCGGTTTTTCAGGGACTTGTACCCCTGGGAAGCCTTGTCATTGCTCGTAAACGCAACCACGGGAATGGAGTCAGACAAGAAACAACTCCAGGAAATAGCTTCAAATATCACTAATAAAGCTAGAGAATTTAACCTGCGCGAAGGAATGAAGGTAGAGGATGACACGCTGCCAAAGAGATTTTTTGAAGAAAAGCTTGAGGACAGCGGCAAGGTATTTTTGAAATCTGACTTTGAGAAGCTGCTTAATGATTATTATAGTCTTAAGGGGTGGAATCGTTCCGTTTAACATATAAAGATAACGTATTTGTTTGAGTTGCAAAATAATCAACTTTTGAACGCAATCTTCTAACCCTCGCTGCAAGGAGGCGATAGCATGGAGAAACCACCGATTAAATCGGAGATGGGTCAGGTTGCGGCAGGTTCAGTCCCATCTCGCCCGGTCTGGACCTCGCAGCGTGCTTACATACTTGCCTCGATTGCCGGAGTCATAGGTCTGGGCAATATCTGGCGGTTCCCGTACATGGCAGGGCAGAATGGTGGCGGCACTTTTGTCATCGCCTACGCAATTTGCATTTTTGCCGTAGGCATCCCGCTCACCGTTCTTGAAGCTAGTGCTGGAAAGTATGCCGGCCGGGGTCCGGTAGGACTGTTTCGACGAATCAACCCGAGATGGGGACCCTGGGCTGGATGGTTTCTGGTCGTAATGCTCGTTGCCATCATGAGCTACTACCTTGTCGTTGCTGGCTGGACGCTTGGATATGCGGTCGACGCAATCCGAGCTGACTTGAAGCCGTTTACGGAGTTCACTGCTGGCTTTGCTTCGCTCTGGTTTTTCCTGGCGGTGGCTGTCCTCTCTCTAGTCGTATTGCGGCGAGGTATCGGGGGCATGGAAAAAATGGGTAAAATCATGCTCCCACTGCTTGTCGTGACAGTCGGTGGTCTTGCCGTCTATTCGCAAACTCTCTCAGGAGCAGGCGAAGCCCGTGACTTCTATTTCAGGTTTGACCTGGAAAGATTTCTAGAGCCCAAAATCTGGCAGATGGCAGCGGGGCAGGCGTTCTACTCGCTTGCCATCGGTCAGGGTTTCATTATCACCTACGGGAGCTATATACCCAGGAGTGTCAATATCGTGAACTCGTCCGCAGCCATAGCCGTGACGAATGCCATAGTCTCTATCACGTCTGGACTGATGATTTTCGCGATTGTCTTCACCTTCGGCATGGCGCCTGACACGGGAAGCCAGCTCTCTTTCACTGCTTTCCCAAAAATCTTTGGCGGGCTTCCCGGAGGTCTATTCATTGGCATCGCCTTCTACGTTCTGCTGTTCGTGGCTGCGTTCACATCTTGCGTTGGGGGGTTAGCAGTTGTGCTTGCTCCGATTCGTGACGAGTTCCGCATGTCCCGGGGTCGGGCGGCATTGATTGTGACTGCTGTTGTCGTCGCCCTTGGTATCCCTTCCGCATTGAGCTTCACATCGGTTGGTCTCACCGTCGGCGGGAAGCCATTTCTGGACGTGATGGACCAGATCACAGGTTCTGGAGTCGTGGTCGCGGCGGGCATCGTTGGCGCCGCGCTAATCGCATGGCTACTTCCCAGGGCGCATCTTTTTAAGGCGATGAATGCTCGCTCACGCCGCATTGGTCCGTTCACGCTCTCGTATCAGTGGATGATTTCAGTTGGTCGTTACCTGCCGGCCGCCACCGTAGTGTTGGTGCTGCTTACTTATTTGCTCTAGGAGTTAGGGTATAAAGATAAACGGGGGAGAGGAGCATTATGGAAGTACTGGATAGTATTCCAATCAAGCTGGATTTAGAAGTAGTTTTAAAACGAATGCATGTACGCAACAAAATTGAGACTATTGTAAATAACATTCGGGAATTGATTAAGATTGTTCGTCCTGTAGCTAAACCCAAGGCTATTTATGAAGTTTCCTATGTAGAGAATAAAAATGAAGACTCGCTGGATATCGGTGGTGTTAGGTTTACCAGTCGTGTTCTCAGGGTCAATTTGGATAAAGTGGAGCGGGTTTTTCCGTATATTGTAACGTGCGGCAGAGAGTTAGACGAAATAGTTTTCCCACCTGATGAATTTTTAAAAAGTTATTGTCTGGACCAAATCAAGGAAACGGTTTTAGTCTCAGCTAGAAGCTACCTTGGGGATTACTTAAAACGGAATTATGCACTTGGACAGCTATCAAAAATGGCACCAGGAGCCGGGTCTGTGGAAGATTGGCCAGTAACGCAGCAAGAAGGGCTGTTTTCAATCTTTGGTGGTCGAGTTAAAGTTGAAAACCTGACCGGGGTAAAGCTGACCGACGAGTGCTTAATGATTCCAATAAAATCGGTGTCCGGAATATTTTTCCCAACTGAGATTAAGTTTGAAGCTTGCCAGTTATGCCCGAGGGAGACGTGTATAGAAAGGCGAGCACCCTATG
>JAUVXN010000107.1 GCA_030603605.1 Dehalococcoidales bacterium | reverse complement strand
TAGATCTCTCACCGCATCGCCAAACATATTTATACTATAAACTACAAGGGCGAGAGCAAGACCAGGATATAGGGCTATCCATGGCGCCGCATACATATATTCGCGCCCCGGGCCACTAATCATACCTCCCCAGCTCGGAAACGGGGGGGGGATACCAAAGCCGAGAAAGCTCAGGGTAGCCTCAGCGATAATTATCCCCGGCACCCTTGTGGTAAACAGGATAATTGTGGGAGCCATAATATTGGGCAGGATATGTCGAATAAGTATTCTGGTTTTAGAACAGCCAATAGCCTCCGCTGCCGCCACATATACATTCTCTTTAATGCCGATAACAGCGCTTCTTATCAGCCTTGAACCGATGATACCCCATGTTACCCCCACAGCAAGGATTATTGACTGTAAAGTTGCCCCGAGGATAATCATTAGGATAATTAGAAGAATTAGACTAGGCAAGGACATCCAGATATCAACAAATCTCTGCACTATCAGATCAAATTTACCGCCAAAATACCCAGACGTAATACCTATAATTAAAGAGATAATCGTAGCTAAAGTAGGACCAGCCAGACCTACAATCACCGAGACACGAGCCCCGAAGATGATACGCGAGAACATGTCTCGCCCGATGTCATCTGTACCCAACCAGAATTTGGCTGATGGTGGAGTTAGGAGATCTCCCACCCAAGTTTCATTCATACCATAGGGGGCGAGGAAATCGGCAAAAATGCCAGTGAAAAGCAGGAGCAGGGTTATAACCGCACCGACAGTACCCAGCGGCTTCTCCTTCACCAGCCTTATCCCAAAATCGACCAGAAAGGAGTGTCTCTTTGTCTCGGCTACCCTCCCTGATGAGCTATCGGCCACACCATTACCCCTTTTTTAATTTTTGTTTTATTTGTAATGAACCCTGGGGTCTAGATAGGCGTAGGTTAGGTCAACTATTAGATTGACTAGCACCAGGATGACTGTAAAAATAAGCGTTACGCCGCGAATTACCGGCTCGTCTCTGTAAAGCAGAGCGGTGAGTTCTAGGCGACCCAACCCGGACAGACAAAATATCTGCTCTACAATAACCGCGCCCCCAAGCAGGACAGGCATATAAATTGCTATTAAGGTAACTACCGGGATTAGCGCATTCTTCAGGGCATGCCTCAGGACGACTGTCCTCTCCCTGAGCCCCTTTGCCCAGGCCGTCCTGATATAATCCTGCCCCATCACCTCCAGCATCATGGTGCGGGTCATCCTCATGGTCATCCCAGATATCGACATGCCCAGAACTATAGCCGGCACTATGAACATTTGCAGGTTACCTATTGGGTCCTCAGTAAAATGGACGATCATTATGGATGGCATGTAACCCCACCATATTGCGGGGAAGAGTATTATCATCGTCCCTAACCAGAAGGAAGGGATGGAGATACACAATATGGCAAAGCTACGGCCGAGATAGTCACCCCACTTATCCTGCCGTAACGCTGAATATACACCTACGGGCAAGGCTATTAGTTGGGCTATTATTAACGCCATGAGGCCAAGCTCAAGGGTTACCGGCCATGCCATGCCCATTAGTTCGATCACTGTATTTCCTCTCCGCCAGGAACCCCCCAAGTTGCCTTGAAGAACACCACTTAAACTGCCATCCATCTGGGGAACAACTCCGAGCCAGCGTCCATACTGTATAATTAGCGGGGCATCTAGTCCCAGTTCGCGCTCAATGGTAGGTCTGTCGAGTCTCTGTTCAGGATCTTGTGCCATCATTGCATCTACTATATCGCCTGGAAACATGTCTACCACCACGAAGATTACAAAACTCGCTAGGACCAAGGTGGGTATCACTAACAATAACCTTCTAATTACATAAGCACGCACCCTACAACCTCACTAAATGTAGACTTAGCTCTTGCTGGAACGATAGCTTCCCCGCCTATTCCCCTCCCCCGTTATAAGAGCCACCTCACCTTCTAACACATTAGCTTAGGGGGTGGGTGCAAGTAACCCCCCCACCCCCTTTTGCTTCCGCTCACCCATATCGTGAATTGCCGAAGCTCTTTCTACTAGCAGCAGCTACTACTTATATCCCATCTCAGCTTTCAGGGCCTGGTCAATCCACATGTAACGTACGAGGGAGCTGGGACTGCAGTCATGAAGGGTAAGCTCGCCATAGTAATTCTTTACCCAAGGCCACCAACAGTTTGCTGATGGTATAAGGGCTAAAGGTATGCAAAGAGCTTCGCGCGACACAATGATGGCTCCCTCCTTAGCCAGGCGGCTTTTCTCAGCTTCATCTCGTGTTGCCTCTATCCTGTTACTCAGCTCATCAACCTCCGGGTTTGAATAAAGCCCCATGTTAAAGTAACCCCTCGTTTTGAAGCAGTTGGTCATTATATAGACTGGATCCGCGATTGGTGTACCAAAAAGCGCTGCGCCATGGAACTCTGGGGGGTACGAGTATATCCGTGCACGAAATGTAACCAGATCAAGAGGCTCTATTGTAACCTCAACGCCAATCTTAGCCCACTGGTCTTTAGCTAGAGAGGCGAGAGCAATTGCCTCTGTTAAGCCCACCTCCCCAGGCGAAACCGTAATATTGGTTTCAAAGCCATCAGGGTAACCAGCCTCAGCCAGCATCTGCTTGGCCAGCGTGGGGTTATAGTCATACAGTATTTGAATATCTTCCGGCAGTTCCTCCAGAGGGGTAAAAATAAGGGGATTTTCGGGGGTGTATGGGTACCAGAAAAATGGTAGTTCTTCTGCTAGCATGAGCTTCTGGAACTCTCTTATGTTAGTGCCAATCATCAAAGCACGCCGAACCCTTACATCATTAAATGGCGGCTCGTCCTGCCTCAACAGAAAGGGCATGCCTTTGATGGAGAGATAGGATTTCAGCATCTGGGGAGCCGTTTCATCTAGCATCCCAAACTGCGAGGCGGGCACATCAGTCATGATCTCAGTCACTCCCGTCCGCAGGGCAGCTATTTGAGTAGCCAAATCGGGAAGAATGGGTATTACTAACCGGTCTATAAACGGCATTTGATATTCCTTGCCGTTGATAGTCGCCTTTGCCCAGTAATTAGGGTTCCTTACGTAACTCATATGGGAACCGACAACATATTCTTCGAGCATAAAGGCTCCGGTGCCAACCTGATTTTCCCACCTATCAGCACCGGCTTCATGGGTTTCAGGCGGACTTATTATGGCGCGATCTTCAGTAGTAAGGTAATAAAATACCATAGCAGAATACTTCTCAAATTCAATCTCAAGTGTGTACCTATCCGTGGCATATACGCTATCTGCCGTTATCAGGCCCGCGAATCTTCCTCCCCAAGGGGCATTGATGAAGCGTCGTATATCTAGGACGATATCCTGGGCAGTAAGTTCCCTGTTTTCCATAAAATCTACGCGGTCCGCCGCCCAGTGAATTCCTGGCCGCACATGCCAGACTAGACGCTCTTCACTAATCTCCCAACTTTCGAGCAAATCACCTTTTACGTACTTAGCGGGTATGTAAGAATGTAGACCAAAGCCAAATTCACCGTTACCCCTCGGCCTCGGCCCATACTTCTCTACGTCACCAATTAGTGGCTTGTCCTGAAAGTACTCAAGGAAATGGAGGGGAAGATAGTTACCCAGGGTATCATCCGGGTTTGGTGGGTCATCGCTGTGCATCCGCCACCAGTGGGTGAGCGTGCCACCATATTGTGGCTCACCGGGTGCTGGCTCCTCCTCTTCCTCCTCCTCTTCCTCCTCCTCTTCCTCCTCCTCTTCTTCCTCCTCCTCCTCCTCTTCTTCCTCTTCTTCCTCTTGCTCACCCGGTACTGTCGGAGCGCAAGAGGCCAGCACTAAAGCCGCCACCAGTAGGAAGCTCAGCATCAACCACAGAATTTTCTTTTTCACCAGGTTTTCCTCCTTAATGTAAGGATTTTATTTTCCCCACCACACTCTCACCTAAAGTTTTGCTCCATAGGCATCAACCTCCTTCAAGGGCAGGGTGCTGACCCAGATTTCAATCATGGCACGCACACTGGACGGGAAATGAACGGGAAAATCTGAGAACCCGGCCATGATTTCCCGAGCACCCTGCCGCAAATATTA
>JAUVXN010000033.1 GCA_030603605.1 Dehalococcoidales bacterium | reverse complement strand
CTGGCAGGTGACCTCTATCCAGAGGGAATTCCAGTCTACGCAGAGGAGGAATTGCCACGGCTTATAAAAGAGTTGAATGTTGATGTCTGTGTCTTTTCCTACAGTGATGTTTCTTACCAGCACGTGATGGGTGTCGGCGCAGTCGTAAATGCCGCCGGTGCCAACTACATGTTGCTTGGACCCAGGGACACGATGCTCAAAAGCAAGAAACCCGTTATCGCAGTTTGTGCGGTGAGAACAGGCTCCGGCAAGAGCCAGACTTCGAGAAGGGTCATCGAGCTTCTGATGGAAAGAGGCTTAAAGGTCGTTGCTGTACGTCATCCCATGCCGTATGGCGATTTAGTTGCCCAGAAGGTGCAGCGCTATGCCGAGTTAGGGGACCTGAAAAAACACAATTGTACCATTGAAGAGATGGAAGAGTACGAGCCGCACGTCGTACGCGGAAACGTCATATATGCAGGGGTGGACTACGAGGCCATTTTAAAGGCTGTCGAAGAAGACCCTAAAGGTTGCGATGTCATCATCTGGGATGGAGGAAACAACGACTTCCCGTTCTACAAGCCAGACCTGATGATAACTGTTGCCGACCCTCATCGTCCGGGTCATGAGGTCTCATATTATCCCGGGGAAGTCTGCTTACGAATCGCTGATGTGGTGGTCATCAATAAGATAGACAGTGCCAATCCCGAGAATATCCTGAAAGTACGAGAGAGTATTGCCAGGGTAAATCCGGATGCAATCGTAGTTGATGCCGCCTCTCCGATTCAGGTTGATAATCCGAAGGTTATCAAGGGAAAGAGAGTGCTTGTCATCGAAGACGGGCCGACGCTCACGCACGGGGAGATGAAAATCGGCGCCGGTACGGTTGCCGCTCAACGCTACGGCGCAGCAGAACTGGTAGACCCCAGGCCCTACACCGTCGGAAGCATAACCGAAACCTTCAAACACTATCCGCATATTGGAACACTCCTGCCGGCAATAGGATACGGCGAACAGCAGCTTAAAGACCTTGAGATGACCATCAACAAAACCGATTGTGATGCGGTGGTTGTTGGAACACCCATTGACTTGAGCAGGCTCATTGACATCAAGAAACCGAATACAAGGGTCTACTATGACCTTCAGGAAATCGGAGTGCCGAACTTAGGTGACATATTAACGGATTTTGGAAAGACACATAATCTTCCCATGAAATAGAAGGCAAGCATTTCCAGATGCGGTAGGACGGAGAACATTGGAATGTCAAAAGTAGTAAACTCTTGGGATGAGTGGGATTCGTTAAAGCGTGTGATTGTAGGAAGGGAGCACCCCTATCACAGTAAAATAGGTGAGTAGAGAAATGACTTTGAATAAAAATAAAACCAAGACCTTCATTATCGCTCTTGGTGGCAACTCTATTCTCAGGGCAAAGGAGAAGGGAACTGCCGAAGAGCAATATGAGAATTTGGACCGCACAGCTGAACAGTTGCTTGACTTGCTCAGCAGTGGGAGCCGTGTCGTAATCACTCACGGGAACGGACCACAGGTCGGCAACTTACTCCTCGCTGATGAGGCGGCAAAAAACGTGGTGCCCCCTATGCCTCTAGATGTCTTAGGAGCGCAGACAGAAGGGTACATGGGCTACATGCTCCAGAATACTCTGGCTAACCATCTGAGACAGGCGGGTGCGCCGCATAATATCACCACCGTGGTGACTCAGGTGATAGTGGACAAGAATGACCCTGCCTTCAAAGACCCCTCCAAACCCATCGGGCCTTTCTACGATAAAAACACGGCAGAGCAATTGCAGCAGGAGAAGGGATGGGATATCATCGAAGACAGCGCCCGTGGCTACCGTCGCGTAGTCCCTTCGCCGATACCGATCAACACCCAGCAAGCCAGGATTATCAAGAGCATGCTAGACGCCGGTGAGATAGTAGTCGCCGTCGGCGGGGGTGGCATCCCGGTGGTGAGGGAGGATAATCGTAATTTGTGTGGTATTGAAGCGGTGATTGATAAGGACTATGCCTCAGCCCGCCTGGCTATAGAAATCGATGCTGACGTCCTCTTTATTCTTACGGCTGTGGAGTATGTATATCGAGACTTTGCGACGCCTCACCAGAAGGCATTGGAGAACCTGAGCCTGGCTGAAGCAAAAAAGCTGCTGGAAGAGGGGCACTTCGGCAAGGGAAGCATGGAACCCAAAATCCGGGCAGCCATAATGTTTCTGGAGGAAACGAACCAAGGCCCATCGCGTGAACGGGAGGTAATCATAACCCTTCCCGAAACTGCGTCAAAAGCGCTGGAAGGAAAGACCGGCACCCGGATTATCGGGTAAATAGCAGATATATAATAAAACATTTGCTGTACCTAAGCTGAAGTTCTACGCTTCGTTATATTTATATATTGAAATGAATCTTTTACCTATACTGTCTTGTTTCGAAGGTGTAGTCAGTTTCGTGCCTAGTGATGCTTTTCTGTACCATGCCGTGCTAAACAGTTCGTTAGCAAAAATGTTAGCAAATATGTGTAGCCATGAGCTTAAAATTCTTATGCTTTCGCGTATCTCGAACTATTTAGAAGTAACAATAAGATGAATTGTTCAGAGGTAATATTCTGGCTAATTGAGCACGGCATGAGGACTAGTAGCGGACTCCACCGGCGAGATGGGTACAGCTCAGTATATTAAAAAATCACTTCATAATATTTGTGAACTCAAATACATACAAATTGCGCCACAAGCTGCCACGTTCAGCGATCCCGCTTTTTCCCGGACAGTGGGAATTCGAAGCCGATAATCTGCCGCATCCAGCAGCGCTCTCGAAAGGCCTGCCGCTTCGTTGCCCAGCGCTAGCAGGAGTTTACTTTGGCGACAAAGAATTGACGGCTCTGCTACGCCATTAAGGTCGGTCGCTATTAAGGAATAGCCACCCTTTCTCAGCGCCTTGGTAAGGTCAAGATAGCGTGTAGTTCTTCTGATCCATACAGATAATACGGTGCCTGCAGTTGCCTGAACACATTTTGGTGACATCGGGTCAGCACAGTTTTCTGTTATAATAACTCCAGAAAAATCGAAGGCAGCGGCAGTACGGATAAGGGTTCCCACATTCCCAGGGTCCTGAATATCTTCCAGCAGTAAGATTTTATTACCGACATCCTCAGGCAGATAGCCAGAGTACATATCCACCGGTAGATGGACAACGGCTGCAGTTCCCTGCGGCGTCTTGGTGAGGCAGAAGGAGCGAAACTGACTCTCGGTAATCAACCGCACGCTATAATTGCGGTAAACAGGAAGCGGTTCTTCTATGGTTAGAATCTCAATTATTCCATCCGGGCGGCAACTGATTATCTGCTTGATGGCCCTATCCCCTTCCACAAGAAATGCCCCGGCTTCGAGCCGCCCCTTTTTCGTGGCTAGCTTTTTGTACCATCTGAAAGGCTTTAGAGGAGTAGACATGGCATCTTCACCTTTTCTGCTTCAGGCAGCTTTACACCCCCAGCAGTATCAGCACAACTCAGTCCTGAGCACTCTAATTAGCTGACGGGATTTTGTCAAGAGCCGGCTATGTAGAGAGGTTTTCATTAAGATTGCATTATGCCTATAACACATTGCAATAGTTCGAAATATCAATGGAATTATATACAACGATTAGCAGGGCGCAGCACCCGCTGTATATTTTGTGGAAGATGTAGGTGAAAAAATCCTTTACGATCTGAAGTCTATCGCTGTGGCAATCGATATTGTAGCTGGATTGAGTAGCGTACAGGCTCATTTAAATAACGCATAAATTCCTCATGACGGGTAATGTTGGAATCATCGAACATAGATGTTACTGGTATTTAGCCCGTGTTTCCCATATGAACGTGAAACTGAAGCCGATTTAACCGCTCGGATTTAATACACGTCCAACAAAGAGTATCGTGCCGGTTTCAATATCCCGAATCAGAAAGATGAAAGGCCGGTCAACCGTAACCTCGACCGGTGGACTGGGCACCGCCGTGAGCGTCATTATCACCGCCGTGGCTGCTGCCGCCTCAGTACCAGCTTCATCAACGGAGACAAAAGCCTTATGCAGGACGTCATCGATAAATAGATCCCGGCTGCCCGTCATACCTGAGAAATCTGCATCCGGGGAGAAGGCGATCGGCATGCCCATCCCTGTAAGGGCCTTCTTCAGTCCGAAGCTGGATTCGAATTCAAACTTGGGCATCGTCAGGTTAACCTGCTGGCTCGTAAGGTTTGAAATAATCTCCGTAACCAGCTGAAAATCCATTGAGCTTTCAAAGGCCTCAAACTTGTCTGCCTGCGGAAGCAAGATGACCATCGAGAGTTCCTGGCCGTCGTAGGGTAGTTCCACTGCTTGATAATCGTCTTCCTCGGCATAGCCGAACGATTCCGTTTGCCTCATCATTGGCACGATGACCTCTCCCTCATCCAGCAGATAAAAGGGACCGTCAGAAGTCGCCTCCTCGTTAAAAGGAAATTGCCATGCTGCATTAAAGTAGATGGCATTGGTTAAGACCAGACGCGTAAGTGCATCAATCGCGCCCTGTGGGATCAGGTCTTCAATCCTGCCCTCGGTTTGTTCACTTACCCAATCATTGATGGTAATTCGAGATTCTTCAGAGGCATTTACGAAATCAAGGACTCTTAACCCGGCACCATAGTTTTCGGCCAGAACGTCAAGGAATTCGGAAAGGAATTCATAGTCTTCCTGACCCCAGATGGCGTTCACAATATGCAGTCGGAAGCCTTCCTCATCCTTTCCCTCGGCACCTTCACCACGTTTGTTGAGCTCGATATCAAGGCCGTTATACGTCGGATGCAAACGATCCTGGGGTAAGTCAAAGTGTAGAGTATCGGACATCTGCTTCTCGGTCTCGCCACAGGCACCGGCGTAGGTCATTGCTAGGGCCAGTGAGATGCTGTAAGGCGAATAGAAGAGGTTGCCATCCGTATCACTCAATGCCTGATACAGGTCGAAGGAGAAATCGCTGTTGCTGTTGACCATGGTGACCAAATCGGCTTCATTCACCTCAGGCGAGGTTACTCGCTGCTTCTCTGACTGAAGTATATTGACTGATGTGGGTATCGGGGTTGGAGTTGGAGAAGGTGACGGAGCTGGAGTCGGCACTGGTGAAGGAATTGGTTGAGGTGCGGTGCATCCTGAAATGATAAGAGTGACTAGACTCAAAAGAACGATTCCAATGCGTAATTTCGTTTTACTCATGTTGACCTCTTTCCCGGCTGCTTTCTGTATTATATAACGAAAAAGGTACCGGTAAGTTAGTAAAATTTTGGATAATAGAATACAGCTTATTAAATAAGTTGCTACGATATTTTTGAGAGAACACTGGATTTGATCAACAACAGGAATATTGTATTGACATCACAAGCGCAATGAATTATTATCCCTAATGCAAAAATGTTAAAGGGAGGTGACCAGATGCAAGCGTACTGTGTGAAATGCCGTGCTAAAAGAGAAATGAAAGATGCCAGGGCCATAACTATGAAGAATGGTAAGCCAGCAACTCAGGGTGTGTGCCCGATGTGTGGGACCAAGATGTTCAGGATTGGGAAGAGTTAAAGCTCGTATTGCAATATCAGGATTAGGGGAGAGGCTGCTGAAGAGGGCCGGTATTCCGGCCAAACTCATGGCTGTTCCTCTTAATTGACCCAATTCATGGCGTAAAATTAACTCAAAAGCGGATAAAGACCGCCGACAGGAGGCGTAGTTTACAGAGGATAGTTTCTTCTACATGGTGGTCATACCTATTACACTGAATATGTAAGGAGGAAAGAATAGAGTGGATGAAATACTGAAAAAGCCGGTAGCCATTCTTGGAGCAGGGGCCTGTGGGCAGACTTTTGCGGCAGATTTTGCTCTTGCGGGATATAGAGTTCGTTTATGTGAATTGCCAGAGTTTGCCCCGGAAAGTTTAGGGGCGGTTCTGGAGACTCACCAAATAGAACTCGGAGGTACGCAGTTCAACTTCAGGTGGTTCAGGAGAGCCGGGATTGCCAAGGTTGATGTTGTCACTACGGAAATATCATCGGCGCTAAAGGGGGCCGGTTTAGTAATAGTAGCTATTCCGGCGAAGGGTCATAAGCCTTTCTTTGAAAAAATGATACCATGCTTCGAGGATGGACAGGTGATAAGCATATTCCCGGATAATTTTGGGTCCTTAATGCTTAGAAACATGATGCGAGAGAAAGGCTGTAATGCAAATGTCATAATAGGTGGCTGGAGTTCAATGCCATACGGAGTCAGGAAAACAGAGCCAGGTCGCCTTGATTGCCTTTTCCGGATACGCAGGATAATGTGTGATGCTTTGCCAAGTAAGGACGGCGACAAGTTTTTTCAGGTATTAAAAGACATTCCACCATTCGAAGGAACCTCAGTGCTGGAAAGAGGGGATACGGTTATCGGGGTAGGGTTTTCTAATCCAAACCCGGTTGTTCACACTCCGGGCTCCATCCTCAGCGTAGGGCCAATGGAGGTCTCACAAATGGAAGAGATGACCATGGGTATCCCCAAAGGTAAATTCTCCATGTACAAACATGGAACGGGCCCTTCGGTTTCCAGAGTCCAATTCGCCTTTTACCAGGAGATGTGCCAGATCGCAAATGCGATGGGAATAAAAATTGCCGAGTATACCGAGGAGCAGTTCTTTTCCAAGGGCAGCGTCATGGGGGTGGAATATTGGGGCCCATTTTCAGATGTAATTCTGCCACCGATAGTTGGTCCTGATTCCACGGAACATCGGTATTTCACCGAGGATATACCAGTCGGGACTGTGGTATACTACCAGCTAGCCCAAAAATTCGGTGTAGAGGTTCCCATAATAGAATCAATAATACGGTTGGGATCGGTAATCTGTAAACGAGATTTCCTCAAAGAGGCAAGGTCATTGAGAGAAATGGGTATTGAGGACTTAACAAAAGAGCAGATAATCGAATATACTAGACAAGGTGTAATGCCATAGCCAAAGGGGGTGATACATGAAATGAGGCAAAACAAAATATGCTAGGATACTTAATAAATCGGGAAAGGAGGAAAGAATAATGAAACGCGGATTACCAATAGCCGCAATAATGTTGCTCATAGTGGCATTATTTGCAATGGGATGTCCTGCACCAGCACCTGCACCAGCTCCAGCACCAGCGCCGGCTCCAGCCCCAGCACCAGCCCCGCCTCCAGCCCCAGCACCAGCCCCGCCTCCGCCGCCTTACCAGTATCAGTGGCGGCTGAACCATGTTATGCCAGCTGATAGCCCGTACGGTCCCAGGATTGAAGCTTTCGCTGAGGAGGTATGGGAAAAGACCGAGGGACGCATTGGCATTACTGTCTACCACGGCTCAGTGCTAGGCGACTGGATATTGGCCAATGAGATGACGATGAGGGGCGATGTTGAAATGTGCGTAACCCCCGTAGCCCCCACCTATGACCCCAGGTTGAACATAGCTTACTACACGCCTTACCTGTTTACCAGTATTGAAGAGGCTAAGACAGGCTATGCCCCGGGCGGCTGGATTAACAACATGGTCGGCGGCTTGCTGGCGGGAGTGAACATAAAGGGTCTGGCAGCCATGCCCATAGGCCTGTCCGGGTGTACGCTGAGGGATGTGCCGCCAAGTCCATTTGACCCTGATGTGCCCAAGAAACAGAAAATCAGGGTGATGGGCCTCGTGCCCTGCGAGTTGACCTTTGAACGCCTCGGCTATATCCCGGTGGGTATCCCCTACGCCGAGGCCTACATTGCCATCGACACCGGGGTTGTTGACGGAGAGATGGGTGGTCCCCCCTTCCAGGGAACCGAGTTCATGGACATCCAGGGTTGCTGGATCCAATACAATGAATATGTCGAGACCTGGTGGTTCATGGTCAACCTGGACCTGTTTAACACCCTGACTCCCGCAGACCAGAAGGTCATGATAGACGCTGCCGGCCGGCAGGCAAGTGAATACTGGCTGGTGGTAGAGGCAGATGATGAGAAGTACCGCCAGGAAATGGCTGACTACGGGCTGGAGGTACTAGTACCCACTGAAGCTGAGTGGGAGCATATTGCCGATGTCATCCGCACCGATGTCTGGCCCGAGCTCGAGCCGCTGGTAGGCAAAGCCGTCATGGACATGTGTCGAGAGGCTGTGGGCATACCGGTAGAATAAGACCAAGAAAAAGCGTGACCTGAGCCCAACGTTACAGTGTAGAAGAGGGGGGCTTGAGATATAGCTTGAGCCCCCCTCTTTGAGCGGTGATTTAGTGATTAAAAGATGAACCATTTAGTTTTTTACTGGGCCAGAAGGATTGGGCTGCCCATTTGGAATGGCATGGCCAATGTGCAGCGGGCTATCTTGATTGCCACCTCTTGCTTCATTGTCCTGCTCCTTTTTGGCTCGGTACTTATGCGTTATTTTTTTCATTACCCGGGTATGGAAGTCGAGGAGATAGCCACCATGGCTGCCTTCTGGCTTTATTTCACCGGGGCGATTTATGGTAGTTACGAGCGCAGCCATATCAAGGCAGAGCTAGCTTACCTCATCTTCAAAAAGCCGAGGGCGCAAGCTCTGCTCAGGGTTACCGCCAGCCTGATTGTCTTTGTCCTGGCGGTGATTATGGCCTACTGGGGGTATCATTTTTTCATCTGGGGCATTGAAAAGCAGGGACGGTCCATGGTTTTGTTGATGCCTATGGTCTATGCCCAGAGCAGCATTTTCTTTGGCGCCATCTTTATGTCGTTTTACTTCTTTGTCGAGCTGGTGGATAATATACGCCAGGCCCTTGGGATTAGCCCCGTCGCCAAGGCCCCCGGAGAGGAGTAGTCGTAATTGGACATATTTATCGACCTGATAATCCTCATAGTGCTCCTCGTCATCGGGGTACCAGTTCCCTTTTGCTTTATGGCTGCCGTCCTGTTTATGATTGTCCTTCACGGCTACAGCTTCGAGTTTCTGTTGCCTATTTCCTTTTTCGCCCTGAATTCGCTAACCCTCCTCGCCGTCCCCTTCTTTATCACGGCCGGTGGGCTTATGAGCTCATCGGGCATCGCCGAGCGGCTGGTCAACGTCGCCTCGGCCCTGGTGGGCAGGGTCAAGGGCGGACTGGGGGGGGCCACGGTGGTGGCTTGCGCCATCTTCGGGGCGGTTGCCGGCACCTGCTCGGCGGCAGTGGCCGCCATCGGCGCTATTATGATCCCGCGGATGGAGGCGGAAGGCTTCCCCAGGGGACATAGCACCGGGCTGGTGGCTTGTGCTTCAGTGCTGGGGCAACTCATCCCGCCCAGCGTGCCCATGATTCTCTTTGGCTGGGTGACCCGAGTATCGATAGCTGCCTGCTTCCTGGCAACGGTGGGACCCGGTATCCTGCTGGTAATAATCTATAGCTTTCTCAACTGGTGGATGTGTCGCAGGATACCAACCATAAAGGTCCCGCCCCCGGTAAGCCCGTGGCAGCATACGAAGGAGGTAGGGCGCGCCAGCTACCGGGGATTTTTTGCCCTGCTGGCGCCTCTCGTCATCCTCGGGGGTATCTATGGCCGCCTTACCACCCCCACCGAGGCGGCAACGCTGGCAGTGCTCTACACTATTCCCATAGGCTTCCTCGTCCACCGAACTCTGACCGTCAAGGAAGTGGGGCGCACCCTGTTTACCACCGCCACCACCACCGGGGTAGTTATACTCCTGCTCTTTTTCGTGACGATGTTGGGCCGCATCTATACCATGGAGAATGTCCCGCAGCGCCTTATCGCTACGATGATAGGCATCTCGGAAAACAAATATGTAATACTGCTCATGGTCAATGTGTTTTTGATTCTTGTCGGCATGCTCATGGACGATTTCAGTGGCACCCTCCTGGCGGCACCCCTCCTGTTCCCCCTCATGAAACAAATCGGGATTAGTCCTTTTCACTTCGCCGCAATTATGGGCACCAATTTGGGGCTGGGCAATGTGACGCCACCCTGCGCCCCCATCCTCTACCTGGCAGGGCGGATAGGGAATTGCAGGTTCGACAAAATGCTGAAACCGGCACTGACCTTTATGTTCTTGGGCTGCCTGCCGGTGGTACTGGTCACCACCTATTGGCCCGACCTGTCCTTGTTCCTGCCGCGGCTGATTATGGGAATTAAGTAATAAGGAGGTAAAAATGATACCGTCAATAGCTAAATTGCCTCGTGTAACCCTGGGTAACTACCCTACTCCTTTGATGGAGGCTCGCCACTTGTCGGCAGCTCTGGGCGGGCCACGCATCATAATCAAGCGTGATGACCTGACAGGGCTAGCATTGGGTGGTAACAAGTGCCGCAAACTCGAGTATGTGCTGGCAGATGCTCAACAAAGAGGAATTGATACTCTTATAACTACCGGCAGTTCGCAGTCTAACCATGCTTTGCAAACGGCCGCCGCAGGCCGTAAGTTAGGAATGGAAACCTACCTGGTATTGGTTAAAGGTGTTCATGTGGAAACACAGGGCAATCTCCTGTTACATAATATCCTCAATTCAGAAGTTAATATTCTTGACGTTGCCGACCCAAGTGAAATGTTTACCACCCTGCTCGAAAAGATGAATGAACTGGCTGATGAGCTGCGCAGTAAGGGGCGCAATCCCCTGGTAATCCCGGCTGGAGCTGAGGTTCCTCTGGGAACTGCTGGCTGGGTTAACGCTGCCGAAGAAATCGGACAACAATTAAAGGAACAGAAAATAGATGCTCAATATGCGGTCTTGGCCCTTGGTGGAGGAGGTACCCATGCGGGACTGGTTCTTGGATTCAAACAGCTCAAACTTCCCCTTGGCGTGGTTGGCATTAGCGTGCTGTATGAAAAGAAAAGTAAGGCTATAGATGAGGTTGTCATCATGGTTAATGAGACTGCCAAATTGCTGGCTCTCGATGTAGCCGTCACTCCAGACGAGGTAACGGTTTACGATGATTATATAGGTCAAGGCTACGGAATAATCACTGACGATTGTATCGAGGCTATCAGGTTAGTTGCCCAGATGGAAGGTGTCTTTCTGGACCCAGTCTACACCGGAAAAGCTATGGCTGGGCTTATAGATCTTATCCGCAAAGGTCAATTTACCCCGAAGGACACCGTAGTTTTTGTTCATACCGGGGGCCTGCCGGCCGTATTTGCTTACCATCAAGAGCTTGCCATACCCACGAAGCTTTCTCGTGGCTTTTCTTAAGGAGTCTTTGTATCTGAAAGTGTTCACCTCAGGGCGTGGCTGTTCAATGTGGCAGAATTGAAATATTTCAGGAGGATTGGCAGATGGGACAAGCAAGACAAAGTGTTGAAAGAGCCACAAGGGCAATCATCGACCTTGGAGCAGTGTCCCATAACGTGGCTGAAATACGAAAGAAGATAGGAAACGAAAGAGGCCTGATGGCTATGGTTAAGGCTGATGGCTACGGACATGGTGCTGTGGAAATCAGCCGAGCTGCTCTCAGAAGTGGGGCAGATTCTCTTGGAGTTGCCATTTCGGGGGAAGGTCAGCAGCTCAGGGAAGCCGGGATTGAGGTTCCTATCCTGGTCGTTGGGTTGAGTCCGCCAGAGGAAGCCTATAAAGTGATAAAGTTTCATTTGTCCCAGACCGTCGCCACTGTTGAACTCCTGGAGGCACTGGACTCTGAAGCAGGCAAGGCTTCCACCAAGGTTAATGTTCATGTCAAAGTGGATACAGGTATGGGGCGGGTTGGGATAAATCCTGATGATGCGGTCTCATTCGTCCGCAAGGTCAAGGATTTTAAGAATCTAAATCTTGAAGGAATATTTAGCCATTTTCCCTCATCAGATGAGAGAGATAAGACCTTTTCAATGGGGCAGCTTCAACTCTTCAATCAGGTTATCAGTAACCTTCGACTTGCCGGCATTGAGATTCCCCAAAAACATATGGCAAACAGTGGGGCAGTCCTGGACCTTCCTCAGTCATATTATGATATGGTTCGACCGGGAATTATGCTCTACGGTATCTATCCCTCCAGAGAAGTCAGTCGCAGTATCAAGTTAAGACCAGCCATGACCTTCAAAACCAGGGTCGCTCAAGTCAAGGTAGTCCCCGCCGGGACCCCTATCAGTTACGGGAGGACATTTACCACTAACAAAAAAACTACGGTAGCAACGCTTCCGGTGGGATATGGGGATGGTTATAACCGGCTGCTGTCAAATCGCGGGGAGGTGTTGATTAAAGGGCATCGCGCTCCGGTCATCGGCAATGTTTGCATGGATATGTGCATGATAGATGCCTCCGGTGTGGAAGACGTCAGACCAGGAGATGAAGTAGTCTTGTTTGGCGAAGACCCCCCTGTGTGGGAGTTTGCAACCAAAATTGGCACTATCCCTAACGAAGTAGTATGTGCGGTGAGCAAGAGAGTACCCCGGCTCTACATCCAATAAAAAAGAGGGGACTGAGTAGAATAGCAAGGGTGACCAATTATCTATATTCAAAGACCGGATATAGATATGCAATTTGTTAACAAAAACGACTACGATTTGTTAAGAGGGTTCCTTTCGGCATTCAAAATCTTAGACGTTCATGTTGACTCAAGAAGACATTATTGTTTTCTTGGAGAAAAATCAGGATATTAGGGGAAGAAGCTTATGAATAAAAAAACCGAATGCGCCAAGTGTACAAAGGTGGTGTGTCGCAGCGAACACCTTGATCAAGCACCATCGAATTGCCCTACTAAGACTAGGCAAGA
>JAUVXN010000049.1 GCA_030603605.1 Dehalococcoidales bacterium | reverse complement strand
GTTGATGCTATGCCGGTTACGGACTGGCCTTTAGTTTCTGAAGGCGACTTGACGGTAATGTTGGATACTGATGTTCCTCCGGAGCTGGCGGCTGAAGGCATGGCGCGCGAGATTGTACGTCGTTTGCAGACCATGCGCCGCTCTGCTGGCTTTGATATTGCCGACCATATTACCACCTACTATCAGGGAGAGACTTATCTGAAGCAGGTAATGGCTGATTTTGCCGAATACATTAAGCAGGAAACACTATCCAGGGAGATTGTTGAAGGACTACCAGCAGAGGTTGACTTTAAGGAGACCTATAAATTAACCGGCTATAGCGTAACGCTGGGGGTGAAAAGACTGGGCTGACTTAGGGGGGTGGCGGGCTTTCACTAGGTGTTACCACCGTGGCATTTTCGGTATCGCCCCGCCAGTAGGTTATTTCTAGCTCCTGTCCAATTTGAGAGCTATGGATAAGTTGTATTATCTCTTCGGCAGTGGCTATTTTTTCGCCACCCAAACTGACAATAACATCGCCCACTTCTAATCCAGCCTTGTCGGCAGGACTCCCTTCTGCCACCAGGGTGAGCAAGACTCCTTCCTCCACTGCTAAATCGTATCTTTGTACGGCAAATTCGTCTACAGTGTACAGGATTACCCCCAGCCAGGGACGGACTACATATCCGTTCTTGATTAGTTCCTCAATAATCGGGATAGCCGTTTCCGTGCTTATGGCATAGCCCATACCCTCAACGCCAACCGTAGCTATTTTAGCGCTGGTGATACCGATTACCTCCCCGGACAGATTGACTAACGGCCCCCCGCTATTGCCCGGATTAATGGCGGCGCTGGTTTCTATAAGGTCATATAGTGTTTGGGCTTGAGATACCGGTATTGAAACTCCCTGCCGACTGACTATTCCCTCGGTGGCTCTTATTCCCTGACCCAGTGCATTGCCGACGGCTACTACCCAGTCGCCGGTCCTCAGTTTAGAGGAATCGCCTATTTTAAGTGCCGGCAGGTTCTGGGCATCAACCTTGAGTATGGCTAGGTCATTGAGCCTGTCAGTGAACACAGAGTCGATGTCTACGGTGAAAGTGCGGCCATCATCCAAGGTTACGGTAATACTGCTGGCGCCTTCAACTACATGGTTATTGGTCACGATGATTCCGTTTTCATCCAGAATCCATCCAGAACCAGCCCCCTGCTGGGTGAACGGTCGATTGAAAAAATCAAAGGTTGCCACCTCGGTGGTGATAGCGACTACCGAGGGTTTAACCTGGGCGACGACATCGGCAATGCTGGGCAGTACTATGCTTTGGTTCGCTGTGGGTGTGGGTGTAGGTGGGGGTGTCCACGTGGGGTTGATCGGTTCCGGGGGTGGAGCCGGCGCGGGTGGTGGCGCTGGGCTTGGCGGAGGTGCCGGTGAGATATCTATGTATGGTAAAGCGCACCCCGTACCCGGCATAAGCGAGAGCATAAGAATGAGGAAAACAACTAAATATGTGACCCTTTTCATGGCTGATTTTATTCTAGCATATGGGCGCAATTAGGGCAAAAATAAGGGGCCAGAGATAAACCCCAGCCCCTTATTCTGTATTTATTTACGCCGAAGGTACCTCGGGCAAGTGAGTTAGTGCCTCCTTTACCTTTTCTACCGGGTACTCATAATCCTGCAACCTGCCGGAAAGGTACTCGTCATAGGCGGCTAGGTCAAAATGCCCGTGCCCACTGTGAGCTATCAGGATAGTTTTTGATTCGCCTGATTCCTTGCATTTGAGGGCTTCGTCAATGGCTACCTTGAGGTCATGGCATGGCTCGGGAGCAGTAATAATGCCTTCGGTGCGGGCAAACTTTACCCCAGCCTCAAAGACTGGGATCTGGTACTCAGCCCTGGCTTCAATTAAGCCCAGCTTGTAGAGGTGGCAGATGATGGGTGCCATGCCGTGATAGCGTAGTCCACCGGCATGGACTGGTGGTGGTACAAAGGTATGACCCAGGGTGTACATCCTGACTATAGGGGCAAGTCCGGCTACATCCCCGAAGTCCCAGGCATAGGGGCCCTTGGTCAGGGTGGGGCAGGCTTGAGGCTCAACGCAGATAATGCGCATGTCTGGTTTCTTTCCGCTAATCTTATCCCTGACCCAGGGCAGGAACTGCCCGGCGAAGTTTGAGCCGCCGCCGACGCAGCCAACAATAATATCTGGATAAGCATCGGCCATCTCCATTTGTTTCCTGGTTTCCTCGCCAATGATTGTCTGGTGAAGCAGGACATGGTTGACGACACTGCCTATGGAGTACTTGGTATCATCGTTGCCGAAGGCATCCTCACATGCTTCGCTGATGGCGATTCCCAGGCTACCAGGATGCTCGGGATTCTCAGCCAGAAGACGGCGCCCGACCTCGGTGTCCTCACTGGGGCTGGGCACGCACTTGGCTCCCCAGGTCTCCATAAGTATGCGGCGGTATGGCTTCTGGTTGTAGCTTATCCTGACCATATAGACCTTGCATTCCAGACCGAAGAACGCGCAACCCATAGCCAGGGCGCTGCCCCACTGCCCGGCACCAGTCTCGGTAGCCAAGCGTTTGGCGCCTTCCTTCTTGGCATAGTAAGCTTGAGCTATCGCTGTGTTAGGCTTGTGGCTCCCCGCCTGGCTTGTCCCCTCGTATTTGTAGAAAATCTTGGCTGGAGTGTCCAGAGCCTTCTCTAGTCGATACGCCCGATGCAAAACTGTCGGTCTATAAGTGTGGTAAGCAGCCTGCACCTCTTCCGGGATTTCAATGTAGCGCTCGGTGCTGAACTCCTGTTTATTGACCGCGTCAGTGAAGAGGGGAGGGGGTAAAGGTCCTTCCCTGGGAAGGGGTTCCTTGGTGCCGGGATGGCGCAAGGGTGGCAGTGGCTCGGGTAAATCGGGCAGGATATTATACCAGTGAGTTGGCATGTCCTTTTGGTCAAGAAAATACATTGTTCTTTCCATTTTTCCCTCCTTTTATTTTTGGTTTACAGGCTAATTTCTCCACTCGGCCCCGAGGGGCCACCTCCATGACATAGTAGACATATTTGTTAACCTCCCAGTCTCTATTTTTCAAATCCGAAGCCTCTCACGATAAAAATAAAAAAGCCTCTCGCCCTTGAAGGGGCGGGAGGCTTACTTCCGCGGTGCCACCCTTCTTAGTCATCTCCCTAAAGGGGCCAGATGACTATCTCTATCAGGTACAGAGACTATAGCACAAGATACTTAGCTCGATACCCTGGGGCTTAATAACGCTTCCCTTGCGTCAAATCCTACTTGTTTACCAGCTTGGCAACTTTCGGTTTGCGGCTCCCAAGTCCATTCAACTTCGGCGCTGGCGTCGGCTCACACCCTACCCGACTCTCTGAGCCCCGCTTTGAAGCCTACTAGTCTTGTTCACAGCCTTTACACTATTTTCGGAAAGTTTAGCACCATATGAACAATTTGTCAAGTAGTCAAATTAAGAAGATTTTTTATAACCAGTCTCCCCTCCCTCCTTCCTTTAGAACGTGTGTGACCTCACCCCCTTTTGCCCCCTCTCCTTATTAAGGAAAGGAGGCTTATTTAATCGAAAGAGGGACGCCAGCCCCTCTTAAACACCCCAAATTCTTAACTTAGGGCAATGAGAGTCGAAGAGAGGCGAAGCCTCCCTTATCTATATAAAAATCTAAAGGTGTGAGGTTAAGAAAACTGCTGTTGTCGTATAATAAAAGGTTGTGCTATACTGTTAAACAGTAAAAAGCTATTATTTGGAAGGAAAAGGGGGCAGGAATTTGCCAGATACAACTACCATTAAACAACTTTTAGAAGCCGGGGCTCACTTCGGTCATCAGACCGGCCGCTGGCATCCGCGTATGAAGAATTACATCTTCACCAAGCGCAACGGTATTCATATAATTGACCTGGAACAAACGGCAGCCATGTTAGACAAGGCCTGCGATTTTGTGCGAGATGTGGTAGCCGAAGGTGGCACTGTCCTCTTTGTCGGTACCAAAAAGCAGGCTCAGGAGTCAGTGGCAGAAGAGGCTCAGCGCTGTGGTATGTATTACGTTGCTCAACGTTGGATAGGAGGAATGCTAACCAACTTCGCTACTATCCAGTCTCGTATCGACCACCTGGTCCGTTTGGAAGACCAGCAATCCAGAGGAGAGTTTGGGCGCCTGTCTAAAAAGGAGATCTTGAAGATTGGGGAAGAAATTGCGCGCCTCAATCTGCAGATGGGCGGTATCAAAGAGATGACCAGTCTGCCCGGCGCCCTCTTCATTATTGACCCAATAAAAGAGAAGATTGCTCTCGCTGAAGCCAGACGTATGGGAATACCGATTGTAGCTATAGCCGATAGCAACTGCAATCCTGATGATATAGACCATCCTATTCCAGCTAATGATGACGCTATTCGAGCCATTAGACTGATATGCAGTAAAATTGCCGACGCGGTTATTGAAGGCAAAACCGGAACCACCGAGATTTTAGCAGAGGAGGGAGAAGGAGAAGGCTTGGGAGAACCCGAGGTTACAGAAACTATGGAACCACTCATTTTTACCCCTGAAGAGGAGTGAAGGAGGCAGAATTTTGAAAATCTCAACAGAGATGGTAAAAGAATTGAGAAGCCAGTCTGGAGCCGGGATTATGGAGTGCCGGGATGTTTTGCTTGAAGTAAAGGGAGATGTAGAAAAAGCACTCCAGATTCTGAAAGAGAAAGGGCTAATCAAGGCAGAAAAAAAAGCCAAACGTGCTACTGCCGAGGGATTAATTGAAGCCTATATCCATACCGGTGGACGCATTGGCGCCATGGTTGAGGTTAACTGTGAAACGGACTTTGTCGCTCGCACTGATGAATTTAAGGAACTAGCCCACAACGTGGCGATGCAAGTAGCTGCCCTATCACCCCAATTCATCACTAAAGAAGAAGTCCCTGAAGAAGCTGAGATAGAACCTGAGACAGCTTGCCTGCTTCTTCAACCCTACATTAAGGACCCGAGTAAGACGGTTCAGGACATTGTTGTCGAAACTATTGTTAAAGTAGGCGAAAATATCAAAGTAAGCCGATTTGCTAGATTCGAGCTGGGGAATTAAGGGAATGGCTAATACCAAATATAAGTGCGTGCTGCTCAAACTTAGTGGTGAATCTTTCAAGGGCGAAAGTGACTTTGGTATTGAGGTCTCTACTTTAATCAGAGTAGCCAGGCAGATTAAGCAAGTGGTGGAAATGGGAGTCGGTGTCGCTATCGTTGTTGGTGGTGGCAACATCTGGCGTGGAAACGAGGCTGAGGCGAATGGAATGGATAGGGTTACTGCCGACTATGCCGGCATGTTGGCTACAGTGATAAATGCTTTGGCTCTCCAGGATGTGCTGGAGAGGGAAGGCGTAATGACTAGAACCCTGTCATCTATAGGTATTAATCAGGTGGTTGAACCCTATATCAGACGCCGTGCCATTCGTCATTTGGAGAAAGGCAGAGCGGTTATCTTCGCTGGGGGCACCGGCAATCCATACATGACCACTGATACCACCGCGGCGCTACGAGCGATAGAGATTGGGGCAGAAGTCCTGCTAATGGCAAAAAATAATGTGGATGGCATCTACAGCGCTGACCCGCTTAAAAATCCCAGTGCCAGGAAGTTTGATAAACTCACTCACCTGGAAGCACTGAATAAGCGTCTGAAGGTAATGGATGCCACCGCCCTGTCTTTATGCCTGGAAAATAGGTTACCCATAATTGTCTTTGACCTTCAAGCTCCCTCTAGTATAGAGAAGGTGGTAAGAGGTGAGCCTATTGGTACTCTGGTATCGAGTGAATAGGGAAGATGGCCACAGACATTTTACAAGGCATTGAAGAAAAGATGCAAACTTCCACCGGGGGTTTGGAGAAGGAATTAGCTACCATCCGTACCGGGCACGCTACACCTGCCCTAATAGAACATATTAAAGTGGAGTATATTGGTGTTCCCACTCCGCTTAATCAAATTGCTGGTATTTCTGCGCCTGAAGCCAGGCTCCTCGTTATCCAGCCCTGGGACAAGAGCAGTATACGTAATATAGAGAAGGCTATCTTGAAGTCTGACCTCGGGCTGAATCCGTCTAGTGATGGGAATGTAATTCGGATAAGTATCCCGCAACTCTCTGAAGAGCGGCGGCAGGAGCTAATTAGGGTGGTGCGAAAAAGAATTGAAGAAAGAAAAATAGCTGTGCGTAATCTAAGACATGAAGCCATGAATGAGCTGAAAAATCTAGAGAAAAATAAAGAGATATCACAGGATGAGCATAAGCGTGCCCTAAATCAGCTGCAAAAACTTACTGACCTCTTTATCGCTGACATTGAAGAAATTGGGCGCAATAAAGAAGTAGAACTCACGGAGGTCTAATCTGGATTGTAGGAGTCTTAACCTTGGCTGATAAGACTAAAACTACCGAGACAGCTATGAAAAAAATTGTTCGCCTGCCTGTCCATGTCGCCATTGTGCCGGACGGCAATGGTAGATGGGCGGAGCAACGCGGGTTATCCAGGCTTAAGGGTCACCATGCCGGGGTAAAAAACATGCGTGCCATAGTTGAATACCTTAACGACTGCCAGATAAAGTATGTAACGCTTTACGGCTTTTCCACGGAAAACTGGGGCCGACCTGGAGATGAAATTGATGGTTTATTCCATATCTTAGGGGAGAGGATAGATAAAGACGTTCCTAAACTTCATAAAAAAGGTGTTAGAGTTCGCCACCTTGGTCGCCTTGAAGAACTCCCGCCATGGCTGCAACAGGCTCTAAATAGGGGGGTAGAGTTGACCAAGAATAACACTGGAATGACTCTTAATCTTGCCTTCAATTATGGGGGGCGCGTTGAGATTCTAGATGCGGTGCGTCGCCTTATAACCGAGGGTATCCCACCTCAGAAAATAGATGAAAAATTATTTAGTAGTTACCTTTATTCCACTGGTTTACCTGATGTTGACCTACTAATTCGCACTGGAGATGAACTCCGCCTTAGCAACTTCCTGATATGGCAAACGGCTTACAGCGAATACTACTTTACCCAGGTCTTATGGCCCGACTTTACTAAAGAGGATATCGACAAAGCACTACTCGCCTATAGCCAGAGAGAAAGGCGCTTCGGCGCCTTATAATGTTAGCCACATGCTCAAGAAAAGGATCATAACTGCACTGTGGGGCATTCCTCTTGTTGTCGTTGCCGTCTGGTTTGATAAACCATTACCCTGGTTCACCATATTAGTGGCTATCTGGGGATTGCTGGCTGTCTTTGAGTTCTACAGAATGACCTTAAAAGTCCCATCACTTACTTATTTCGGGCTGGTTTGGACTCTGTTATTCATCCTCAGTCCTCATTTTGATTATGATTTTATTATCCCGCTTCTATTGACTTCAGCTATGGTGCTATCTTTGATATGGTTGCTACTGCGCCCACAAAAAGAAGGGGCTTTTATTGATTGGGCATGGACAATAGCCGGAATCCTCTACGTGGGGTGGCTGTTAAGCTATCTGGTGGCATTAAGACTGGATGCGGGGAGAAATTGGGTATTTTTTGTTCTGTTTGTCACCTTTGCCTCTGACACCACTGCTTTCTTCGTTGGACGGGCACTGGGCAGGCATCGTCTTGCCCTGCATATCAGTCCAGACAAAACCTGGGAAGGAACTGTAGCCGGAGTCTTTGGGGCTATCATCGTTAGCCTGTTCTTTATTCTACCCACGCCTCTTATTCTTCATATTAGCTTGTGGCAGGCAATACTCCTCGGCTTCCTGGTCAGCGTTTTCGGTCAATGCGGCGACCTGATAGAGTCCTTGCTTAAACGCAATACGGGAGTAAAAGAGTCCGGCAAGCTCATGCCGGGGCATGGCGGTATCCTTGACCGGACAGACAGCATAGTCTTTGCCGGCATAGTCGTCTACTTATACTACACCTTTGTTTATCCAGCGCTAATGGTTGGCTGAATTGGCTGTAGCTTGCTAGGAGATTGTCTGTCTACCTCACCCCCGTTACCCCGTTAGAGTTCCTAACAGGGTTTATCCCCCCTCTGGGCTTTTGCCCTTCAGGGCAGAGCCTCTTCTTAACAAGGGGAAGGGGATACAGGTCGAAGACTCTTCGAGGGATGGGGTTATTAGACACAATTATTACTCTATTTGGCAGCAACGGTGATATAATTGAAGCAAAGTCTGGGCAGTGGCTATCATGGAAAAACTTGAATCCGGAGCCAAAAAATTAGGCGTACATCTTACCCCTCACCAGCTTGAGCAGTTCCATATCTATTACCGGGAGTTGATGGACTGGAACCGGCGAATGAACCTTACCGCTATCACCGACTATGAAGAGGTGCAGATAAAGCACTTCCTTGATTCGCTTACCGTGCTTCTGGCTTTAAAGCAACCGATTGGTAAGGCTAACTTCCGTCTCATTGATGTCGGCACCGGGGCGGGCATACCTGGAATACCGCTTAAAATTCTACTGTCTGGTATTAAGCTGGTGCTGCTTGACGCCACCGCTAAAAAAGCTGCCTTTTTACATCACATCAAACAAAAACTGGAGCTGGACAATGTTGAAATCGTGGTTGGTCGGGCTGAGGATGTTGCCCACAAGGCTCAATATCGGGAGAAGTTTGAGCTGGTGCTTTCCCGGGCGGTGGC
>JAUVXN010000117.1 GCA_030603605.1 Dehalococcoidales bacterium | reverse complement strand
CTATATTGCTCTTACGAGCCATAATCTTGGGGAAATTTATATTGATGTTGCCAACGTCTATTCCGAAATCGTTTGCCCTTCTCGCTTCAAGGAGTGCCTCGGCACTTCTGACCAGAGCCTTGGTGGGAATACAGCCTCGATTGAGGCAGGTACCACCCAGCTTATCCTTCTCCACCAGAGCCACGCTCGCCCCCAGATGAGCGGCATGAATTGCCGCCACATAGCCGGCGGGGCCGCCACCAATTATCACTACATCCTTTTCGCCTCTTTCACTCAACGTTGGCTCATCTCCCAGCGCAGGTTTGGTTGTCTGGCAGCGGTGACATCATCCAGACGTCTAACCGGCGTGTTATGAGGAGCCGTGTGCAGGATTTCCGGATTTTCCTCCGCCTCTCTGGCTATCTCTTTCATAGTGTCAATATAAGTATCCAGCGTTGCTTTGCTCTCCGTCTCGGTAGGTTCGGTCATGATGGCTTCATCAACCACCAGGGGAAAATAGACCGTTGGCGGATGAAAACCATAGTCAAGCAAGCGCTTGGCGATATCCATTGTATGGACGCCCCTGGCTTTTTGCTGTTTCCCGGAGAATACTACTTCGTGCATACAGGTACGGTCATAGGGCAGGTGGTAATATGCTTTTAATTTTTCCTTAATATAGTTAGCATTTAAGACTGCATTCTCGCTGACCTCTTTTAGCCCTTCCCTCCCCAGAGAACGTATATAAGCATAAGCCTTGACCATCACGCCGAAGTTTCCGTAAGCGGCACCCAGACTGCCAATAGACTTCGCCGGTGAGATGAAAGTGTATCCCTTATCATTCTTAACCACCAAAGGCGAAGGCAGGAAGTCAACCAGATTTGCATTGACGCAGACTGGGCCTGAGCCCGGTCCGCCACCGCCATGGGGGGTGCTGAAGGTTTTGTGGAGGTTCAGCTGGACACAATCAAGGCCCAGGTCGCCAAACTTCACTTTCCCCAGCACAGAATTCAGGTTGGCGCCATCACCGCACAGGAGCCCTCCCCTTTCATGGACGAGCTGGCTTATCCTCTCTATTTGCGGGTCAAACAGACCCAGGGTAGTGGGCATTGTTAATGTTAGCGTGGCGACTTCCTCATTCATCAGGGATTCCAGAATCTTCAAGTCCAGGTTGCCGTTATCATCCGAGGGCACAGCGCTTATCTCAAATCCGCACATGGCGGCGGTGGCTGGATTGGTGCCATGAGCCGAGTCAGGCACCAGTATTTTCCGTCGCATCTTATCCCCTCGAGCCTGGTAATACGCCTTTACCATCAATATGCTGGCAAGCTCTCCCTGGGCTCCCGCCATGGGTGTCAGGCTGGTGGCACTCATGCCCGTAATCTCGGCTAAATATTCCTGCAACTCAAACATAAGCTGCAGTGCTCCTTGAACGGACTCTACGGGCTGATAGGGGTGGATTGAAGTAAACCCCGGGAGCTTGGCAACATCCTCATGCCACCTCGGGTTATATTTCATGGTGCAGCTACCCAGAGGGTAAAACCCGGTGTCCACTCCGTAATTGAGCTTACTCAGAGCGGTGAAGTACCTCACCAGCTCGACTTCACTTATTTCAGGTAACTCAAGCTCCTGGCGAAGTAGTTCCTCGGGCGGCAACTCTGCCGGAGTTACATCCAAACTTGGCAGACTGCAACCAATCTTGCCGGATTGGCTAATGTCGGGTAATAAATAATGATGACTCATTTCCTTATCCCTCTATAATTTGCCTAGAATCTCTACTAACCGGTCTATATCCTGTTTGGTATTCACCTCGGTAACACAGAGCAGCATGCTATCGTCTATAGTATGGCTGATGTCCAAACCACCTATGATACCGTTCTTGGAAAGGGCTTGGTTAATCTGGTGCGGTGCCGCTGGACAGCGCACGACAAATTCCTTAAAGAAGGGCTGCTGGAAAACGAGGGAATATCCTTTAAGCTTGCTGATGGCATCAGCCGCATAGTGAGCCTTGTGGTAGCATAGCTCAGCTATCTGGCGGAGTCCCCTTTTACCCAGAGTGGCGAGGTAAACCGCCGTTGCCAGTGCCACCAGGGCTTCATTAGTGCAGATATTGGAGGTTGCCCGCTCTCTCCTGATATGCTGTTCGCGAGTTGCCATGGTCAGCACGTATCCCGGTTTGCCATCGACATCCACAGTCTTACCGGCAATCCTGCCCGGCACCTGACGCACGTATTCCTTGCGGCAGGTAAAAATACCCAGCCCCGGTCCGCCAAAGCTTGTCGGGTTGCCCAGCGACTGACCCTCGGCGACAGTGATATCCGCCCCGTAATCCGCTGGCGGCTTAAACATCCCCAGAGAAATTGGGTCAACGATGACAACGAGTAGAGCACCAATATCATGGGCTTTCCGGGCATATGTTTTTATGTCCTCAAAATAGCCAAAGAAATTGGGCTGCTGGACTATTAAACAGGCACAGTCCGAAGCCAGGCCGTCTAAGTTTGTTTCTACCTTCTCTAAGGGAATATTGTGACCACTGGCATAGGTAACTACCACTTCACAGTAACTCGGGTTCACCGTGGACAGTATGGCAACCTTGTTTCTTGTTGTAATTCGGCATGCCATCAGGGCGGCTTCAGCAGCCGCCGTGCCGCCGTCATACATTCCGGCGTTGCTCACTTCCATACCGGTGAGATGGGAAACCAGCGACTGGTACTCGTAGATAGTCTGTAGCGTGCCCTGACTGGCCTCCGCTTGGTACGGAGTGTAAGCGGTATAGAACTCGCTGCGACCGGTGATATGACCGACTACGCTGGGAACAAAGTGCCGGTAGTAGCCGGCACCTAGGAAACAGGTGTAATCATCCAGGTTTGCATTGCGATTTGATAGCTGACGAAGTTCCTCCTTGAGTTCCAGCTCAGAGAGAGGCGGCGGCAGCTTGAACGGGACATTGAGGAATTTATCGGGTATATCCTGAAATAGCTCTTCCACGGAGCTAACACCGATATCTCGCAGCATACTAATCCGGTCAGCATCCGTGTTTGGTAAATAAGGTGATGGCATTAATGACCTCCTGCTACGTTAACTTTCTTCCTGTGCCTTGGCTTCAAATTCATCATACTCATCACTATTCATCAGGGCATCAAGTTCTGAAGGCTCACTGAATTCTATCCTGACCAGCCAACCGGCGCCATAAGGGTCTTGATTCACCAGTTGGGGTTCGTCTATGGCAGTCTGGTTAACTTCTAGTACCTGCCCGCTGACTGGCGAGAAGATGTCGGAAACTGCTTTCACCGATTCTACCTCACCCATCTTCTGGAACTGCTTCACTTGGGTGCCTGGGGCGGGCAAATCGAGGAAAACTATGTCTCCCAGTTGAGTTTGGGCATAATTGGCGAGCCCCATCTTCCCCTTATTCTCGGGCTCAGGACAAATCCACTCATGTTCCTTTGTGTACTTATATTCTTTTGGATTCATCTTACACTCCTCTCCTGTAAAATCGCTTGTCAACTATATAAGCAGGGACCGGCTTATTACGAATTA
>JAUVXN010000051.1 GCA_030603605.1 Dehalococcoidales bacterium | reverse complement strand
CCAACTCTAGTTCAGTATGCTGAGGTAGAAATCTTAGCGGCCGAGGTCCTTACCCTCAATAGCGTAAAAAAGGTGTTGCTGGCATCGCCTGGCGCAGGCTATATCCTGGAGCTCGTCTCGCTTTTCCTTGCCTATGATTTTAACACCACGCCGTATACCATAGGAAGCGCTAGCGAGCTAAGGGTGAGAGTGGGAGGCGGCCTCGTTAGCACGACAAGTCTATTGGCGACAGGTTTTCTCGACCAGTCTTCAGACCAAACAAAATTGATACACGGTTACGCAGGTAGCCCAGTGGCCGATAGCACGATGACTCTGGAAGTAACATCAGGTGATGTTAGTGTTGGTGATAGCCCGATTCACGCCAAGGTAGCCTATAGAGTTCACGCAACAGATTTATAGGCTGGCTGAGCCTTAAATCAGTCTGAATAAGCGCCTCAAAGCGCATGTTGAGGATGTGAATATGAACTACTTCAAAGAAGATTGTCCTAATTGCGGGGAAGCCCTCAGCGGCAAAAAGACCGAAATCGCATACAAGCAGGATGAGGGGCTGATCTTTTATTGCCCCAAATGCCTATCGCCTGTACCTGTGACTACCAAAAAGGCCGAAACTACCAAGACGCCTACCGAGCCGCCCGCCGAGCCAAGTGAGCCAAAACCGGAGGACGAATCTAGCGAACCGCCGGAGGTGAAACCTGAGATACCGGAGTCCGAGCCTGATGCGGCTACGCCAGAGCCCGAGCCTGAACCCTAGACAGCTGAATATCGAAGTATAGCTTACACCTTGGCGAGAGGAGAGAAAGAGGAAAAAGGCTGGCTGAGCCTTAAATCAGCCTGAATAAACTCGTCTCAAGCGAGTCGTCGAGGAGGCAAATATGATATACGATCTGGAATTCAAGCCCATTCTCCAGCGGTCTCACACCGTTACTTTGTTCGGGCCCGACTTCCCTGACGGGGGGGCAAACTACCGCTGCCTCGCAGTGGATGCCCTGCCTGAATACATCAAGGACTTCGGAGCCCTAACCGCTGCCACCTGGAAGGCTGACCAGGAGGACACCAACCTAGAGCTCACCACCTTTGAGCTTGCCCAGCTCAGGATGATGGTCCTTGATGATGTGAAGGTCAGGCTCAAGAACCCGGCGCCAACTCAGAAGTGGCGGACCAACAAGACAAACTTCTACCTCCCCCAATTTCCCACTGAAGCAGGACAGGACTGGTACAAGCAGTATCTCTTTGCCCTCAGTGAGCTCTTCTACTGGGAGTCAAAACAAACCCCGAGGTTTGACCTGTATTCTACCATTGCCCTGGCTGCATCTAGGGTTCTGTTTACCGGCTGGAAGTTTAAGCTAACACCTGTAACTGAGAAGGGCGCATTTGAGCTGCTGGTTTCAGGGTGGCCATCAGTTAAGTAAAAGCGGCACTTGGGAGGCTCTAAATGGATGACTACGAAGAAATCGTCAAGAAAATCCCGGTGCCTGAGCGTGCTATTGGACCACTGGCTGGGCTGGCCGCGCGCCTTGATTACCTTGGTCCCAAAGTACAGGAGCTTGAAAACACTTTAAGCCCGAGGGTTGCTGAGCTTACAGAGGAAGTCAGCAAGCTGGGATACACGCTTAGTAAGCTGGAACTACCGGAGGGGGTAGCTATCATGCCTCAAGAGATGCAACAGATACCGTTTTCATATAACATGGCAGCATTACAGGGTGTGAGGCTTAGTGAGGACGCCCCACTTAGCGGTTATATTAAAGGGGTAACTATCCATTGGCCAGATGGCTGCAACGCCCTAGTGAAAGTCAAAGTAGGCCACGGTGACAAGCAGTTCTGCCCCCGTGAAGGTTTCTTAGCTCTTAATGATGCTACGCCAACCTATCCTTTTTCAGAGTGGGTAAATTTCCACGAGAATATATGGGTTGAGATGGAAAATACCGATGGTGCAAATAGCCATGCGATAACGGTAACTGTAACTCTGGAGGGCACGGTACCATGAGAGTAGACAAGACTTTTACCGTTGAGCAGCAGGGCGTAGGCAAGCCTGATTACTCAAGGGAGGTTTCGGCTGGCCGTGAGAGAAGAGGACTCAGTCTAGAGTATCTGCAAACGCTTAAAATATTTACTATTGTTTTTACTACCGAATATCTTGTGACGCCGTATGATTGGATTAAAGCCCCTTTAGCAAAAGGAGCCTCGGCTTCTCTTATTGATTCAGAGACAGGACTATCCATGCCGTTTACTGTTCCCTTGGGCTATACGGCAACAATTATAGACTTCGGCATGGGATTGACAGAGGATGCCATAATGTGGACATACCTGGGCGGATTTGTAAGTGCAAATGCAGGGGTCTACCCTGGGGGGAATACATATTACGAAAACAGGATCCAAGCTATTACCACCGCGGTACTAGACCCGACCGGAGCTTTAGCCCTTGCAGTAGATTTTAAGGTGACAAACCTGGGGGAAGGCGATCTTGAAGGTCAAATAGCGGTGACTGGCTACCTGGAAGCTGCAGGCACAAAGCCACTCCCACTGGTGAAAACGGTGAAGTGCAAATGGTGCGGTCATGAACAAACTGTGCCCAATGAGACAACTCAAGTAATCTGCCCTCAGTGCGACAAATTATTTATCGTCTATGACTTATCAAAGGTCAGGAAAATGGGATGAAGGAAGCTAGGGGGGGCATTAAATGCTTGAAGACGTATTAACGAGGGTATTAGAAGAAGTTCTCGCCAAGGTTACCGAATTCTCAGTAGCTACGGGTGATGCTACTGATGGTTCTACAACCACTTTAGAAGATACCAATGTAGTCTGGGAAGTAGATAAGTGGAAAGACGCCATAGTTGAGATTACCCATGCTGCCGATGGGAAGCATTATTTCGTGACCATAACCTCAAATACTGCTGACACTCTCACCTTCCCTGCTATCGCTGTAGCGGTTGTTGCTGATGACCATTATGAGATTAGAATGACACTCCGCCTAGCTGATATTGATAAGTGGGGTGGCACCGCCCAGACCGGTCTTGACGTAGGAACTGAACTACCCAAGAAAGTCAATAAGGCGACCACGCCTGTAATCTACAATAAGACAATGACGCTTGCTGATACCGAGTATTCCCAGGCGCTGCCGGCCAACACCAAGAAGTACACCATCCAAACCAGGGACGGGACGGCTTTCAGGATGGCCTTCGTCACTGGCAAGGTCGCGGCACCAACTGAACCCTATTTTAGCATCGGCGCCGATGGGTTTCACCACGAAGATTTAATTGAACCTGCCAGCTTAACGCTCTATTTTGCCTGTGATGAAGCTGCGAAGGTGGCAGAGATTTTAGCCTGGAGCTAGTGAATGCTAGGAATTAAAAGTGTAAAACAGGTATTAACCGCTATAGCCGACCTTATCACCAGGACCAAGGGGCTGGATGATATTCATGATGACCTGGCTGGTGTGGGTACCGATACTGACCCCAAAGCAATGGGGAGAAAGCAAATAAAAGAGATCTCAGTCACCTCACCGGCCAACGACGGTGATGTTATTCTAGCTACCATTACCACTCAGCCCTGTCTTATTGAGTCAGTGGTAATCCATGCCGATGCTGCCCAAACAGGAGACTTAACTAGCTGTGGTGTGTTTGGTGGTGCTGGCAAGGTAATTACCTTTATATCTGCTGCCGATGCTGTGCAGGCTAATCTTGATGCTGAGGATAAACAGGTGGCTTGGACTGGGGCTGTTAGATTAGCAGCGGGTAAGACCATAGCAATGACTCTGGTCGGGACTGGGGCTACAGCTGTGGATTTGACCGTAACTATTACTTTTAGAGCCTGTGTGTGGGGGGGGGTAATGTAGCATGACGGTTTATATAAATGGAGTGGCAGTGTCGGCAGCCCATCAGGCCTCACATCAGAAGGGTGGTGCTGATGCCCTTGCGGGCACTATAGCTGTAACCCAAGTTGAGGTTGGAGATGTCGTCTTTGCTAATAAATGGCGTTTTACTGAGACTGAAAATGGAATCGCGCTGGTGGACGAAAAGGGAAATATCGTAAGGAGGTGGGAAAATGTCTAAGGTAGTAGAACTCCCCAAACAAGAGGTAAACGAGGAAGTGAAAACAGGAGGCAACGGACACAAGCCTGGCTTAAAGCAGAAATTCGTGAGGTGGTTGCTCAAGGATGTCCATATTGACAAGCTCTACATCGGCGACCATACCACTGTCCTTGAGAACGACATCATCAAAATGAACCCCATAGCCACTGACCCGGGGACACCTGCCGAGGGGTGGGTGTGGTTCAAAGCTGGGGTATCACATAAGCTGAGGTTCCGTGACAACACAGGGCCTAAGGATGTTGGTGAGGGGGCAGCACCAGGAGCTCACGACCTTGCCGGCGCTCAGCACAATCCCGATACTCTGGCCAATCTCAATTCCAAGGTTAGCGATGGGACTCTCGATAAGACCACCGACAAGCGTGACCCGAATACCCATAATCTTGCTGGAGCGGAGCATGGCGCCGATACCCTGGCCAACCTGAACGCAAAAGTCAGCGATGCTGATTTGGCTAACGAAGCCGAGGTTATCAAGAAAGATGGTTCGGTAGCTTTTACCGGTGACCAGGCAATGGGTGGAAAGAAGCTAACCGGCCTTGCCACACCCACCACGCTAGGTGGGGCGGCCACGAAGGGTTATGTCGATAGCAAGGTGCAGGGGCTTGACTGGCAGCCCAGCGTTCTCGATGAGCTGGCCGACCCCCCAGGTACACCGACAACCGGGAATAGATACCTGGTTATAGCCACTGCTACCGGTGACTGGGTAGGGCATGAGAAGGACATAGCCGAGTGGAACGGCACATCCTGGGATTTCACCACGCCGAATAAGGGCTTCGCGGTCTGGATTGAGGATGTGGGCAGTCAGAAGAACTACAACGGGACAGCCTGGGTTGCCTTCGGCAGCACCATTGACCATGGTAACCTTGTAGGGAAAGACGACGATGACCATGCCCAATATCTAAATGAGGCCAGGCACGACATCACTGGCAGGCACCCGCTGGGGACTGTGGTGCCCCATGATACCCTGGCCAACCTGACCGAGAGAGCCCACGGCTCCTTGACCGGGGTTGGGGAAACCGACCACCATAGCAACGTCAATGACCCCGCTGCCGGTGAGAAGAGTGCCCTAGGTGGGACAAGCGGAACTCCGGGGGCGGCCAACAAGTTCGTAACCGATGAGGACCCGAGGAACACGAATGCCAGGACACCTACCACCCACGACCACGCCGGGGAAACCCTAAGCCCGACCGTGCTAAACGTCGGTGACATCGGTTTCAAAAACGGCTTTCGTCTGACAGAGGACGAGAAATATGGTGTTGTCCTAGTGAGCCCTTCAGGTCGTAAGTTTAGAATGGTGAAATGTTAATAAAGCTCAAGAGTAAATTTGTCAATTGGCTGTTTAAAGATGTTCACCTGAAGGAAATCCATATAGGTGAGCATAGCGTCATTGTCTCTGTCGCTGGTATTAAAATTGAGGAGGCTCTAGCCTCCGACCTTACCTGGTGTGGCACCACCTGCGACGGGACGGCCGGCGAGAACCTTGCCCAGTTTGATGTCTGCTACTTAAAGAACGATGGCAAGTATTGGAAAGCTGATGCCGATGCTGTCGCCACCATGCCGGTTATAGTTATAGCAACGGCAGCCATCACCGCCGAGGCCAGCGGTGTATTCCTGCTTATGGGCTTTGTCAGGAAGGATGCCTGGACTTGGACTATTGGTGGTCTCCTTTATGCCGATGAAGGAACTGGAGGCACCGTAGGAGGAATGACCCAGACTGCCCCTGCGGGAGCCGGCGACCAGGTACAGGTTCTGGGAGTGGCCCTAACCGCTGATATTATATATCTCTGCCCGAGCCTTGAGCTGGTGGAGATTAGCGCCTGAGGGAAGCAGTCTGTAGCGAGACTGAGGATTAGCTGATGGCTAAAATTAGATTTGCAGGTTCTCATATCAAGGTTAATAAGAGGATGCTCGATGCTGTTCTCAAAGCAGGAATAGATTTTTATCCCGATGAGAGCGATAAGTGCTATGCGGTTCAGTATGTAGAGAAGCCCATTATCCCCGAAGGTGGTTACCCTGGACAGGTAGACGACAAAGGACAGCCTCTGGACAAAGTTGCTTATCTGGCGTGGCTTGAGAGCCTGTCCACCCAGATGGTTCTTAATTCCGCCTTCACTCACTTCATACGGATAGACGCTAATACTACTCTTCCTAAGCTAGAAGCCGAGATACAGCGCATATTTACCCCCGATGTCTTAACCAGCGCGGATAGGTTCTTAGCTGAGCGTGGGAAGCTGGAACGGGAAGGCTTTTCTAAATGCCGCAAGATGATGGCTGCCCGTGAGAGGCTGGGTAATGGCTTGGTGCTGCCCAAGGGCTACAACGCCGAGGGGTTAATCACCGAAACTAATAACAGGTTCAAGGGCTTGGGTGGAGAGCTTGATGGTGAAGGTAAGATACTGGATGTCAAGCCTGATACTATTGATGTTGGCGCAGCAGCTATTGACAGAGAAGCTGGGTGGGGCATAGAAGACCATACAATAGTTGCCCAGGCGAACCCCGCCAATGCTTCTGGGGAAATAACGAGCAACGCGATATGGCTTGCTGAAAAGACCGCAGCAACCAACATCTTCATAGGTGCATTTTATGGTAACCCAGTCTTAACTGTTCGGGACTCCGAAAGTATCGGGGATATAGCCGTAGGTTCTAAGCGAACCCAATTTGGTTTAACGATTAACATAGAAAGCGGCGATTACTGGGGTTGTCACGACAAAAGTGGCGCAGCTAGCACACGAATTGAGTGCGATAGCACTCCAAATGGGGGTGGGGCAGGTCACTGGTGGTTTTTGGGTGAGTGTATAGACCCCTCCGACTCAGAATCTTTTAGCACCAGGGCTGATCAAGACTTCTCCCTCTATGGGGAGGGGGAGGCGGCGGGCTGGACAGGAAAGATAAGCGGAGTAACCAACCCGGCCAAGGTAATGGGAGTTGATTTTTTCAACATAGCCGAGGTGAAGGGAGTGGTTTCAGCATAATACTCAGTCCTCAAGGGGACTGAGGGAGATTATGAAAGTAAGGAGGTGAAGCAATGGATGCGAATAGCGTGCTCGATTTTATCCGGGGACTAGTCAGACCAGCTATCCAGTTTGCCTTGGCGGGCACTCTGATTTGGCTGACTATCTGGCTAGCGCAGCAGTTTGCCGATGCGGAGATGGCTAAATATGTCGTCTTTGGCGTGGTGGGTGCTGGACTGACTATGCTTGGCGTCTATGCCGGCGGAAGAGCCGCCCAGAAGGGGGGGTAATCGATGGTAAGTACCAAGCAGAAGGTCTCCAGGGCTCTAATGCACGTGCCTGTAGGGATTTTTAACGTTTTCTGCCTTTATGTGGGGATAGTTTTTGGCGTCCTTTTTTTCGCTGGTTTCTTTATCTACGAGCTTCAACAGGATTACCGACTTAAGGACGGCGCCTACTTGGATATATTCGGCTGGTTAATAGGCTTTGGCCTTGGAGTAGCTTTATTGTTTATGCTACAAATGTTTAATCTGATACAATAGAGACAAGGAGGGAAGATGAGTGAGAAAGAGCTTATCGCAGCAATCAAGAAGACCCTAATCGAGGTTTCCCACAATAATCCTTCGTGGCGGCTGGTGAGGGGGAAGGAGAGCCTGTCTGCCGAGGATGTAATCCGGAAGCTGGACAACGACAAGAAATTCAAGACGTTTGTCGTTACTCACTACCTGGAGCTGGCCGTGCTAATTGAAAACCGGGGCCGGGAAAAGCTGTTTGGGAAGGAGAAGTAATGAAAGCTATACTTTGCCGTCCCAGGTTTGATGAACCCACTCAGCATAGCTTCGCCTTCGCTGGTGAAATCCTTCAGTGGTGCCGGCAGGCGGGTATTTCTGTTATTGAGCTGGCCGAGGCCGATGCAATAAGAGCAAAGGTGGCAAGGGAATTGGCGAAGGGGGTAGAGCTATTTATATTTTACGACCATGGTGATGAAGGTGCCCTTATCGGCCAGGATGAAAAGGCCGTGATTGACCTAGAAAATGCGGGGTTGCTTGCCGGTAAAGAGGTCTTCACTCTTGCCTGCCTCAGTGCCAAGGAGCTCGGACCGGAGGTGTGGAGCAAGGGCGGGACATACTGGGGCTATACCGAGGTGGTGGGCTTCTCGACCGATTCCCTCTCTGAGTTCCAGGAAGCCTTTAACTGCGGTTTTAGATTTAGATTTATCGAAAGTGATAGCCGGGAGAATGCTCTCAAACGGGCTAAGGAGACGTTTGCCCGCCTTGCTTTGGAGCTCGTAGACGCTGGGAAACCTTTTGCTGCCATCTACATGAGGGAAGATGGCGATGCCCTG
>JAUVXN010000050.1 GCA_030603605.1 Dehalococcoidales bacterium | reverse complement strand
ATTAATTCAGCAAACCAGGTGGCAGCTAGGGTGCAAAACAGCTTGAAAATACGAGGTCTTCCTACCGCTTAAGCCCGCTTAGACAGGTCATTCGCCATATTAATATGGCAAATGAAAATATGAGGCTAAAATAAAGAAGGTCCTCCCTCCCTCAAAGGAGAGGGGCTCCGGACTGCAGAGCCAGCACCGTCACCGGAGCCACCATCGATAACTTATACCGAGTAAGTCCCAGAATTGGCTATTCCTCATCGAAGCCAAAGGCGGGAGGCTTTAACGCTTGAGGTGCTGGCCAAGGACAAAAGCTAAAGCGGCTAAAGCACGCCCGACTCTAGCCTGATTGCATTCTTTTGGATAATTAATCTTTTGTCAGCCGCTGTGTTGTCAGCCGCTGTGTCAATGGCGCCAGCCATCAGCCCTGCATCTCTTTCGCTTCCGGCATTGGACATAGCCGGGGCAGTCAGCTTTGGCGGTATTGACCTAGTTAGCCTTGAGATGGTTGGGCGGGTATAGGACATGACTTCGCCCGGGGCATAATCTTCTCCACACTACATAATCCCATTCCACACCACAGAACTCATTGAAAGGTGGGTTAGAAGGCTTCTAAATCGTCAAATCGTGCTTCCTCTTATTGTTGAGGTAAATTCGAGGCTCAAGCTGGCAAATTGTCTACTCTTGCTGCTTAATAGCAACCTCGCTCAGGGGCAGGCATATGGACATGGAAAAGGCACCTAGCTATGGCGTATGGGACAAATCAGCTTTGAGGCAGTTGAAAGCCACTAGGACATTACCCCCACCAGGGCATAATCTTCTTTGCCGCCCGATTAAAATACCCCGATGTATATATCTCATTGTGTGCCGGATGACTTATAGTAGTGCGGATGGAAAGTTAAGCGTGAGCCTACTATTGTACAGACAACAGATACAAAGGCTGTTCGGTAAAAGAGTAGCCTTACCTAGCGCATTCCCGCCATTGATCGGGGAGTTATTTAACGATCAAGCCTCCACGAAGCCGCTAAAGCATGCCGAATTGTAGCGTAACAGTCTTCCATTTTGCTGACAAACTGTTCAGCACACCGCGTAGTCAAACCCTTTCTTAAAAACTTTCCCTTAAAATCACCCCGGAACCCCTTGACATTTGGTGTGACTTGTGTTACCATACAAGTATGAAAGAGAAACATCGTTGGCCTACAACAAGTATCAGGGCTAACCCTGAAGCCCTCCACCAAGCCCGTGTTGCCGCTGTTACCCTGAAGAAGACCCTGGGGCAGTGGCTGGAAGAGGCTATTGTGGAGAAGATAGACAGGGAGCAAAAACTTAGTAAGGAGGCTCAATAATGAAAACAGCAGCCATATATTGCCGGGTTTCAGGGGAAGCCCAAGAAAGGGAAGGCACAAGCCTAGATAGCCAACGTGGGGCTGACTTAGCAAAAGGAAAAGAACTTGGCTATAATACCCCGGGCACCTTCGTCCTTTCCGAAGTTGGTTCACGCTTAACACTCGACCGACCCAAGCTCAACCAACTAAGACAATGGGTCAGGGATAAGCAGATTGATGCGGTTATTGTCTATGTGCTTGACCGTCTGTCCGGCGACCCAGTGCACGAAATTATTTTGGAAGATGAAATGGAGAGGCACGGTGTCCAGCTCATCTCGGTTACCGAAAATGTAGACAGTTCGGACCTAGGCAAACTTGTCTCCTACATCAGGGGTTATACTGCTAAAGTTGAGGTGGAGAAGATAAGAGAGAGAACAATGAGGGGCAAAAGGACTAGGGCATTGGCTGGCAAGCTCCCGGCTAATAGTCATGCCAAACTTTATGGTTACACATATATAAGGGGCAAAGGCCTCGGGGAAGGTATCCGGTATGTGAATGAGGAAGAAGCTAAGTGGGTCAGGGAGATGTATTGCTGGCTGGTTGAAGAAAGGCTTTCAACCGATGCTATCACCTATCGGCTTAGGGACCTGAAAGTGCCAACACCTTCTGGCAAAGGTTTCTGGATAAGAAGCACAGTGCAAAAGATACTAAAGAATATCGCATATACAGGCAAAACATACGCCTTTACTTGCACCTATGGAGAACCTAGATTCAGGGTGAAACCCGATACCAAGCGTAAGAATACAGGTATTATTTGGAAGCCAAAAGAGGAATGGATTGAGATCCCTAATGCCACGCCAGTAATCATATCACAGGAACTATTTGACGCTGCCCAGGAAAGGCTTAAAGAAAACCACAGAATGGCAACACGAAATAGCAAGAATGAATATCTACTCCATGGCCATATTTACTGTGCCAGATGTGGTCGCGTCTTCTGGGGAGCTCCGGGTATCAAGCCAAGGAACGGAAAGAGATATTGCTACCCATTCTATCAATGTTCGGGAAGATTAAAGAAAGTTACGCCGGTCCGGTGTGACAATCGGCAGCACAATGCCAAACGGTTAGAAAACCTTGTGTGGCAAGAGGTGGATAAAGTATTAAATCAGCCTGAATTGGTATTGTCCGAACTGGAAAAGAGGGAAACAGAGCAAAATACGAACATATGGCAAAAGGACCTAGAAAGATTGACCACGCAGTTGGAAAACAGGGAACATCAAAAGGAAAGGGTGTGGAAAGCTTTTGAGATAACCGGAGACGAAGCTGCGTTTAGGAAAGACATCAGTGCTATTGAGAAGAATATTAAAGAATTTCAGATAGAGAAAGCTAAACTTGAGCAACGCATCGAAAGCAATAAGCAATTGGAACTGAATCGTGACAATCTAAAGACTGCCTGTGAACTCGTATCAAGCAACCTAAAGAAACTGGACTATAGTGAAAGGCGCTTGGCCTTGCAAGCCCTTCAGATAAAGGTTTTGGTAGACGGCGACTGCATTACAATACAGGAGGCAATACCTGTCGAAGTGGGGTATACCGCTACCACTGCATCAGGATGGCGTCACCCTGCCCGACATCGAGGAAGCTGACACGAAGCTTATCATCGGGCATGCTGGCGGCGGTGACAGATACCAGTATCGCTGCCAGCAGTAGCGGTGGCAGGACCCACTTCTTGGGTAGTCTGGAAACGAGGTTAAACGATTTACCTGCCCCCGACTTTAGTCGGGCGGTAGCTTTGGGCATTGGGCTGGTCTTCCGACTTAGGAAGATAGCGGTGGCAAGGACTGAATAGTAAATCCCTATCAGGGTAGTGTCAACTGAGCCTACCTCGATAAATGACAGAGAAGATGCCGCCAGACCGTTAACCACTAATAACATATATGATAGGAAGAGCCAGGTTAGCCAGCCGATAGCCTGGGCGGCGGGTAGAGCTATAAGTCCCAGCCCCCCGGTTAGAGCGCCGGTGATGATAATGCCTGGCAGGGCGGGTAGGGAAAGGAAGTTGGCTAGCGGACCAACAAATGCAATAATGCCAAAGTGATAGGCAACCACCGGCCAGACGGCGATGACTGCTCCCATGGTTATACTGAGGCTATCGCTGGTAATATTGGCTATTGATGCTATTGCTCCATCTTCACCCAGGGTAGCCTTGACTGCTCTTCTTCCCAGAGCCTGGAAGATGGGGAAAAGGAAGACCAGGCCGGCCATAGCCAGGAAGCTCAACTGGAAAGCGGCATTCCCCAGGATATAGGGGCTGATGCCCACCATTATCGCTGCGGCAAAAGTTAGCGCAGTGATGGCACTGCGCTGTCTGCCTGCGAGCTCGGCAGCGAGGAACAGGCTGGCCATGATGGCGCCCCGGACTACCGGTAGGTGCAGACCGGTGAGCAGGGCATAAAGCCAGATTATGCCTAGGGCTAGCCAGATGTAGAGGTAGTGCCTCCGTCCGAAGAGCCATATACCTATGCTGAGTAGGATGCCGGCCACGATGCTTAGATGGAGACCGGATATAGCCAGCAGATGGGCAGTACCGGTGCGGGTGAAATCAGTCTTGAGTGATAATGGAATGTTGCCCCGCATACCCAGAATAATACCCTGAGCCAGTGCTCCCTGTGGATCAGGCAGTACCGCCGAAAGGGTTTGGGCTGTGTCATTTCTTATGAAATAGACCCATTCCAGCGGCTTGAAGCCCTTCCCCCTCTCTTCTATTTCTATTTTAGGGTAGAGCATGGTAGTGTAGATTCCCTGGCTGGCCAGGTAACCTTTATAATCAAAGTCATCAAACGGGGACGGCGTCTCCAGTTTTCCGCTTACCAGGAGGACATCGCCGTATTTATAGGCAGGGTATCTGGGCACAAATAGCAGAGCCGTTCCTGATACTTTTTGCCACCCTTTATCCAACTTTATTTCGGTGGCTGACAGGTGGAGATGGGTAGTTTTATCTCTAACCTCCGGGTCTCTCGCCACCATCCCTTTGACTTCTGTAACCTTGTCGTTATAGAGTCGCAGGCTGCTTTCATTGACCGTGTGCAGACCTGAATAGGAGTAGGCGGTAGCGGCGAAGAGGGTAAAGAGGCTGAAACTGGTCAGGATTATTATCTTACGGTGTTGGCGGATGAAGAAAAGCAGGGGGAGAGGTATAAGTCCGGTGAGAATGAGGGCTAAAGGCAGGTAAAAACTCGACCCTAAAAAGATACCAGCCACCCAGGCACAACTAAGACATATAAGTGGCACGAGCCTTCGTCCTGATTAAAGGTTTACATAACATCAAAAACAATTCCTATCTACACAGCTATGAATTGTTTCCCCAAGATTTTAGTCAGCTACAGTAACTAGTTGTTTGATTTTCTCGTAGGTAGCAGTACCTATGCCTTCTACCTTAGTCAGCTCATTAATATTATCAAACTGTCCGTTTTGCTGGCGATAGTCTATAATGGCTTGAGCTCTGGTTTCGCCAATTCCAGGCAGTGCTTGCAGTAGCCACGCTTCAGCCCGGTTAAGGTTGACTTTTTGTGGCGGCTCCTCTTTTTCTACTTCAGGAATGTAGAGTTTGAGTCGACTGGCGTCAGTATTGACGGAAGTCCCGCCCGCCACCCGAATAACATCGTCTATGCTGTCTCCGGCTTTTAGTGGGTAGAAGCCAGGGTTATTGACTGCCCCGCCGATGTATATCTCGCCTTGTATTTTCTGGCTAGGGGATATGGAAATTTCTATGGGTTGGCTTCGGCTGTATCTTGACCAGGTCACTAAGCTACCAACTACAATAACAGCTATCAGGAGAATAATAATCAGCGTCCAGAACTGGTTAAGCTTGGTCATGGAAAGCCTCCTGTCGTAGCTCTACTTAGCATAGCAGTAATGGGCAACGGTTATATCTTTGCCCACTATTTTTGCCTAATCCGTGGTCGGCTTCCCTTGACAACTGACCTGGACTTTAAGCGCCGGTCAGGGCAGCTCGCAATGCCTCTTCTGATTCGGGGGCGGTAAGAGCTATTATCTGGTCTCCTTCGCGAAGGACAGTGCTGGGGGTAGGCATACGGGGCTTCCTGTCCTTGGGGATAACCAGGGCAAGTTTAGTTCCCGCCGGTAACGAAATCTCCTTGATTAATTTGCCTATAGCCGTTGATGTCGGTGGGATTCTTACTTCTACAATCCCCAGCCCCTTATCGCTGAGGGGCAGCAGGTGGGTCAGGGGGTGCGTGGGCACCTCTTTCTCAATAGTTTCGAGGATGATATCAGTGGTACTTACGATGACATCTACGCCTAGTTTCTTGAAGATTTTTTCGTTTTGTGGATTTCTGATGCGGGTTATGGTGCGGGGCACATTGAATTTATACTTGGCTACCTGGCAGGCAACCAGATTATCTTCGTCGTCTCCGGTTACCGCCACCAGCATATCAGCTCGGCCGGTGCCGACATCGGTCAGAGTGGCGGCCTCGCAACCGTCACCACGGATGCAAACGTTGCCCATTTCTTCATTAATGGTTTCGCACAGAGTGGCATTTTTTTCTATTATGAGCACTTCGTGCCCCTCACTCAGCAGTGCTCTGGCAAGATAGTAGCCGACTCTACCTCCACCGACAATTAAGATGTACATTTTTCTCCTTAGCTCTCTATCTTTTCCTTCACCATCTGGGCAAATATTGTGGTTGGGCTGAAGGTTTCTATCCCCAAGGTATTGTATAGCTCCTGACGCAGGGGGTCATATATGCGGCAGATTGCTCTGGGCACATTGAAAATATGCTTGGCAATTTGGGTTGCCATAACATTACGGTTGTCCCCCTGGGTTAATGCCACAAAGACATCGGCTTCCTCAATACCGGCTCTTTTCAATGCTTCCTGGTCAATACCATTACCAATCAGGGCGTTGCCGCCGAAGGTTGGTGATAATCTTCGGAAGCTATAAGAATCAGTATCCAGGATGGCAACCTCGTGTCCATCAGCATCCAGTAATCCGGCGAGTTGAGCGCCGACTCGTCCGCAGCCCATAATTACTACTTTCATAAGCAACCCCAATTACATATTTTATTGCTGATACAGTATCACCGGACATGGAGCATTTTGCAGCACGTATGGCACCACGTGCCCCAGACTAAATTGCCCGAAGCGTGTCTTGTGTTTGATACCTATCAAGATTAGGTCAGCTCCTCGTTCCATGGCTTCATCAATGATAGCTGGGCCGGCCTCGCGGGCTTGAAGTATGTCGGTCTCTATCTCATAGTCTTGTTCTTCGGCGACCATCTCTATATGGTCTAGAACAGCTTCAGCCTTTTGAATTTCGGACTCAATTTCAGCATCCAGCGGCAGGGCGCGCTTTATTTTGATGGAGTAAATCGCCAAAATTTTGCTTTTATTCTTTTTAGCCAGCCTGCAGGCTAGCCTCATTGCTTCTTCATCGGCTTCGGTGCCAATTACCGGCATAAGAATCTTATGAATTTCCATTATTTTCTAAGCCTTTTTATTTAGAGTATTATAACCCTCTCATTGAAAATCTACAATACCCTTTTGCCAAGCTATTATTTTTTTAATTGAATTTCTTCTGGCTCTTTGCTGTATGAGTTAATGGCTTGAAGGCTTCTGTTTGAGCTCCTTTATTCGGGTATTTACAATCCGTACTGTAGTCTCCCTGAGCACCTCCAACTCATCGACAGACAAGTTTTCTAATTGCTCCAGATTATATTGGAGGGCACTTACGATCTCCCGGGAAGGGCGCCGCCTGGGGAACATGAAGTAGGCATAAAGGGTAGCGATTATGACACCAAAAAAGGCAATCGTACTGAGTATTGACCAGATTGAACCGATTGTCATCCCGGTAGCAGTAATCGGTCCCGGGCTATTGGCACCTTGCGTTTGCATAGCGGTGAAGGCCCACCACAGCGCGTAACCATAGGAATTTATCTGTTCATTTGCTCCCCGCTCGGCGAGATAAATACCCCAAGATGAGAGTAACCAGAGCCCGACGAGAGCAAACATCAATGGTATTAGAGGAGTTTCAGTGATTATCTGCTTAAGAAATCTAAAAACTCCTGGGATGTCCGGAGTGATGCGGAGTCTTCGGCGTGGCCTTCGCCTGCGAATACGGAGCACCTTGTCTCCCCGCAGTAACGGTGTTAGTTCTTCAGCCTTTTCCTTGTCTTCCATTTCCGATGCCTCCCTTTCCCCATTTAACTTTATTAAATTGCAAAGAGATATTTTATGCTCCTTTTTAATTAAATTCCTCTCGGTTCTCTGTCGTGTGGGTTAGTGGCAAGTGCTCCTTTCGCCGGTAGAAGTAATAAATAATCAGTCCGACAACCATCCAGGCAAGACCGACCCATCGGCTATAAGACTGGGTAATTAGTATGATTATCCATATTATCGATAGTGTTACTAAACCAAGGATGGCGCTTACCGGTAGTTCACGTCCCTTAATTCTTATGTTCCCTCTGAGCTTAAAAGGGCGAGGCAATTCTGGCTTTCTGATTCTTAGGCTTAGGATGGAGGTGTGGGCAAACATAAAGGCTAGCAAAGAACCAACGGCGTATAATGCTCCCATATTCTTGAAGACATTAGCCGCAAAAAACCCTGGAGTTAAAACGATAAGAGCAACTATGCTGAACAGAATTATTGAAATGTAGGGTGTCTTAAATCGAGGATGCACTCGGCTAAGCGCTGGAGGTATCAGCTTGTGGCTTCCCATTGAGAAGGCAAGTCTTGAGATGCCGATAAGCCCAGCATTGGTTGCTATGAGCAAAATAGTGCCAGCCAGGATGGCTATTAGGGGCTTGAGGATAATGCGTATTAATTCTAGTGGAAGACTGGCGGCAATACCAGCTACCGGGTCCCTGGACCATTCGGAAGCAAGTTCTTCAGGCGGCATAGCTGACAGGGATACCAGGGAGATGCCAGCGAAGATAACCAGAACAGCAACTATCATCATAAAAAGTGCTTCAGGTACTTTTTTCTCTGGTTGCTTGGTTTCTTCAGCCATCTGAGACATAGTTTCAATCCCGGTATAGGCGATGGTGGCTAAAGCTA
>JAUVXN010000004.1 GCA_030603605.1 Dehalococcoidales bacterium | reverse complement strand
CGACCATTTGTTCGTTGTGGAGTGTGCGCTGAAAGTAAATGCTGACTCGTGAGGACCATCGTCACGACCAGTTGTTCCATCTCCCCCACAAATATCTGCCCAAGTAGTTCCACCCGCATCTGCGTGTCTCACAATCCCATCAACACTAGAGGTTTCTGGGTGGGCATCAGGGTAAAAGGTCTGACTTGCACCTATCTCAACGGGATAAACTGCCTTATCAAACTCACTGGCTTCTACAATCTCCTCATCGCCAATAACGCTGACTAATAGTGGATTGCCTTTGGCATCTCTAGCCTTCCCTAGCTTGAGATTCAGACTCCCAGTAATGTTATGCTTAATTCTGATGGTGCTATGTGGGTTAGCTTCAAATATCCAGCGTTCCCTTATCCTACCTTCAATAATCCTTATCCTACGCTGACAGACACCATAGTCCCACTCTAGGACATTCTGGTGAAGAAATTGATTTATGGGGTCAGTGTCAAGCAAGACAGCTTTCCCACAGGTTTGCTCTACCCCATCAAGGAATAGCTGGGGTTGCCAAGTTACCTGCTCTCCCTCCTTAGAGCCACTGGGCTGGTTAGATAGGCAAGTTACTGTTATCTGTTTGCCATCAACTACTGCCGAGAAGAGGTTAGGTTTTGACCGATATTTATTGCCCTGTTTTTCTACCCAGCCTACCTCAATCTTAGTTCCATCTGGTTTGACTTTGGGCAAACCAGAAACAACCATAAACCGCTTGTTACTGTTTAGATGCCTATAAAATTTAGCGTAGGAACTATGTTCTTTTCCCCAAGACCGAGGTGCATAATCTTGAAAGAACTCCACTTCTTGAGCATCTATTCCTTGCTTTGCTAGTTCCTTCAAAACCAGTTCGTCCGTCACAATTTTTGAGGGGTCTGTAACCCTGTTAATCATTTCGCCCTCTCTGATTCAACTGATGAAGCTTGTTAACTAAAAGCACCTCAGCTTCTAAAACTTCTTTGGGTTTTGACTGAAAACGGCGGTAATAACCAGCAGGCTTTGCTAATTTGCGAAGTTCAAGTGCTACCTCGGCACGTGCCTTCTTTTCTTTAAGAAATGGCAAAACGGCAATCAGGAATTCCTCTGCCTTCTTTGTTGTTACCTTCCATTTATGAACATCCTTCCAGCGGGGATTACGGGATTTCTCTACTGAATAACCACCGCTGAATGTTTGCTGTAGCCACTGAGGCACTGTGGGTTCACACATAGCCACAGAAACAAATATCCAATAACAAGGACTCTTACAGCGGGAAAGCATTTGATGTCTAACACTGATTGTTCCCTCACCGTCTATAATGCCAGCAGCATAAGCTAAGTCGCCAACATAGTCCTTGTCTATGCCTTGATGGTCTAGCTCTTTAAGAACCTGCTCATCAGTAACTATCTTAGATGGGTCAGTTACCTTCTGGATTTCAGACATTGAAGCTCCTTATGGTTTTCACCCACCCGATGTGAAGGCAATGGTAAAAGTCCATTCCACTTGATTTCCGTTCACTACATTAATGGCAGCGAACACTGTCCTGTCCATCAGGATGCCGCCGACTACAGGTGGTCCACCAGCACCAGCAGTCTTGAATACTCCATGTTCAGTAATAGCGTGGGCACCGGTATAGGTGGTTGTCGCAATACTCTTATAGGTCTTAGAGTCATGCTCAACATGTGTTCCCACATCTCTGGCATTTTCTACAGGTGTCCCGAGGGCAGCATCTGTAGCATCCTCAGCACCTACACCTGTCCCCGAATGGTGATATTTATAAAGAGGAGTCCAAGTCTCAGCTACAAGGGCATCCACGATGTCCTCAACGAAGTCATCGGTAACAACTTTATTCTCGATTACCCTGTGAGAGTTGGCAATCTTAGGTCTGTGCTGCCTGACGAACTCAGCGTTCTCTTCCGACTCCCGGCACCGCTCCTGTATATATGCCCACTTGTCAGCATAACTGGCTATCTCCTTTATCTCTGGGAAATACTCTTCTAAAGCTGACCAGTCTGGCGCGTAACCCTGCGCCTCAGTCTTTGTCTTGATATCCAATACTCCACCTGTTTGAACCATCGGCTTACCTCCTTTAATTAGATATGAACTCTATTTCTAAATCTTATCTTCTTACTCCAGTTCTTAGATAAATATCATCGACCAGCGGCTCCTCCAGTGCCTCGGCTAGAACTCTCCCATCGACCATGAAGTAGAGATTTGCCGTCCTGTAACCACCCCCACCAAGTCCCAGCCTTTCAAGCGTGGCTCTGTCCAATGGCAATACCGCCTCGGGTCCTCCTTCAGCTATCCTGCGCACGATGGGACGCATGGCAATACCGCCGCCCTGCCAGCCTGGCATTCCAGGATGTGCTTCACCTACTGGTATTATCCGCCCAGGAGCACCTGGAGGAGGCGGAGCAGCACCAGGAGCACCTGCGGGTGCCCCGACTGTTTTATGAGCTGTGGTGATGGTGACCGTCTTATCTTTCAGCTGGTCTATCAGTTCATTATAGGCGGCTACAAAGTCCGCCATCTCTTTCGTTTCATCTTCCAGCAATGCCATAAAGGCTTCCAGGTCATCGTCATATCGCTGCAGTGTCTCCTCGAGAGCTTGGTCGAGAGCTTCCTTTTCATTCTCCAGCCGGCTTATAAGGTTCTCATGCTCCTGCTCCTGCAGGTCTCTCTTATAATCGTATGCCTCTTGAGCCCTATCTTTCTCATTTCTGGCCGCTTCCCTCGCCATATCCATCTCCTGGCGAAGGGTATCTCTATCAGTCTCTAGCTGCTTTCTGGTCCGCTTGGCCTGTACCTCTAGCAGGAAGTCAGCCAGATTTCTCTCTAATCGTCTACGCTCATCGGCATCCTTTTCTTGGGCGATACGAGCTTTGTAGGCTAGTTCCCGTTCCTTTTGCCACTCCACATTATCAGATTTAATTAGCAGCTCGTTAAGGCGATCCTCAAGGTCAATTCGCCGGTCAGCATCATCTTCCTCGGCAAGGCTGGCTTCCAGTTCTGCCTTTCTCTCGGCATCCCGCCGGCCCCGCTCAGCATCGTCAATCCCTTCTATCTGCCGGTCGATTGCATCCAACTGGCTCTGGTAGCCCTGCAGGGCAGCATCTAGCCCCGCGTCAATAGTCTTAATAGTCTGGTCATATTCATCCCGGAGCTGGTCCATCCGGTCCCGGTGGGCATTACGCTCTGCCTTCATCCGGTCGTTGATAGCTTCAATCTGTACCCGGGTGGTTTCCCTGGCGGCATCCTTTGCCTTGCTGGTCAGCTCCTTAATATCCCGGAGCATGTCGTCAGTAGTCATCTCCGAAGTTCTGGCTATGTCTTCAAGATTTATCTGGAACCGCTCAGCAAACCTGTTGACATCCTCTCCCAGTTCCAGCCATTCCTCATAGCTGAGAGCAAGCATTTCAGCCTCATAGCCGGCGGCAATCATATACTGCTTGAGGTCATCCATCGTTAGACCCAGTTTACCCGCCTCGGTCTGGGCAAACTCTTCAGCCTCGACGAGTGCCTCTATACTCGCAATGTAAGCCTCATACTCGTCACCAAGTTCTCTTACTTTCTCTTCCAAGTCCTCGACTGCAAAACCAGCTTGCTCATATGGGTCAAGGAATGTCGCTATCATCGCCTCAGAGCCCTCTTCTATCGCTGCGAGCACTCTCTTGCTTCGCTCGCCTGATTCAACCAGGTTATTGGCCCAATCCGTAATCGTCCCCCCCAGATTCCGCATCTCATCGGCAACATTCTCTATCGCAGCTCCCCACTCCTTGTTGAAGATACTCACCACCTTACCTACGCCGCGGACTATGTTACCGAGAAATTCGCCTATGTAAAGCAGGAAGGGCTGGAGCACTGTATTCACTATGAACTTCACAGTATGGCCAAAGGCTATCTGCATATTTGCCCAGAGCTTTTTAAGCTGGAGTCCTACCCAGTCCCAGTTTCTCCAGAGGGCTATACCAGCAGCCACCAGGGCAGCGATACCGAGAGTAACTAAGGCAATCGGCCCCAGTGCCAGGTGGAGCGTGATACCGAAGGCACCCAGGGCAGCAGTGAGCCCAGGCATAATTAGTATGAGCCCGCCTAAAGCCACGAGTAAGCCACCAAGCGCAGTAGTTCCTAATACAATAACCTTCGTGAGCGTAGGGTGCTCCTTTATCCATGCGCTTATCTGGCTAATCGTGTCCCTTAATTTCTCCAGAAGGGGGGTTAAGACCGGGATCAGCCTCTCAGCGATTGCCAGCTTGACTTTAGTCATAGAGCCCGTGAGCTGACCCATTGTATCGGTCAATTTAGCGGCGGCAGCAGCAGCTTCAGTATCAAAGATAGGGGCAAACTTTTCCGCCTCTGCCATCATTAATTTAAGCCCCTCAGTTCCTTCGGAGAGCATTGGGAGTAGCTTAGTTCCCGCCCTGCCAAATACATCCTGAGCTATAGCTGCTCGCTTTGAGGGGTCCTCAACTTTGGCGACAGCCTCAGCTATCTTCATAAACTGTTCTTCAGGATTCAGTCCATCTAGTTCTTCGACTTCGATGCCGATTTCTCTGAAGACTCGCACGTAAGTTTCAAGCCCATAGCCAGCATCCGCAATGGTTTTCGACATCTTCTTGACGGCCTTTTCCACATCACCAAGGGTTGCCCCCCCAATTTCAGCGGCATACTTTAGCCTGGAGAGTGTCTCAGTTGCAAAGCCGGTCCGCAGCGACATCTTATGGACTTCATCACCCATCTGGGCAAAGGTTTTGACAGCCAAAGCACCGCCGGCTAATATGGCACCGCCCATAGCAACCATGCCTATCCCGATAGCCTTCTGGTGCTGCTTAATTTTGGCACCGAGACCCTTCATTCCTTTATCCAAGTCTCTCGTGTCCACACCGAGCTTGAGTAAAGTATCTCCTACGCTTATCATAATCTACTGCTTAACCACCTTTATTAAATTGCCCGCCCGGGCAAATAATACGCTGTCAGGAACTTTATGCCCCCCTGGGTCTCCCAGTGATGCCGGTTGCCTTGCCTGCACCTCACGCGCCTTCCTTTCAACCAGCTTCCCCAGCATCAAATCCAGCAGCTCGTCAGTCCAATTATTCACAATATAGTCCGGTGGCAGGTGCCACTCGGTCATCAGAAATTCAAACGAGCCGCCTACTGAGAGAGCCTCTCCATCACCTTCGGGAGGCTTGCCGCTAAAGGGATGGCTACTTTTATTACCTCCTGAAAAGCCTGGGCTATCTCGGCATCGGTAGCTATGCCCTCAATCTCTTCTCTATTCAAATCCTTGGCATACTCAAAGAATAGGTCAAGTACCTGGTCCGGCATGACTACCATCATCTGGTCGAGGGCACCCTCAAAAGCAGTCGGGTCGTCCATAGCGGTATTGATTAGCCCGGGGAGTGCTGCTACTAAACCAATGAGCTTCTTACGCCATGGCCTTGAATCCCGGATAACCAGAGGCTTGATTTCATATTCCTTTTTCCCCAGGATGACTATAATGGGTGCCTGAGCCACTACTTGTTCTTCTGTCCGTTGCTTCTCTACCATAATATTCACACGCTCCTTTTTAGTTTATTGGATACTAGTCCCCCTTCCCCTTGATAAGGGGAAGGGGGATAAAGGGGGACATAGGGGGATAGGATTACTAGGCAGTACCTTCAACTATCGTGACGGCTGGGCTGCCTGTAGGTTTTAGTGCTTGGAAGGTGACCGGTACCACGGTCTTTTCACCTTTCTTATATGCCATGCCTACCGCTCCAGTAGCGGTGGCCAGCGGGATGAGGATTTCGCGGAAGAACCCTGCCGGGTTGGTGCCCGTTATTTTGAGGTTCATCGTCTTATTGACGCCCTCACCCAGGGTGAGGAGATTCCCCACTAGTACGCTTCCGGCCATTGCCTTATCGAGATTGAACATGGAGCTTTCCGCCATGTTGCAGGTGATGGCCGCGGTTTCCTTGGTTATCACCCTGTTGATTGGGAATGTCTCCTCTTCAACCTCAATATCGGCCTCGTCAGCGGTGTACTCTATGGTCACGCCGTCCTCGGTGTAGCCTACCTCAGCGAATGGGCTTTCCAGAGTCATGCCGGGGGCAGTCCCACCAGGTGTTACGGTATAGACGACTCCGGCAATGGTAACCTCGCCGATGTAGCAGTATCTCGCCGGCGCGGGCTCCCACAGCTCAACTCGTACCCTGGTAAGAATCCAATCGCTGCAACTGTCGACCGCAGCCTCAAGGTTAATCTGAGCTTCTACAGTACTGAGGTCAGCCAAGACCATGTCAAAGAATGAGGTTCCTGTCTCACCAACACCACCATAACCAGATGGAGTATTGGCTGCCATTGTCGTCAAAACCCAAAGCCCGGTGCCTGCTATGCCCTGTAATGCGAAAGCAGTAACTTCGGCCCAGCCACCGCTATTCGGGTCTTCAAACTTGAACTCGAACTGCGCCCAGTTGGCAATGGCACCAATGTTCTGGTTATTGTGCCGGAAGGCGTAATCGGTAACTGCAGCCTGCCATGCTGCCAGCGTTATCCCTGTCGGCGGAATGAACTGCACACAGGTGCTTCCTGCAGCACCTGAACCGGTCTTCAAGAGTTTAGCTGACTGGGGCGAGGCGCCATATCCTGGCTCTGACCACTCCGCTATGGCATCATTTGGCTGCCTGATAAACAGCGCTGCCACCCCCGTTAGTACATTTGCTATTGTTTTACCCATGCCTACTTACCTCCTCGAAATAGATTTTCGTAGTATTTAGCCTTTGCCGGCGGCTCGACTGCCGGCACCGGTTCTACTTCCGGCTCTGGCTCTGGAGCAACTTCTGGCTCCGTCTCGGGCTCTTCCCTCTGCTTTTTAACCATATCCCCTCCTTCTATTATTCTGCTCTTATCATCATGCTGAACGAAGTCAGCACTCGAAAATAGGCTGGTACATCCACGTCCTGTAAGTCTTGACCCTGCACCTCTTCTATGGCACTCAGAATCATATAGTCGCTGCCATCGACCGTGACAAGCTGGTTCTGAACGCCCTGGAGAGCATCATAGAGCGCTCGGTACACCTGTCGGGCAACGATAGGGCTGTCTCCCCAGCAATCAAATTGGATGCTGGGGGTAACTATGCCTGGTATATATGGGGTTGAGCTGCCGCCCCGGGTAAAGAAGCCCAGTGCCGGCAGCGGGCAATTCTCATAAAGCCTCGGGGAACATACACGGTCCCCAATGATATCGGTCAAAGTGGCTTGAGTTAACAGATATACTTGTATGATTTTATTGGTATCCTCATTCATTTCAGGTTTGCCTTTATCTCCCCTGGGAGCTTCTTAATATGCCGGTCCAGGGCCGGCTTAAAATATGGACGGGCGGCCATTTTTACGCTTCCTGTTTCCAGTATTCCGCCGTAGCCGCTGGTGCTATAGACCGCGCCTTCCAATTCCTTCTTGGTGACTTCACCGCCCGGGCCGACCTCAAACTTGATTGACCGAGCGTTATGGCCGGTCAGATATGGGCTTCCCTTGATTGCATCGCCGGCAATGTCAGTGACCACATTCTTTAGCCCTTTCTCAGCGGCCTTCTTGACCTTATCCCGCACCTCTTTGGTCTTGAGGTTGAGCTTAAAATCTGTCGTTATTTTCATAATTCTCCCATAGAAAAAGCCCCCAATTTCTTGGAGGCTTTAGGTAGTGCTAGTAATGCTTATGTATTGTTAATTTCGGTTGAGCAATATGTTCTCACGCAATCTTGCTTCGTCAATCTTTGGGGCTAGATTCTCCAATTCACCATCCAGTTTCTTGAGTTCTTTTAGCCCTTGTTTAGCTTTCTCAATTGATTCTAGTCTCTTCTTATCCCATTCACCTTCATGATACCAGCCCCAAATGGGAGACCATAATTGGTTTTCCATAAAACTACTCCTTTTTATTCCTTTTCTAAATGATATACTATCAGAGTAGAAATATCAAGTTTTTAAGCCACTTTTTGAAGGGCAAGCTCATAATGGTGAGCATCAACGCCGTCACTTCTCATTTGCACAAGCAAGATTTCAAAGGTTGAACTGTCCACCACCGCATCGGTGGCCGCCAGCTTGATATTGGAGACCCTATCCTGCTCATCCACGGCCACGGAGTTGTCCACAAAGAGCTTCCAGTCAGATATTACTACCTCGGCACCAACTTTAATCTCACGGCCTCTGGTGCTGACTAGACGACATGGCTGGCTCTCGTAGTCAACTACTGGCCAGGTCTTTGCTGGTGTGCCATAGGCATCTTTGTCGCCCTGGCTCAGGATGCCAATATCGCAGGTATGAATCAACAGGCTGGCAAAGCTCATTATTCTATATCCTCGCTATAGGTTCATTTCGGCCCAGGTCATATAGGGACTTGCCGCATCCTCTTCCCGGTACTTCTTGGCTAGAGCCATCTTATTCTCAGCACCCTTTTTGGTGTAGGCATAGTCGCCTATCTTCTCCGATAAAACATTTTCGGTAAGCGAGGCCGCCCACGCTTCGAGTGCATAAGAGGCAGCCAGGAGAATTGAGCCACTAGCCATATCCAGGAATGCCTGAATCTGGGGATCAGTATATTGAACTGAATCGGTATCTGCGATTAAGAGTCTCACCTTTAGGATATCAGTCATAATTCACTCCTTATATTGACCATGGCCATGTAGCTAACTTGGCTATTGGGTTAGTAATTTCTATGTGCCTTGCTACAACAACACTGACTCCTATTGTCTCAGAGCCTCCAGCCTTGCTCTTTACTCTTCCCCATAACTTAGCGTTGGCTGGGATATTCTGGCTCTTGACTTCAAGTATCTCCGTTGACTGGGTTACAGGAGTGGGTAGTTTTGCCCGCCTCTCGCCTGCAATCTGAGCGGTTGTAGGTTCAGTCAAAGCAACAAGACTAAACCCGAACTGAACGAAGTAAGACCCTGCAGCACCAGCCTCTTCTACCACAAAACCTGTCGCCTCATAATCGAAGTCAACAGTATCTATTGGGATTACCTCTGCCCAGTCGCCAAAAACATTAGCCGCAGCCGCAACCAAATCTGCTACAAGCCTTATATCTTGAGGGTAGACGCGGCTCCGAGAGTGATTATAGTGCTCAAGAGCTGCTATATTAGCAAGCAAATCAGTTAAATCTGCAGGATTATTTACCATAATTCCTCCTTACTCCGCATCCGCTACCCAATCAATAGTGATTGCTTCGCTGGCCGCATTCAGCCACTTGAACCACTTGGCGGTTATCTGTGTGAGCCAAACCTCCTTCTTGCTCCAAGCGCTGATAACCACATGGGGCTTTCTACCAAATGACCGGACAAAGACGACCTTCGTCTCAACATCAGGCTGCCCAGTGCTTCTCCCGCTTTGTGGATTGTTACCAGATGGGTTATTGATAGGCATTACTGATAGCCCTCGCTCCAGACTAGATTCTTGTCTCCACCCACGGCGATGGCATTTATCACGCCGAGAAAAAGGTTGTTCCTGTTGATTTCATAGCTTCCGCCATTCGCATTGAGCCTGATTCCCGCATTCAAGACCGCAGCATTGCCCCCGGCTAGATATATCGGCTGGTTACTGTCATTGACAAACACCGCATTAGCCCGCCTCGGATTCGCTGCCAATACTTCAGTGCTTGCCGGTTGAATTAGTGTGGCGCTATCCTGCACTGTCTCTATTGGCCATGATAAAGGTTCTGGCATATCTCACCTCCCTTATATTTTAGTAACAGCTTGGCAATTCATACATAGAGTTCTAAAACCTAGAGGGTATCCCTGCTTCCTGAGCCATTGATAGAAAGGAATCCCCGCTCTCAGTCCCAATGCTCTGCGATGTTTCCTACCCCCACCATTTATATGGTCAATAGAAAGGCAGGGTAGTCTACTTTCACCACAGATAATGCAAGCCAATTTGCCATCTCCGTAATGGGTTAAAACCTCTTTCCTGAGCTTGGTATTATGCCTTGCTCGTAACTTTCGTGCTTGCTCCGGATTATAGGGATATTTATAACTCCTGATTAGTTCTTGGTGGGATTTATTATAGGCGATATTGTATGCACGGATATGTTCCTTATGGGCTTCCCGCCATTTACGATTACGTTCCCTGATTATCTCCCTATGCTTTTGCCTCCACCGCTGGTCATAGACTTTCCTTTCTGTCTTATTCATTATCTCCTTACCTCCACTCTTATTATAGCATAAAGTAAGGAGACAAACTAGCCAGGGCAAGAGGAAAAGGAGCAATCCCCTCACCCTGACTAGCAGGTTACTTATTAGGGTATTACTATGCTCCTTTTTTACGGTGATGCCACGCCTGGCTTCTGCATATAGGTCGCTCGCCAATCTAGCTTGTTGCAACCGACGCAAATCCTCACGCGGTACAGAATGTTGTCCGTGGCGAAGTCGCCGCTCATGGGGCCAATCGGCCCGCCGCCGAGAGTTACCTTATCGCTTGCCTTCATGCAGATTTCCGGTCGCTCATGGCCTGTGAGATGGTCAACTTCCATTGCAGCTACATCACTTGGCGCTGCGAATAGATACCAGGAATGGTCGCCATTAGTCGTGTCCACAATCGGCAGCCAGGGGTCAACTACCAGCTGCAAGCCATACTGGGCAATGACATTGGTTGTCGGGTATGGCATTTGAGTCTCTCTGGGGTCGTATCCGGCACGAGTGATATGCTCTACCCACATCTTGTTGGCCGAAGTCAGGATTTGCCTGCCCGTGAACTCCAGGGCCGGGGGCACAACCAGATATTTAGCCCGGTTCTTGATAGGAATTGTCAGGCTCCTATCCCTGAACATGTGCATGGCTGCTACTGTCCGCTCAACGTTTCGGATGGTCAGGGGCAAATCGCCCAAGTTGACCTCATTGGCCGTTCCCAAATCGTATAGGTTTCCTGGATGAGTGCCGGTGTCGTCGGCATAGGTATTGGACACCAACCAGTGCTCGGTGTTGATAGCCGCCCAGGCAAAGACTTCAGGGGTATCCTTCAGGGCACCCAGGTCGTCAGCCAGTAGGGACTCCCAGGAGATATCGAACTGAGCACCGCGCTTGTAGGCATAGACATCATACTTGACTTCACTCTTGTTTCGAGCCAGGTACTCGCCTTTCTCTCCTATCAGTGGTAGCACTGCATTCCCGCCGTGGATGGCAAATCTCTTGCCACCGACATGGGGGAAGAGCCTGTTAACCGTGCCTGCCCGGGTAAAGAGCTTCCACACCGGGTCCACCGCCTTAAAGCCTGCCAGCACTTGCCTATCCAGGACATCCCCGAATAGGAGAGAGAAATCAGATGTAGTCAAGGCTTCCCTTATCAGGTATTCCTGTCTGAAAGCAGGCATCCCCCGGGCATTACTGAGCAGGTCGATGGTCTCCCGTAGCTTCTGCTCATATCCCTCGCCCCGGCGAACGTCCCGGACGCTGACATAGCCTTTCCAGTCTTCCATGAGTTTCATAAGTTCCATTAGAGTTTCCTCCTGTGTTTATTTTTCTTCTAGTTGTGGTGTTTGGTTAAGGATACGGTCTATCAAGCCCACATCGGCTCGGCTTTGTCCTGGATAAACCATAGCTGCCGACCTCACCCTTTCATATTCCTCTTCCTCTAAGATGACTTCCTCTTCGCACTGCTCAATCTTCATAGCCAGCACATTCTGCTTGACTAATGCAGCACCTCGCAGTTCTAATGCAGGAAGAAACATAATATTGAGAATAGAGTCCTTGACCTTATAAGGAGCAGTTACTTCAACGAGGTTTCCATCGCCCCCTCTAACCTTTTGTGTTACTTGATAGTCCCGTAAATCTAGTTTCCGCATTTTCCGTTACTCCTTTTTTAGTTTGTGCGTTAGGTGATTGTGTCAAAAACTTCAACATAGAGTACACCAGGGCCTACAACATCAGCTAAAGGAATAACACCATATTTGTTATTCCCTGCTTTACCAGCATCCACTCCGATTGAATTTGGATTAGCTGCGGCAAAGATGGCGTTAATTACGGTTGGGACTGCCTGTGCTACATTGACCCTAAAGATATGTAAGCTATTTGGGGCAGCAGCAAGGATTGACTGAAGCTGAAGTAGAACCACTCTAGCAGCAGCCATATTAGCTCCGAGACCATCCCACATACCAAATTCACCCGCTACAACTAGAGACCCATCAGGCACGAAAGCAGCTTGGATTTCATTCCATGCTTTCCAGCCATAAATATGACCGCTCTGGTCACCATCGAGTTCAGCATAGAATACACCAGCAACACCTGTCGACTCGCCGCCTTCTAGCAGTCCTCTCCACTGTTTGCCATAGGAATAAGCACCACTCGCAACTGTCTTGAACATCACATCATTAGTGTCAAGACTAGGGTCAAAGTGAACTTTGACTGCTATAGCTTCTACTCCTGGTGCTGTAATGATGCCAAGAGCATAGCCAAAGGGTATCTGAGTGGCTGTGTTTCTGATTTTACTGATAACAGCATTGGTGACATTGATATAAAGTAAATCGCCACCTGCTACATCGCTATTACCAAGGTCGTCAGTTGGGTCAACATCAAGGTTCCAGATACCTTCAGTATCAATGGCAATTAGGTCAGTATTGAGAACGGCACTCTTGAATGCCACACCAACAGCCTGCAATCCCGTAGTTCCAAAGACTACCGGGTCACCCTTATGCACAAGAACATCTGCCGGAACATGCACAGGATGAATTAGGTCACTCTCTAAAACAGTGACATGTCTGCCCTCATAAGTAGATGAGATTTCTTCTCCAGGATTAAGGGCATCTGCTATCGGATAAACTCCAAAAGCTGGCATTTTAATTACCTCCTAGTTATTTTATGGTTGTTGTCCGAACCACCAAAAGAGGAGCCACAACCAATTAAGGCTCATCCAGTGGACTTTGACTGCTATGACTTCAGTTCCTATGCCCATAGCTTGCATAGAATAACCGAATACAGCCTGGGCATTTGTGGGGTCATCAGTAACCACACCTGAGACATCTATGAAAAGAGATTGCCCTATCGCTATTGCAGCAGTAGCCACTACCGAAACCCGCCATATACCTTCCGTATCAATAGGCACATTCTCGCCTGTTGAGGATGCGGATTTCATGGCTATGCCTACCCCTTCCCAGAATGCCACTGGCTGACCTTTGTCAACCAAGCCATCGCCAGGGTCGGCGTGGATAAGCACGATCTCTTGAACATAGACATGCCTACCCTCATAGGTAGAAGAAATCTCGTCACCCGCCTTTCCGGTAGGGTCGTAGTAATGGTTTAGTTCGACTTCATCAGGTTGGCCACCAACCATGCTTACCTCCCGCTAACAGCAGTGTCTAAGTTACCTGCCTGCCACAGCAGTCTCGATTTGCTCATCCGGCCAATCCGGATGCAGCTTCTTGAAGGATTCTCTCAGGGCTTTTTTGTCCTCGTCCGAGGCCGGCCCACTGGGGCCTAAGCCCTTCACCTTGCCTGCCTCAGCGAGCCTGGCGATATAATCAGCCTCAGCTGTTATCGCTTCCGCAATCCCATCGGCAGTCTCGGCATCCTTGAACCTCTCAATAAGTCGCTGTTTAGCAGCATCGGGCAGCTCAGCCTTGTCTACAGCCTCCTTGATGGTGGCTTGTGCTTCAGCCTTTGCCGCATCTTTCACCGCCTTCTCAGCAGCTTCCTTGAGGGCATCGCGTTCCGTGGTCAGAGTCGCAATCTGACCCTCTAATTCCGTGATTCGTTCCTCGTTCTCCATAGCTTTCTTAACCTCCGTGGTTATTTTTGCCCTGACCCCAGCCTCAATAGCCTTGATTAAGTCAGGGCGCCGCTCCCTTAAGGTCGCCAGTTCCACCAGGTCTATATTACGGTTACTGTCTGATTCGTAGAGTGTGACTACTCCGCCGGCACCAGGCTCAGTCACAAAATCAACTGAGTTACATGCTATGAGTTTCTCTATCACCTGAGTTTCCTTGCCGTCAATGGTGTCCTTTGAAGCCTTGCCTACTGCATTGATGGAAACGCCCATCTCTGATAGCATCCCCTTCTCCCGCAGTGCGGCTAACTTCTGCATCATCCACGGCTCGATAATCTCGGCAATACCGGAAACAACGCCGTTCTCATCACACGTTACTTCTGACAGTGTGGCAACCCAGTCCTTTATCGACCTCTCAGGACGCTCTTGGTCTTCGGTCTCTGTCGGGTGGTCAGCATACATTTTCTGACCCTCGAATATTTTATAATCACGCTTCAGCATTTCTGCAGGATAGTATCGGTCTTCAGTTTCATTGAAGCCAGGCTCAATGATGCGCAGTGCAGCCCTGCCCTTGTCAATCTTGGCTTCGGTGAGCGATACATAGCTCAAGAGCAGTTCCCGCGTCTCGACTTCCTTCACCCACCTGGGGATATCCTCATCTTCCACATCCAGCTTGCGGTACTCGGCCCGTATCTTCCGTTTTACCGCAGGTAAATCAGCGGAGGGTATGGCTACTTTCTGTCCCCTGAATCCGCCGGGGCTCAGGGCGGCCGCTGCTCTGCCCAACTGCGCCCGGGTAACCTTCTTGGTCGGGTCTTCCCAGAGCCGGAGCTTCCAGGTTGTGGACTTCTCCGGATCCCCCACATAAGCATAAGCTGCGGCAGGGAATTTCACGCCATCCTCAGTCTTCATCACTGCTTGCTCCATCAGCCAAGCCAGAGCCTTGTCAGCCTCTTTCACGGCTTCCTTTGCCTTCTCCTCATCCGGCTCTTCAGATGATAGAAGTTCCTGGCACAGTTCCACAATCTTCTTCAGCCGGGTAGCATCCAGCTTAGCATTGCGCTTGCCTGCTTCCTGGATTATCTCAGAGTATCTGGACTGCAGCGCTTCCATCGCCTTATAGGTAATCTGCCGAGCAACCTTCACAGGATCACCTATTGTAACGGCCTCATCTTCAGCAATGGAATACTTGGCTTTATAGGACTGGCGGTCCCAGTTGTAAAATATCTCTGTCTCGGTAAAATCCTCTATATACGCATAGTCATCCTTTGCCAAGCCAAGGTGGGCATGTAGCGCGGCATCTAGTGTCGTCTTCTTGTTTTCATAACTCAACTTCTCAGCCATAGTCACCTCCTTGCTTTCTTTGGTAGCAGCTTCAAAAGCACCGTCATTTTCCGTACAATGAGTATGAGCCCGTTTCTCCGTCCAAACTTCCTTATCATAGCGATAAGCCTGTGTGGCCGTAGTGGTCTTGCCTTTAGGTCTGCCGATAATAATTGATATTTTCTCGCTACCCTCACCCCTCTCAATCCGTCTGAAACTCCCAGCTTTGAATTCCCCGGGGTCTCTAATTCTACAAGCATGTTCATTCGGATATGGCATGATATTACCTCCTAAGTTTCCCACCCTTTTGGTGCTCAATCTTCTTGCCGAATACAAGCCACCAAGCTAACCGCCATCGGACGCTAAATGGCAACTCCTTTATTTCACTCAGATACTCTCGCCAGTTTCGCCGCTGAATCTGGCGAAGCTTTTTGGCTAATGCTCCTCTCACTCCGCTCCTTTTTAAGCTATGTATCTAACTCCGCCGGCGCTCCCCGATGCAATGGCCATCTGCATCGAGCTGGACATCCATGCACATACATCTGCGGTCACCAAGTGCTACCTCGATATTCCATCGGCAGCCGGTATTCTCACAGGATAAGCTCACCTTCCCGAGCTTGCACCCGTAGCACCCTTCACCGGTTATGCGATGCGGGCAGCACTTCGCCTGGCACACCCAGCGCCCATCTATTTTGACTGCCTCATGCTTAGCCATTAACTAGCTCCTTTCTGTAGCAGCACCACGAAGATGCGATGCTTTTCGTTCACCTGGTCATACTCGTCTTGCTGCTCGGTATAGGACTTGAGTATCTCGAACCCCAAATCCTTTAATGTCTTAATGTAATCGTTAAACTTAATCGTATCCTCTTTAGGCTTACCGCTCTTGAACTGGGTATCACCGTAGATGTAGATAAATGCTACTCCTTCAGGCTTCAGGACCCGGGTTACTTCCGGCAGTGACTTCTTGAGGTCAGTTGAATGTAGCACCGATAAAGTGAAGATGGCGCCAAAGGTGGCATCCTCAAAGGGCAGCTTTTCAACATTGGCCACCTTAAACTCGATATGCACTTCGGCTTTCTCGGCGTTTTCCTTAGCCAACTCCACGGCTTCAGGCACTATGTCGATAGCCGTTACCTTAATCCCCGCCTGGGCAAACAGTATCGAGTCTCTTCCATTACCACACCCCACCTCCAGGACACTATCAGTATCAGTCTCGTGGCCCTGCATTACCTTGACGAACTCCTTAGCGAATACTGACGGCTCCATATCCTTTGCCCAGTGAGGCGTCCCCTTCTTATATTCAGCCTTCCAATCCTTGGGGGTCATAACCTCTTCAATAGACTCAGTAGCCTTTGCTGCTGGCAATCTCGCCGGAGATATGGCACATGTGCAGCCGGGGTGAATATCCCCTTCTGGGATTGGGAACTCCTGATTTACTGGTATAATCCCCACAGCGGCATTGGCAATACACTCATCACAATTGCCCTCAGCACCACCTGCCCCGAGGACCCATTCCTTGCCCTCTATGCCCATAGCCTCCATGTTATCGCGTGAAGCCTGGAATAATGCCTGCCTTGTCTCGGTCTTGGCTATCAGCTGGCTGCGGTACTTACTCATATTGGCAAAGTCGCCACGGATGTCCCTGGCCAACCCGGGTACTCCCCGCTTATTCGCTATCCCATCGCTGATAGTTTGAGCCAGCCGGCGCTTGGTTTCTGTGTCCATCTGGGTGACCAGCATGGCGCCCTGCTTCTCCGCCCAGTCTATAGCAGCCGAAATAGGCGGTCCCTCGTAGGCAATCGGTATGCCCGCTTTGGTCTTCCCCCAGGTAATCATCTCAGCCTGGCCGGCGATATAGACCCCCGCCAGATGACCGTTGACCTGAGTTTCTAGCTTCTTCTCAAAGGCACTCAGCAGCGGGTCAAGGATGTCCCGGGTCTCGGACCCGAGGCTCTCCTTTACATAGCGGTTATATATCCTCTCCAGCTTCCCATAAGGGAAGGCATCTGCCAGGGACTTGAAGTATTTGACCAGCTCCCTCTCACGCCTTTTCTGCAGTCTCTGATTCGCTGGACTGGCCGGATTGGCCGGTATCTCCGCTTCCAGCAGGTTGATTATCTGGTCCAGCTCCTCCAATACTTGTGTCTTCATTCAGTGCCTCTTCTAAGTCTTTTGGTAGCTCTAGTGTCTCCACTTCCTCGGGTGGGATATAATCACCAGGCTGCCGCATTATCTCGCCGATGGTCGGCACTTCAGCCTTATATTGCAGGTGGCTCTCCCCCAGCTTGCTATCTTCCTTGTGGGCACTCTCGCACAGGACACAGAAGTATTGCCCCGGTTTCGTCAGGGGGATAGGTTGCTGAACCTTCCCGGTGGCGTTGCACTCTGAGCATGCCACTTGGATTAAGCCAGCTTCATATTCCTGGAAGCCAACCCCTTTACACTTTGGACAGTCTTTTTGGTACAGCATTTCACGCTCCTTTTAAGATATTATCCAGTTACATGTCCCCACACATGCCGCTACGAACACCAGAATGGCGACGATAACGGCGACTGCGCACCCCGTCTGCTTCTTGCTCCCTTTGCTCATGTTACTGCTCCTTTCTTTTGACCTACCCGCTCTGCATTTTCCCGTATCTCTCTAAGGTCTTTTACCCTGAAAAGATGGTGTTTCCCTTTGAGAATGAAGTCCAGTAATTTGTCTTTCATTTCTCTGCTCCTTTCCTTATTGCCTCCCTGAACTGCTTGAGTGCCCTGGTCAAGGCGACTGAGGGATTTGCCTCGGCTGCCTTCTCCATTTGCTCCAGCGCCTCTGCTGGGTCGTTCACACCCAGTGCCAGCATAGCTATTTGCTGGACATCTGGTGAATCAGCAAATGCCGGCATAACTCCGATGATATTCATTAACGATAGAGCTATCTGGGCTACATCCGCCGGCGCTATTGCCGGGAAGTCCCTATCGACATACCACTTGTCAGGTGATATATTGTTATGCTCCAGGATAACCTCGTCTATATCTTGATAAACGTCATTCCAAATAGCTTGATAGGACTGAAACATCTTCATCATGGGGAGTTCCACGGTCTTAGCCGTGGCCAGATTGCCTATTGAGATGTCCCCGAAATACTGCTCGGGAATCCCAACAGCAGCACAAATCATCAGCTTAATCATCCTGCCATCGTCATAGGCATTCTTGGCGCCGGTTTCCTGCTTCATTACCGTGGTATCCACGCCCAAATTCTCTATAATCTCAGAGCCGGCTGCCGGTTCTTTTCCGTGGGTCACCGCCTTAATAGCTTCTACAGCCGCCGGCCCGCCTTTGACCTTCTTCTTAATAACAAACTTGGCTATTGCCAGCATAACTGCTATGCGACTAGCCAAAAATTTAGTATGGTATTTCATCCAGATTAGTGCCGGCAGTAGCAAGGGATTCCCGCGCTGGCTGGTAGTGTTATAGGTCAAGTGATAAATCAGGGCATCATCTGTCTTCTCAACGGGCTTCCCATGCATATCCAGCGTAGCCACGCCTTTGATGTTGGTCGTGCTGCGGTATATGGTCTCATGGGGCTTGCCCTGTCTATCCGTCCACTTCCGGCGGTAAAAGCGCACATCCTCGATGTCGTCAGGATCGGTGATTATCTCGTCTATCTCCAGCGGGTCAATCCGCCTAATCTTGGATTCGCCCTTCGCTCCCAGGAAGATGGCAAAGAACACCTCGCCATCAACCAGCAACTTATCACTCGACTTGCGCTGCCCTCGAGCTGACAGCACGGCTTGGTTTGCCTTTGAATCCCAGAAGCCCTCAAGCACCTTCTTCGCTGGCTCATCTTCCATGCTCCATGTTATGCCGGTCCCGAAGGTATAGTCAGTCCAAAGCCTAATAGCCTGTTTCCCTAAGGGGTCTTTAACAGAAAAGAGCCGGGATAGCTTCAGGTTTATAATCCGTGCTTGAGCGGTGATGACATCGCCGGTGCCCTGGCTGAGGTTAATCCAGCCCTCGTCTTCAAGAGCTAAATCAGCCTCAACACTGACAAGAGCTTCTCGCATGATTAGGGCCAGCTCATCCTGTGGTGCAAGCTCTCGTAAACGAATTGCATCATTGTCCTTCATATCAGCTCCAAGATATCAGCAAACTTAAATCATTCTCCGACAGAACATCGGGTTGAGTGGCACAAAGAAATATAAACCACAACAATCGCCTGTGCCCCAGGAGTTTGGAAAGGGGTCATGAACTACCATATCACCTCTAACCACAACAGCATGCTTTACGCCAGACTTTGTTTCCATCTCAGCAATATGGATACCACGTAAAGGTGTGCTAGGGAGTGGTTTTTTCTCGCTGCATTCAACAAATATGCAGGCTAAACCATATTGCTTTAACCATTTGTTAAATTCCTCAAACCACTCATTGTCTCCGAAAACACCATGATTAAACGCAACCTCAAGCGGTATTTCCAGCACGCTGGCAACACAAGCCTGAAAACAATTACCGTGCCCATCAACTGGTGCTTCTATTCCCCCAAGCCATGTTTGAGTAACTTTTATCATATCAGCTCCAATTCCCTGACTGCTTCCATCGAATCATAAACCACAATTTCCTCTTCCGGCTCCCCGGGTCCTCGCATAAAGGATAGTGCCTGCGTGGTGCTGTCCACTTGGTCGTCGTATTCGCCATTGGGGAAGGCTGACAGCTCCTCGATATAGTCAAATAGCCAAGGCGCATTCTCTGGTAAGAAGACTTTGCCGGCCTCTATCATCGGCGTGGCTGCATAAGCTCTGGCAACCTTGTCTCTATCTACTTTAACCGGCAGCACCGGTATCCGGGTATTGCGCTGCAGCTCCTGGACTAGCGACTGCCCTGACGCCTTATCCTCGACAATCACCACATTAGGCAGGTCTCTTTCATATAGAGCGATAGCCACCCGCTTCAGCTCGGGGAACTCAACCTTCGCCCGCCACACGCCCAGGAGATAATAGCCAGTCTGGGCTTCCCCCCAAACTGTGCAGACTGAGTAATCATTCTGAGCCTTTTCCTTGAAGGCGGTATCCCAGCTATGTATTACCCTCAGGAAGCTTGGACGTTCTCTATAATACTTCCACCATTCCCGCTTGATTATCTGGCCTTCAGCAACTGTGGGCTCCCCCTGGTATAATGCAGTGAAAGCCCGCCCGCCGATACTGCTCCTGATTTTCTCTAGCGCCGGCATGGGATACCTCGCCGGCCAGAGTGCTTTCCCGTCCTCTATAGCCCTGAAGTGCAGGACTTTCCACTGGTCGGCGGTAGGGTCTTCTCGCGCTAGTTTCAAGAGCCGGCCAACAAGGTCATCCTGGTGCCACCTGGTCATGACCACTATAATGGCAGCATCTGGCTCTGCTCGGGTCCTGAAGACTTTCTGATACCACTCCCAGACCTTCTCTCTGATTATCGCACTGGCTGCTTCTTCCTCGTCCTTCACCGGGTCATCGATAATCCCGATATTGAAGCCCCGGCCAGTTAGACCGCCACCGATGCCGACTGCATAATAAGAGCCGCCCTGCTTGGTACCCCACTCATGGGCTGCCTGGCGCTCGGGAAGCACTATCTCCTGCCCGGGTCTCTCTGGGCGGTGGTGTACCGAGGGGAATAACTTCGTCACCTCCTGGGATATGAAGATGTCTCTCGCCTGGCGGGAGTGTGCCAGGGCTATGGATTCAGCATAGCCGGCTTGGACTATATAATCCTTTGAGTGTTTCCCCAGATACCAGCATGGGAAGCGGAGGGATACCTTCTCACTCTTGCCGTGCCTGGGGGGAATAATCACAATGAGCCGCTTCAGCTCCCCACGCTCTATGGCTTCCAACGCCTCGGCCAGTGATGCAAGATGGGTCGCGCCCTGATAATTAGGCATCGTGTATTGGCAAAAGGGCACTAGGTTTCTACGAGCTTGGCGCCTCTTTAATAGCTCCTCGGCTGCGTCTGCGCTTGATAATTTCAACGAGCTCGTCGTCGGATAAGTTTTTAGCGTCATGCTCTACCTCTATGGGTCCACCACCCTTACCCATAAGTTCCAGCTTGCTGGCAGGGTATTCACCTTCCATCTTGTTTAGCAAATCAATGGCCGGCACAGGTGGATGAGTTTTCAGCTTGGTGATGACTACAGGGTGACCCCCCTTGTGAAACACCTTCGTCACAGTAGTCACCTCAGAAACAGCACCAACATTAGGGGAGTCTTTGTTTACCTTGATACCCTCTTCGGTCATGAAGTCGGGTAGGCTCCCCCTGCCTATCTCAGAGAGCTTTTCCTTCCGCTCCCGGACCGTCATAATGCCCTCGGATACAGCCTCGCCATGTAGCTCCTTAACTCGACCCCAAACCTTACTATTCCTTACTAGCTCTGAAGCTGTTACTTCAGCCCTTGACGGCTTATATCCTGCCTCGAGTGCCGCGTCTTTCTGACTCATGCCCTTGAAGAGAGCAAGGGCGAATTTTTCATGTCTGCTATTTTTCAATACTGGCATATATACTCACCGCCTGATTAACATAAAGAAGAGGCTTCGCCTCTTTAATAACGATGCCCCGGGGACTTGCTCAAGGTCACCGGGGCAAATAGAAAGGAGTAATGAAAAAGAAATCCTAGCTTACGCCAGGCCAGCTCCATCGTAGAACCCGAGGTAGGATTGTAGTCGCCCTCGAGTTGAGGGGCTTAGATTTCGACTTGAGGGGCTGGTGGGCTTACACTTATCCCGCCATTAACTGTCTTCAGGCGTGGCAGTCACCCCAAATAGAAAAAGCCCGGCATTTCTACCGAGCCTCAAAAACTCATTGAGGGCGCCATGCACCCCAAAATTTAGGCTACCACTGAATATAAATTTTGTCAAGGCCAGGGTGTTTTGACTACTTTTTGGTAGTCATTTCCCATCCCTATAATCCCTTTGCTTCCGCCAGTTTTGATAGCTCATCCTCTTCCTTCTCCACCCCTTGCAATACATCAAGGCATCCTTTGACTCCTGGCTTAAATCTAAACCAGCCAGTACCTCCGCTCTAAGCAGTTTGCCATGCGTTCCTGCCCGAGCCAGTCGCGCATTAACTTCCCCCAGTATCCCCGCCGGCTTGGTATAATACGCCTCACTCTTATAGCCTGTTTTGACCTGAGGAAGGTCAACATATATAGAGCCATCAGGGTTATCCGGCCATTTAGCCCGCAGCGTCTCAGAATTTTCGATTATCCATAGAATTTGGAATGGGCAGAAGCGAATCTCACCATAATGAAACCAGGGCTTACCAGGACAATCCCTGAAATCTTTACACCTCCGGCAGTCCTTCCCACCCCCTTTATCCACGCCGCCTCACTCCCTTCGGCTTACTACGCATGAAGCGGTCCAGCTCGTCCTTGGTCATATCGGTATGTACCGGTATTTTGGGCTTGGGCGATTCCATCTCCCAGGGCGCCTTCCGGTGAGCCATATCTAAGACTGGTTTATCTTTATGGCGGGCAGCCTGAAGCAAAATTAGCCGGACTCTAGCCTCTTGTGACACGAGCCAGAAGACTTCCATTGATAAAACTCCAAAATAATGCTATAATCAATATATGAGAAAGGATAAAGAAGCAACGAAAGTATACGAAAGGCAATACCGATTGGATAACAAGGAAAGTCTGGATGCCTATCAAAGAGATTATCGAAGCACTCATCGGGACTACACTAGGCTTTATGAAGAAGGACGAAGACATCCCTGCCTTGATTGTGGAGTTCTCATTTCTAGGCAAGCTAAAAGATGCCATGCTTGTGCCAGTAAATATAGATGGGTAATAGGCACTATGGATAAACGCAAAGTTCTTAGAGGAGCTGACCACCCCATGTGGAAAGGTGGTATCAGTATACAGAACGATTATGTGTATATATATGCCCCCGAACACGAGAGAGCGGACAAGAGAGGTTATGTTCCGGAACACATTCTTATCTGGGAACAGGCTCATGGCAAGGCACTGCCTGAAGGCTGGGTTATTCATCACCTTAACGGAATCAAACCTGATAATAGACCAAGTAATTTGGTAGCTATGCCAAATAGAAAACACAATACTCTCGTTTCTGAGCTTATGAAACGAATACAGGAACTGGAAGCAGCCCTTAAAGGTCAAGGGCAATTCATCTGATGCCGCTTGGGATATTCTCCAAAATAGCTCTGTCATATCATTCCCTACTCACCCACCAATCGAATAACTCCTGCCCTAAACGGCTATAGGCTCTGAGCCATAAGACGCAGGGACATTCACTTAAATCTGTCATCTCAGTATCTCCACGATTTCCTCAATCTGATTAGGCCTCCACAAAAAAACCTCTGGTGTCTGAGTGGTTGATACCTCACTCAATCTCATATAAGCGTTGCCCCCCTTCACCTTCAAAGGCTTTGTCAACAGCGTAGTCTGGCACGCTCGTACCAGCTCAGCCCACTCCTCCTGCTCAGGTGTGGGCTTCGTTACCTCATCCTTGAGTTCAATGAATAGCAGCCGTGGCGGTCGAACTGCGGTATAATCAAAGTAGCCTACCTTTCCGGCTATAGCAGTCCGCCAGCCATGCAATGTCCTGGCCGGCCTCGGGTGCATCCAGTGCCACCGGTATAAGTCCAGCAAGTCCTCTACCTGAGAGGCGAAAGCTGTCTCGCTAATGCCCTTTGCCATCAGCTGCGCCTCTCTTTCATATCAGCTTCCACTTTATCCCTTATCTCTTTGACCTTGGCAGAGTCCAAAAGGAAGGTGCCGATGCAGTCCGGCTTATCAGTATTCTTGCCGTGCCAGAGGAAGATAAAATCCTCATCCATCGTAGTAAAGTACCCATCGCACTTTTGTTGACCGGTAAGTAGTCCTTCAAATTTCATAAGTTAAACCATATCATAGAGCCTACTGAGCAACCCCACGGCCTCGGCTATCTCCTGCCTTGTCGCCTCCTGCCCCTCGTTATGGTTAATCGCATGAGCGACTTCACCGACCTCTTCCGTTATCGCTATCATCAGATCAACCGGCGACTTGTCAGCGTGCCCCCACTTCAATAAGCCCTGGACTACTTCACCTTCTGCTCTCTTAATCAGCTCTTTATTCACTCTTGACCTCCTTTCTTTATGAACTCAAGCCACGGTCTATAACTAGCTTGGTGGTAAGCCTTCATCAAATTCCAAGCTCCCTCAGCATTGACACAGGTATAAACCTGAAGCTCATCACCCAGCCAGTACCAAACTCTATACACGGCTCACTCCTATATCGCCAAATGTGATTGGCCACACCCAGGGATTGAAGTCCCAGCCGTAGCCGCGCTTGGCATTGAGGGAGTCCCATAATTCCTTAAATGGCGTGATGTAGTGATAGGCTCCGGGCAGACAACAACTCATAGGAGTTACACCCTCTGCCTTGGCATCCTCATTTGTTATCTCCTGCAGCCTCTCAGCTCTTACCGCGGTAATCGGGCGCCAGATACGAGCAAACGCTTTAGGCATAAAGAGTGATGGTTGCCATGAGTAGTATTTCTGGCAAGCATACTTTTGCCAAGTCTCATAATCTACAGTTCGCCACTCTAGTGAATGAGTCATGCCATCGGGGTGAGGGTTTGCTACTGTTCTGCCGGCACGATAAGCAATCTGTAATTGGCTTGTCTCAGCAAAATTAGCTGAGAAGCTACAAATAGCCCAGGTCTCCTTCACCCGGAGCAGGTCCCCGACCTGACCGTAGGGGCACTTGATGGAAACCCATGTGCCGTCATCGTGCATAAAGACATAGAGCCCATTGTTGGTCGAAACATATTTCCAGTGATCAGGATGCTCATTGATTTCCTCCAGCCCATAGGTGCGCCTGGTCATCGACTTCAGGCCATCCAGGATAAGCCGCGGGTGGTTACCTGACATGATTATGCCGGTCTCTTTTACTTCAGTTTTCATTCAGTTTCTCCTTTTTAGTGCTTCGCTTTTTCTTGGGCCGGAAATCCAGCGCAGCATTCAAGATGAGCCTCGCCTGGGTAGAATCACTGGCCCTGGATGTAACTCGCTCTGGCAAATCAGCCAGGGCCAAGTTTGACGTAATTATGGTAATCAGCCCTGCCCGATCCCGAGCACCCACAATCTCTTCCAGCTTTTGCTCCTCCCAAGGGCTGCCGTAGTTTCCCCCCCATTCGTCCAGTATCAGTGCAGGCAGTGCTTTTAGCTTGCCCATTAGCAATTCGGTCGTGTTCTCTGAAATAGATTCTTTTAACCGGCTCACCAGCTCCGCCACAATCCACAGCCGGCAGTCGACGCCGCGCTTCAATAACTCTCTGACTGTAGCCTCGCATAAGTGTGTTTTCCCGCTGCCAGTGGTGCCGTAAACAAGGAGAAGGGGCGGAGCGTCAGGATTAAAAGCAATGTCTTGAAAAGCCGCCAGGGTGGTCTCAGCGCCGAGGACCGATTTCCAATTCTCAAAGCTCCTGCCCTTGCTCACGCCTTTTTCTTGGAAGTAAGGCTCAGTTGCCTCATACAACTTTTTCTGGTCCGCTTCGCAACCTTTCGCCTGGCACATAACAATCTTGGAATAGTCCGGCTCCCCATTGTCTAAACGAGGATGGACACGGCCTCTGCCATGGCATACTGGGCAGTGTGGATTAGGCGCGTAGCCATGCCGCGCCTTCAACTCTTCACACTCCTCAACGATACCTTTATCAGGCATTATCTCTTCCGAAGTGCTCTTCCGGGGTTTCGTACTCTCCTGCCTTTGGGAATTTTCGAGAATCCTGCCGATGTGTTTCATGTCCAGCCTCCTTCTTGAAGTTTGATTTCGCTATGTCCAAATCCAGAAATCTCTCAATATTATTGCCCTTCCTTCGACTCAAGAACTCTGCCAGTGTCCACCTATGGTCAAAATAATACTCAGTACCTTTAACAATCACAGCATAATTCCGCATGGCCTGCGCCATCTCTTCCTGGCTATAATCCTGTCTGGCGCTATCAATGGCCCGCTTCATATCACTGGTCAATTTCTTATGGGTGATAATCCCTAGTTCATTCCAGAGATTAAAAAGGACTATATATATATTATTTAGTTTAGTTTTATTTAGTTTAGTTTGTGGTGTTTTTGTAGCATTTTTAGGGTTTTTGTTAACAGAAACTCCCCCATTTCCTACATTAACTAAAAAATCAGGCCTTTTTGGGGGGCCTTTTGCTGTCCTGTTATAAACATCTTCTAACCTATCCACGAACTTCTGGCACCAGATAACACCATGAGCGTAGAGCTCGGCATCAATAGCGCCAAGCACAACAAGCATCTCCAGAATACCTTTGGCCTTTTCTGCATCATTTTGGTGGGTTTTTGCTAACAGAAACTCCCAATCAGCGGGTTTATTGAAGTCATAATAATGTCCCGGTGTTTTGCCGAGTAGCTGGAGCAACTTAAACCAGAAGGCATAGCCATCATTGCCATACTTGGCTTGGATAATAGTCAGCGTCTTGCCATCGCTGGCATCAGTATCATGCGGGAAGTAATCTACTGTCTGTTTGTGTGGCCTAGCCATTTAGACGCTTCTTTTTTAGAATTTTCGATACCCTACTGCCTGAGATATTGAAATCTCGCCCAACCTCTTCCTGGGAAAGACCCGGGTGCGCCTTGATATATTTCAAGAGCATTGCGTCCCGTTTTAGCTTCCTCATGCTGTCATATTTCATAACAATACTATGCTAAACCCTATTGCCAACTATGTCAAGCCTTTTGCAGTTTATTTTTAGTATCTGGCGCTGGTAGCAAATCTACGTCTAATCATAAGTAACTTGGGGGAGCGCCGGTCCACCTGGTGTAAATTTTGCCTATGCTCCGGGGTCTGCTTATGCTTTTTCATATCGTGAACTTCATGCCGGCAGATTTTACAAAACCGCATCCTTCTGGCCTCCCTATGCCTCTTGCTTACCCTGCATTGCTATCCAAGCCCTGATGTCAGGCTCAGTTATCCCCAGGCTGAGTTACTACCTCAGTTTGTCAAGTAGCTGCTTTAGCCTCATGTATAGGTAAGGCGATAAGTCGAGGTGTAAAGGATGACCAGCCACGCTTTCAGTGCGCAGGACTATATCAACTGCAATACGAATATCCTGCCATTCCTCTGGCGTGAAGCCAAAGCGGTCTTGCTGCTTTGCGCTAGCCAATGCCCGGCTGTCCGTCTCAAGCCGCTGTATCTCGGGGACGAGATTCTTAAAGCGTCTGCCGACACTTAGAGCCTCGCCGGTAAGTCTGGCGACTTTGCGGGTGACCGGGGACATCTGCCTTAGCGTCTTATTCCGATAGGCTACTGCCATTAAACCACCCTCCTTTCTATTTATTTATTCCCAAACTATTAATCCTATCGATTTGTTTATTTACCATCTCGACCGCCCGCTTGAGAGGGCAGTCGGCTTCAGCTACGGGAGTTAGGATTCTTGGCCTGGGATTTGGCTCGAGCGCGTCATGGGATTTGTCCCTGGGGAAACTAATGTGAGTAGAAACCTCTTTATAGTTCTGTTCTACCTTGCAGTCAAGGTAAAGCGGGCAAGCCCAACAATTTAGCATTTACTTTTTACCTCCTCGGAGAGGCAAGTTGCCTCTTATGACTTGCCTTTCCTAATTTAGATTTAGCTACAACATTGCCAGTGCATCCTGGACCCTTTTGACAAACTCCTCAGCCTGCGCTTTATCAAGTTTAGCCACTGCCTCTACTATAGTCTCATCCTTCCCTCTGGTTACCGCATTGAGATGCGAGAGTATGTTCGCTCTGGAATAGGCTTTAATCCCGGCTTTTTGCAGAGTTTTCAGGGATTCCTTCAGCCACTCCAGGGATATGAAACCGGCTTTTTCAACTGGCTTCGGCGCCGGCGCTGGTTTTGGCACGGTTAGGGCTGTGGTCTTTGCTGGTTTAGCCGGCGGAGTCAGTGGGGCTTCCCCAGTGCCGGGATGTTCCGCATCCCCAAATAGTTCCTCTTCAGCTTGGGCGGTCTCTATCTCGTCAGGGGTCATGCGCTCAGCTGCTTCCTCTTCGCTTAGTTTTCGGTCCTGTTCATCCTGAGGCCATAATGTTTCAACGTCAGCTTCGGCCTGCTCGGTGCCAGCTTTCCCGATGACTAACTCCAATGGCGACATTTGCGCTTTGATAGCAGCCTGAATCAGGCTATCGGTAGAGCGGATATTCAGAACAAATACATTCTTTTTGGTACCACCCGGTGGAGTTACCGTCATTTTCTCCAGTGCCAACACCAGAGGAACCATAGCCACCCGGCCGTAGACTGCCCGTATCATCTGGAGACAGGAGTTGATATTCCGGATGCTGTTAATAGAGCTGGTGTCTATCTGCCAGATGCCAAAGCCGCTTATCTTGGGCAACATGAACTGTAGGTTCATTACTTCGCGGCACTGGCCGCCGGCATAATCGGGGCATTCCCTGCCCTGGCACGGCAACTCTTTCATGCTCGTTTCGGTAGTATCTTTAGTCGGCAGCCACCCGGTTTTGGTGTCTAGTATGCGCATACAGATTTCGCCATCACCACGGCATACCAGACCGCGGCTCCTGGTGTAGCAACGATAATACTGGCTGCAGATGGCCTCTTCATCTTCGAGGGGGAATATGATTGGCAATTTCTTTGGTTTCTCCCCATATTCTTTGACCAGTTGGGGCAGTACCTCACCACCCGGGGCGTCAGCCTCGGGGTACACAAAGTAGTCAACGGCTCGCGGATAAGGGGCGCATTCCTTCCCCGCCTTGTTTTTGGTGACCTTGATGCCAAGATGGAGCTTTCCGATCCTGGGCATCCGGCGTTTTTCTGTCAAATTTTTTATAGGACTCATGTTATTCATCCCTCCATAATCGATTTTGCTTCCTATTCCGGCGTCTCGCTGGGCAGTTGTAAGAGTTCATCCGGGAATGGGTGATGTCTAATCTTCCTCACACATTCTATGGCTTCGATAGCTATTTGCTCAGCATCTTGAAAGTCCACCTTATCCACTGAGCCAGGTCTGAGTAGGTCAGCTTGTAAGATTTCTTTAGCTCTCAAAAGTTTCATTTATTCTTCCTCCTCCTCTGGCGTCTCCCCTGGTAGTAAGTCAGGTGCGTAGCGCTCATAACCTGTTCGCTCTTCCTTAACACGTTTCAGGGCTTCAATGCCTAGCTGAGCTGCTTTCCAATCTGTATGACGTGGTAGGGGGAGAAACTCCATTTGAATATTTTCTAGTCTCTTTATGGCTTCATCTATTTTCATTTTTTACCTCGTTCTCTTTTTCATCGGCTTCAGGTAATGAGCAAGCCTCAGAACGGTATCATGGGAAAACGTAATACCCCAAGCTATGATATGTTCCTGGTCGGCTTTTTCACTGATGCCAGAACCTACGCCGATATAGGCTTTCCTCTCACCAGTTACATCTTCTTCAATAACAACAATGCCGATGCAGCCAGTAGAACCAGTGAACCAAAGTGTTTCTAAAACTTTCATTCTCTACCTCGTCCTCACAGCGATTGTGGGTTCGTTATAGAATCGCACCCCGGGGATTTGCTTCTGGTCGTGATGTCTTTTGGCGATTGCGTTTAGCATGGCGCCATCTACTACCAGGTATTCCCGCGGGATTGCCAGCAGGTCAACAACCTCATATTTCCAGCAGTCAACCATACCCGCAGTACCCAGGTCAGTTGCCACTCTCTTTGCCGGCTCTGGCGCTACCTCAACCAGATTTACACTTTCGGTTAGCTCACCCTTGAGCTTCATTTCCTGCTCGGCTGCCTCTTGCCGCTTCCGGTTGATTTCTTCCTGCTCTGCCCGGATGCGCTTCTGCTCGGTATCATAAGCCACCATCTTAGCCCGGGTAATTTTATCTGCCTCCAGGACCGGTGCCATCAGGTAGTTATAAGTATCTCTGATTGCATCCGACTGGAGCTTGAGCGGATCCAAAAGTGACTTGCGCTTATTCTCCATTACCTTCCTGAGCTTGGCAATCTGGCTGAGGTCGTCAGTGGCCGTCGCAGCGTGTTCAGGTGTAGTGATAACCCTCTTTTCGGCATACTCCTGGAGCTTCAGGGCTTCTGTGTAATAACTCATGACTTCGACATCTGCCCCTGGTCTTAGGGCTAATGCTGTCTCAGGTTCAATTACAATATCAGGTAGTGGGTCGGGTTCATCTTCATCCGAGCTTATTATAATGGCATCCTTACTTGGCTCTGGCTCGGGTTTTGCTCCGTAGGTATTAGCGCCTGGGCCTCCTGGACCTACCCGATCAATAGGTTTATCCGCCACTATTGCTCCGGCTGGTATTATCTTCACGCTGTCTTTGAAGGCGGCGATTTCCGCCTCGGGTACATCTACGGCGCAAACTCTTGCTTTGGTTGTGGTACCCCGCACCGGTACGCTGACAATATCACCTACCTCGAGCCGGTCTTCTGAGAAGTAGGTATATGGCTTTGAGCTTACTTCCCCGGTGGTCTCGGAATAGAATTGAACTTTGACAATATGCTGGGTTGCCAGTGTTAGCCCTTCCTTATTCAGTCCGGCTTCCATTTCATCCTGTGCCGGTGTTATGCCCGCAGCCCGCCTCTCCTCGATGCACTGGGGGCAACCAGCCATCAAGGGAAATTTCCCATGTTTGCAAGTTCCCATTTCCTCATTTTTCACTGGTTCTCTCCTTTCTCTCCTGTTTTAAGATAATATTTTCAGCCTCTAATAAAGTTACCCTTGCTTCCAACGATTTGAT
>JAUVXN010000130.1 GCA_030603605.1 Dehalococcoidales bacterium | reverse complement strand
TAGACCGGATTTTCAGCCTTGCCCTCAACAATAATGGCATCGTAGCCAGCGTGCTTAAGCTCAGCACCCCAGAATCCTCCTACCTCTGACTTGGCATAGCCGCCGGTTAGAGGCGATTTGGCACCAACACAGTTACGACCGCTTCCAGGTAGCGAAACCCCCGTTACCGGTCCCAGAGCAAAGATTAGTTTATTCTCCGGACCTAAAGGGTCAATTCCTGGCTGTAATTCTTTCAACAGAAAGTATGAAATAAAACCGGCGCCTCCTAAATATTTCCTGCAGAATAGCTCGTCAACTGCATCTACCGATAGGGCACCACGAGACAAATCAACCCGTAGTATCTGCCCATTATACCCGTAAGGCATCCTGCGAACCTCCTATAAAGTCTAATCTAGCGCAAATAAAAGCTAAGTGGAAAACTCTAATGTATCACCTCCCTCACAATTTTGTCCAGGACCGGGGTAATATCACGAGAAGTATCCACAGCATAGTGATTACGACGGATTTTCTGAACCGAGGGCTTCATCCTCTGGTATATTGCCCAGTCAGCATCTGATTTACTCCCTAAATTTTCCCGTCTGGCTTTAAGCCGCTCATGCACTACCCAAGGTGGCGCCTCAACCCGCACCAAGACTAACTTGATACCCAAACGGTCAGCAATACTATAGAGATATTCACGATGTCGCTCTGATAGATTGGTCGCATCTAAAATAAGGGAATTTCCTTTTTTCAGTAATCTCTCAATGAGAAGGCGAACCGCCTCAAAAAGGCGTGAACTCTCCTGCGGACTATAGCTCGGTGATGGGAAAAGAGCCTTGCGTAAGGCATCACTTTCCAAAATAATGAATGATAGCCTCTCAGCTAGCTTACTACAAAAGTAAGATTTCCCTGTTCCGGGTAGACCGCTGACGGCAATAAAGACAGGCTCCGCTACCAGCTCAGGCAACTCCCCCAAGCTCTCAGTCAGTCGCTGCACATCGGAAACAATTCGGACGTCTTCCACAGCCCTAATTATAGAATGTTTTCTTCTATTTCGCTAGGTGGTGTGAAAAATCTAACCAATTATTAAAAGTGAGGCCGTTTTCCAAGGGTAGATTGAGGAGGCAAACCTTAGTGATAGATAACTCAGCAGCATCAAACTAGAAAGCAGCTTGCTCTTTAGGAATGCAGACAGTGCTATCAGTAACGATAGCCACTTTAGCAACCATAAAAGGTCTAATTCCGCCCCTAGTCTTCCAGATAAAAAGCAATACCTAAGGTTCCAGTGCCACAGGCATAGCCCATTACCGGACTGAACTCAGTAATAAAGAGCTCAGCACAATTGAATTCAGAAGATATCCGCTCCTTTAGTCTCTCACCTTCATCCAGGGCATAGGCATGCATCACGGCAACATGCACCGCTCTCAGCCCTACCTTACTTCTCATTATCTTAAGCAGCCGCTCCACCCCACTCTTTTTGCTTCTCACTACACCAGCAAAACGCACTAAACCAGAAGAGATAGTAAGTATCGGTTTGATATTAAGTATGGAGCCTGCCTGCGATGCTATCTTGGGTATGCGCCCTGAGCGATAAATATAGCGGACGGTATCTAAAAAGGCAAAAAATTTGATCTTGTCTCTCATTTCCTCGGCTGCCTTAATCACCTCAGCCAAGTTCTGCCCCTCCGCCGCTGCTCGAGCTGCAGCTAAGGCAACAAAACCTTCAGCAGCAGTGGTTGTCTGGGAGTCTAACACCTCAATAGCTGTCCCGGGTAGCTCCACCTCGGCTTGTTCTTTAGCTACTTGGGCAGCATCATACGTTGCGCTGAGTTTAGCCGAGATAGTAATACAAAGGATATTCTTAGCTTGTTTGCTGGCTTCGCGGAAGGCTTTAAGGAAGTCCTCAGGCGAGGGTGCGGATGAGCCCCAAGAGTCAGGATTCTTTAAAAATAACTCATAGGACTGAGAGGGGGTTATATCCACCCAATCTTTATAAACCTTACCCTCAAAGTGAATGTTGAGGGGCACAATCCCAATCTCATACTCCTCCACCAGTTCCCTGGTGAGGCAAGCTAGGCTATCAGTAACAATGGCTACCTTATTTGCCATGAAAATCCCACTCTCCCGAAAAAGTCCTTCGGAGCTTTTTAGCAGAAACTAGTCAGGCCACTTCCCTTGGTCTGGTTCGGATAGCCCCCAGCACGCCCACCAGCGTCAAAACAATGCCCACGCCAATGACCAGCCAAAAGCCATAGACCTTAGCCCAGAGTAACATACTCCGGGCGCTCCTAGCCGTGTCAACCAGATCCGTAATCGTGTCGTCAGTAAACCTCAGGCTAGAAACATAGACCGGCATCTTCATGCCTGGCGCGGGAACAATATTAATGGTATTAACGCTTTCCGTATCTACTGTCGTCCCGCTCACCGGCTCAACCTTCATACCGACAACTATATCCAGAACCTGAGGTAGGCCAGTTCCTTGTTGGGTACCGATGTCCAGGTCTTGCTCACTAATTTCAAACGCAAATACCCTGAGACCCTCAAAATCCTCCTCGCCGATGAAGGCAGCTTCTAAAGGACGCCCAGCGGTCGGCATCCACACAGAGTAGGTCTCCTTCTCCACCTTTTCCGGGAAGCAAAATTGACCGCTCCGATTCATATCTCCATAGCCGGTGACATATGCTCGGGTAGACCTGTCTACCCCCAGTACCTCGGCTAGTCCAAACTGGGGTAATTCCATGCCAGCCAGTGCATGGGCAGTGGTAACTGTCTGATTAATTATCAGCACATTATCCTGGACTTCTGTCGCCTGTTGTTCTCTCACCACATTGACCGGGATTTCATCCAGGCTTTGGGTTTCAGGGTTCATCACTTCGTAGGTGCCTTCGAAATTGATTACTTTGTGATGGTCGGCAGGGATTTTAGCCAAAGGGGGGAAGATAGCATACAGCCAAACCAGGGATAAAATAACCAAGAC
>JAUVXN010000085.1 GCA_030603605.1 Dehalococcoidales bacterium | reverse complement strand
GAATCAGGAGGTTACTAAATGGAAAGCCAGTTAGAGCTTCAAGATGAAATTATGAGGTGTCGCGATAAGTTTCAAGAAGAAATGCCGGACGTGTTGGCTGCCCATATCACTTTCAGGGACGAGGTATATAAGGACGGTGCGCTTAGTCACAAGGTCAAGCGGTTAATAGCTCTGGGGATAGCGCTCCGGTGTGGGTGCCCGGGATGTCTTATTCATCAAACTAAAGAAGCGGTGGAGGCTGGAGCTACCAGAGCCGAAGTCATGGAAGCCGTGTCAGTAGCCATTGTCATGGGTGGCACCCCTGCCATTGGTTGGTCATGGCGGGTTGTTAAAACACTGGAGGAGATGGGGAAGTGGTAGCTAAACGAGCCTTCTTCTGCTAAATAATAGACATCCACCCCCCACCCCACCTGAAACCACTGCTCCTGCCGTTGCCCCTAGGATGCAGGATGTAGTCGCATCATACCAGAAGCCCTGCGGGAAAAGCATTATCAGGTAATCTTTGGTCGGGTCTAGCCGCCACAGCTCGTTGGTGAAGCTGATAAAGTGAAACTGCAAAAATAGCTGGTCAAAGTTCAGTAATGTCCCCAGCCCCAGAGCCAGCATCAGCGCCAGGGTTAGACCGCTCCCTCCAACCAGTCCCCACGCCAGTTGTCGCCGGTCTTTCCGCCATAGACTGACCCCGGCATAGCCTAAAGCATAAATCAGTGTCCCCAGCAGCACCCAGTAGTCCAGCCAGACCAATCCCTTGACATCTTTGAGGTGCGCTATCTCCCGCTGATTAAATAAGGTAAAAGGCTCGCCGTCTTTTATCACAGTAAGGCTGATATACTCCTCATCGGAGTTGAAATACCGAATCAGCCCGGTGGCTGCCTTCTTCAGCTCTGGCTGGGCTAAGCCCGTCGTCTGGCCGACATTGTATTTCTCAAAGCCATATTCATACAGCCTGGCACTGTTTACCGCCCCGCAAAGGCTGGTCGTCAGCAGCAGCAAGGGCAGGCACAATATGAATAGCCATTTAGTGGCAGTGCCAAGAATCCTCAATTTTATCTCCCGATTAGCAATTATTCAGATTTTACACCGTCAGGGCTAAAAAGCATAGTGTCATCTACCTCACCCCCTTTAGGTTTGTTATTTGGGAACCCACCCCCTTTATCCCCCTCCCTTGATAAGGGAGGGGGAGTTGGTTGTGTAAGGGAGGCTTCGCCTCCCTTTAACTCTCCTTGTGGTATCTGCTTCTTCAAAGGAGAGGGGGAATAGCTATGTTAGAGGGACTTCATCCCTCAAAAACTCCCTATAAGCATATTTAAAGACTTTGCCTCTCTATAACTTTCCTTGCTCTGGATTAATAATTTTGGGGGTGTTTAAGAGGGGCTTGCGCCCCTCTTTTCAAAATCTCCCCCTTCCCCTTGATAAGGGGAAGGGGATACAGGTCGAAGACTCTTCGAGGGATAGGGTTTCCTAATAAAAACCTATAGAGGGTGAGGTCACCATATTAAAAATAAAAACCCTTATCTATTTTGTGCTAAATCCAACCTTAAAAGAATACTCCAAAAACCAGCCCTGTGTTATAATTATTCTAACGCTGAGCTAGAGGGATCGATGTTTACTCATCTCCACGTCCATACCGAATATAGTCTGCTTGATGGCATGTGCCGCATCCCGCAACTGGTATCACGTGCTAAAGAACTGGGTATGGACAGCCTGGCTATAACCGACCACGGCGTGATGTACGGCGTGATTGAGTTCTACCAGGAAGCCAGAGAGGTCGGAATAAAGCCCATTATCGGCTGTGAAATTTATATCGCCCAAAACAGTCGATTCGGTCGCAGTCCTGGAGATAAAAACAATTACCACCTCGTTCTCCTCGCCAAAAATCAGACTGGATACCAGAATCTCATTCACCTCACCACCAAAGCCCACCTTGAGAGTTTCTACTATAGGCCAAGGGTGGATAAAGAACTTCTGGAGCAATATCATCAGGGTCTTGTTGCTCTTACCGGCTGTATCGGTGGCGAGATTCCCCAGCTTATCCTCGGCGGGCGCCTCCAGGAGGCAAAACAGACTGCCTTGTGGTACAAGCAAACATTTGACGATTTTTATCTGGAAATAGAGAGGCACCCTATCCCTGAGCTTGAGCAAATAAACAAGGCTCTTATTGCTATGAGCAGTGAGCTTGATATTCCCATGGTGGCAACCAACGATGTCCACTATATAAATCGTGAGGATGCCTCACCTCACGACCTGCTGCTATGCATTGGCACTAATTCTTCCATCTATGATGACAAGAGAATGAAGTTGGCTGGCGACTTCTTCTACCTGAAGAGTCCGGAGGAGATGGCGGAGCTTTACCGAGACATTCCTCAGGCAGTGGAGAACACCGAACGTATTGCTGAGATGTGTAACCTTGAGCTTGAGTTTGGGCGCCTCTATCTGCCGGAGATAGAGCTACCTGAAAATAAAACTGCTGACCAGTTTCTGGCTGACCTCTGTCATGAGAGTCTGCCCAATTGCTACCCCCAGCCTACCCCGGAGATAGAACAGCGGCTTGACTATGAGCTGGAAGTAATAAAACAGACCCAGTTTGCCAACTACTTCCTCGTTGTCTGGGATATAATCTTATTTGCTAAGAAGCGCAACATTCTGTTCGGTGTTAGAGGCAGTGCTGCGGCTAGTATTGTCCTTTACTGCACGGGTATCACTGCGGTTGACCCTATTGAAAACAAGCTGGTCTTTGAGCGTTTTCTCAACTTGGAGCGTCAGGAGTTGCCAGATATAGATTTGGATTTTCAGGACGACCGTCGTGACGAGGTCATCGCCTATGTATCGCAGAAGTACGGGCAAGGACACGTTGCCCAGATTATTACCTTTGGCACACTGGGCGCCAGGGCAGCCATCAGGGATGTCGGTCGGGCACTGGGCATGCCCTATGGCGATGTCGACCGTGTCGCCCGGCTGGTCCCTTATTCACCGACTATGACCCTGGCTCGAGCTCTGGATGAGAATAACGAACTCAAGAATATTTACAGTGAAGATGCCATAGTCCGTAACCTGGTTGACTCAGCCAGAAGGGTGGAAGGCGTTGCCCGCCATGCCAGCACTCATGCTGCTGGCGTCGTTATCTCTAAAGAGCCTCTCACCAGGTATGTACCATTGCAATTGGGAAGCAAGGGCAATGGCCAGGAATCGGTTATGACCCAGTTCTCCATGGGAGATATCGCCCGGATTGGTCTTCTCAAAATGGACTTCCTTGGCCTGGCTAACCTTACTATCCTGGGTAAGGCAAAAGAGATTATCTACCAAAATCACAGTGTTGATGTTGACCTGCACAATATTCCGATGGACGATGCCAAGACCTTTGACCTGCTATCCTCAGGGGAAACTACCGGCGTGTTTCAACTGGAGGGGGCTGGTATGCGCCGCTATATCAAGGAACTTAAACCAACCACCTTCAGCGATATTGCCGCCATGGTAGCCTTGTACCGCCCTGGACCTATGGAGCATATCCCGACCTTCATTGACGCCAAGCACGGTCGTCAGCCCATCCGCTATCCCCACCCCGCCCTGGCCAGCATCCTTGAGGAAACCTACGGGGTAATTGTCTATCAGGACCAGGTGCTGTTTATTGTGCAGGCCTTTGCCGGCTATAGCCTGGGACAGGCTGATGTCTTCCGCAAGGCAATGGGTAAGAAGATTCCCGAGGTTATGAAGAAGGAAAGACGCAACTTTGTTGCCGGGGCCAGGAAAAAAGGATTCTCAACCGAGGTGGCGGCTGAGGTCTTTGCCCTCATTGAGCCCTTCGCCGGCTATGCCTTCAATAAGGCTCACAGTGTGAGTTATGCCCTCATCGCCTATCAAACCGCCTATCTCAAGGCAAACTATCCGGCAGAATATATGGCTGCTTTCCTGATTATCCAGGCTGGTCAACTGGAAAAGGTAGCCAGTGCTATCGCCGAGTGTCGCCGCCTGGGTATTACCGTACTGCCACCAAATATAAACCGGAGTCAGGTCACCTTTTCTATAGAGAGGGGCGGTGATGCTCCAACCATCCGCTTTGGTTTGACCGCTATCAAGAATGTAGGACTTGGAGCGGTAGAGCCTATCATTGCTGAACGCAATAAGGGAGGCGACTTTAAATCCATTGAAGACCTGTGTCGCCGTTGTGACCTGCATGGTGCTAACAAGCGGGTGATGGAAAGCCTGATTAAGGCTGGAGCCATGGACTCTTTGGGCAGCCGTGGCACTCTGCTTAACAACGTTAATCGTATCTTGTCTCTGGCGCAGCGGGAGCAACGTCTGCGGGAGACAGGGCAGTCTACCATGTTCGACTTGTGGGGGGAGGCAACGCCAGTGCCTATGCCCAGCCTTGACTTGGAAACTGCTGACATCTCTATCAAGGAGAAGCTTACCTGGGAAAAGGAATTGATGGGGGCGTATCTTTCTGAGCACCCCTTCAGCTCGGTTGCCGGTGAGGTGGCATCGGGAGATACCACTCTTTGTGGTCAGATTGATGCCGAACTGGTCGGGCAAACTGTAGTCGTTGCTGGAATGGTGGCCTCGGTTCGCCATCTCTTTACCAGGGATAGACGTCCCTTTGTCAGCGCCATTCTTGAAGACCTTGATGGGCAGATTGAGGCTATGGTCTGGCCCAAGGTCTATACTGATACCGGTGACCTGTGGGAGGAGGGTAATATCCTGCTGGTTGAGGGTAAGGTAAGGCTGAGAGATGACCGTGTGCAGCTAAGCTGTGATAAGGTGCGCCGTTACCAGCCGGCAGTCCCGGCTGAAGAGATTGTTGCTTCTCCACCTGAGGAAGAGCCGGTGGTAGCTGAAGAAACTACAGCCAGCACCACCCCTGCCGAAAGTCGCCGACTGGTAATCAGCCTCAGTCAGACCAGTGACGAAGAGACGGATAAAACCAATCTTCATAAATTAATTGCCGCTCTTAGGGACTTCCCCGGGCAGGATGTGGTAAAGCTAAGTGTAACCAGTGAGGAAAGGGTTATTAACCTCAGGCTGTCCAGCATATATATCAACTATTGCCCTGAACTTCATCAGCGGCTGGTGGAGCTGGTGGGAGAAGTTGGGATAAGGGTGGAGACGATAAATTTGAAGGAGAATAATAAAAGCGGGGAGTTTTAGAGGGACGAAATCCCTCTCACATAGCCCCTCCCCCCTTCCCCTTAATAAGGGGAAGGGGGATAAAGGTCCTTCGGCTGAAGGACTCTTCGAGGGG
>JAUVXN010000122.1 GCA_030603605.1 Dehalococcoidales bacterium | reverse complement strand
TCGACCTCAATATTGATATCAGGCATCATTGCTAATTGATGAGGGCTGCTTGGTGTCATATATATAGCATCAAGGGGGAAAAGGCTATCTTTTACTGTCTGGCCTAGAGCCTCATACTTTTCCAGCTCGCCGCCATATTCTATGATTAACTTTTTGATAACATGCTCTGGCACCTCCAGACCCGGGCTAGGGAAAAAAAGAATATCCGCTCCGAACTTTGCCAGAGCGAAAATTAGGGAATGTATGGTTCGTCCATACTTCAAGTCTCCCCACAGAGCAATCTTTAGTCCCTTGATGGTCTGCCTCTCCTTCTTGATGGTATAAAGGTCGCATAGGGTCTGTGTTGGATGCTGATGCCCTCCATCGCCGGCATTTATTACCGGGATACCGGCATAATCGGCAACGACTTTGGCGGCTCCCTCCCAGGGGTGCCTGATGACAATTATATCGGCGTAGCTCCCGACCACCCTCGCCATATCAGCAATGCTTTCACCTTTAGCCAGCGAAGTTGTCTTTACATCAACCGCACTTATGACACTGCCCCCAAGTCGGTGCATCGCCGTCTCAAATGACAGCCGCGTCCTGGTGCTAGGTTCAAAAAACAGGCTGGCCATAATCTTGCCCTGGCATACACCAAACTGCTCGTTCATAGAGTCTGACATTTCATCAGCCAGGGAAAACAGTCCATCTATTTCCCCATTGGATAAATCATCTATGGTTACTAGACTTCTATTTGCCAGAGCCATAATAACTCCTTTTGAAGGTGCCTACCTTCCTCAATTCACTTCTGGGAGGTTTGCTGTTAGCTACGCTTATGATGGTTACTTCGTCTATGCCGTCGGTTTCTACCAGTTGAACTTGTATTTCCTCATCTCTGGAGCTGGGTATGTTCTTACCCACATAGTCAGCTCGTATCGGTAGCTCACGGTGACCGCGGTCAACAAGGACGGCTAATTGAATTGACTGGGGTCGTCCCAGGTCGGTAAGGGCATCCATGGCAGCCCGGGTGCTGCGCCCAGTGTAGAGGACATCATCAACTAAAACTATAGATTTGTCATCAATATTGGCCGGAATATCAGTGCGTTTGACGAGAGGTTGCCGATTTAGTGAGGTAAGGTCATCCCGATAGGGAGTGATATCTAAAGCGCCGACCGGTATTTTTAATCCCTCAAAGTCTTCTATATTGGCCGCCAGCCGCTTGGCTAATGGTACACCGCGAGTGCGCATGCCGACCAGTATCAGGTGCTCAATAGCCTTATTTCGCTCTATAGTTTCATGGGCAATGCGGGCCAGAGTTCGTCTGATATCCTCTGGGGTCATTATGATTTTTTTAGACATAAAAATACCTCTTGCCGTGGCTGGCAAGAGGCCTTGCTACTTATTTCCTTTATCTTCCCTTGCCAGCCTCTCCGGACCAGCTTAAAGGTTCACATTTTATTTCCTCTTTGATTCTACTAAATGGATATTATAACACACTAATTAAATTATGGCAACATTTTGTAGGGGCTTTATAGCTTTACCTCCGGTGACTGCTTATGGAATGTGCCCTTAGTAGCCTTGCACAGTTGTACCAGGATGAGCATAAACGGAACCTCGGTCAGAACACCAACCACTGTAGCTAGGGCTGCCCCTGAGGCGACACCGAAGAGGGTGGTAGCTACGGCTATAGCCACCTCAAAGTGATTGCTGCCGGCAATAATGGCTGCTGGCGATGCATCTTCATAGGATAAATGCATCATTCTGCCGGCAATATAGGTGACACCAAATACAACCAATATGTTTACCAGTATCCCTATAGATATCATGCCTATGATGGCCGGTAATTCGATAATCAGGTAGCCTTGAAAGGTGAAAAGCACAACTAATGTTACCAGCAGGGCAATGATTGAGAGTTTACTTAAGGGGGGAACTAGTCTGGTTTTGAACCACTCCATACCCTTTCGTTTAATTACCTGGCTCCGGGTTAGATAACCGGCTACCAGTGGCGTGCCGATATATATGGCTACCGATAGGGCTATCGTTTCCCACGGAACCTGTATGCCTGAGATGCCCAGCAGAAGCATAGCCAGCGGGGCATAAAATATTACCATGGTCAACGAGTTAATGGCGGTCATAACCAGGGTATGCCCCATATTGCCCCGTGCCAGGTAGCTCCACATCAGGACCATGGCGGTACACGGCGCCACTCCCAGAAGTATCAGCCCCGCCCGGTAATCCTGTATTTGCTCCGGTGTTAAAAAGCGACCAAAAATCACGCTCAAGAAAAGCCAGGCGAACAGTGCCATGGTAAACGGCTTTATTACCCAGTTGGCAAATAGGGTAAGAGCTATCGGCTTCGGACTAAGAACCGCTTTCTTAATCTCTTCAAAGCTTATCTGCACCATTATGGGATAAATCATGGCAAACAGGCAGATGGCAATGGGGATAGAGATATGGGCTACTTCCAGCTTGGCCAAGGTGTCGGAAATCTGTGGGAATACCCTCCCCAGGGCTGTGCCGGCGCCGATACATAAAGCGACCCATAGGGTCAGATACTTCTCCCATAGGCCGAGCCTTCTTTCTCCCACATTACCTCCTATGAAAGTGCTTGTAACTTCTGTCTAGCCGAGCAGCTTAATTGATACTAACAGCTATGGCAGTATTATTAAAGCAGGTAGGTTAGCAGATATATTCCTGTCCCTATTAAAATCACCCCTGCTACCTTTTTGGAATAGCTAGAAAAGTTGCTGATTCCTTTGGACTCCAGCACTCTCTGGGCAAATCCCGCTGATATGCCGGCGCCAAGTATCAGCACCCAGTGTCCCAGAGCATAGGCCAGGAGTAAACCTCCACTGTATGCAAGTTGTTTCTGGATAGCGGCGAAGGTTAATATTACCGCCAGCACCGGCGTAGCACAGGGAGAAGCCACTATTCCAAAGAAAAGCCCCATTAATAAAGCACCAAGCAGCGCCTTCCTTTTGGGTAAGAATCGCTGCGATATGCCAATATTGAATTTAATGAACTTAAAAGCCCCCAGTAGTTGCAGCCCGAGTAAGATAGCCACTGGAGGCAGGACATAATTCCAGAAGCTGCCGACATCACCAAACAGGCGACCCATGGCGCCGGCTATTATTCCCAGACCGGTAAAGGTTATGGTTAGACCAAGGGTAAAGACCAGTGAATATTGAATGGCTTTCTTCTGTGAACCTTCAGCATAACCACCAACGTAGCCGATAACAAGGGGTATCATCGCCAGGACGCAGGGACTTGCACTGGAGATTATGCCTCCCAGAAAGCAGGCAGGAAAGGCAAGCCAGCCCTGGTTCTGGATAATGTCACCTATATTGCTCAGCAAACCTTCCAATTAATCTATCCCCATTTTCTTTAATTGGGCGATTATTTCTTCCTTGGACCAAAACCCTATGTGCCTCGTTAT
>JAUVXN010000022.1 GCA_030603605.1 Dehalococcoidales bacterium | reverse complement strand
GACCAGTACCTGCATGATGCTTTTATGGCCGGCTTATTCCAGGTCAGGGTCATTCACGGTAAAGGCACCGGGACTCTGCGCCGGGTAGTCCGAGAGGAACTTGACAAGCATCCTCTGGTCAAATCATACCGACTCGGTGATTACGGGGAAGGGGGAGATGGGGTTACTATAGTTCAATTTGCCGAAAAATAGCTATTTGCTCAACAGGCAACCCGTCAGCACATTGAAAGGACAGCGATTTTCAGCTATAATTCTTATGTAATCTGTGGTGAGTGTCGCCTAGTGGTTAAGGCGCCAGGTTGTGGCCCTGGAGACCGAGGGTTCGAATCCCTCCACTCACCCCACCCTATTAGCGCCTATAGCTCAGCGGACAGAGCATCGGTCTTCGGAACCGAGGGTCGTGGGTTCGAATCCCTCTGGGCGCGCCAGTTTTTGAAGCTAAATTAGCGTAAGAATAGCAAACGGTCAAGAGGTCTTTTCAAATTTTGCTAACAAATTGCTAACAAAGGTCAAGGGAATGACGCATCGTTTGTTGCCCTATTCAAAAAAAGCGGAAGGACCACTTCAGATTTTTCAGGGAAGTCTAGAGCTTAATATTCAACTCGTAGTCCACACACAGTTCGCATACAAAAAGCATGCATTAAAATTACCTAATGGCTTAATAGTGTTGATGGCTGAGCTGGGTTATGAGTCACGACTCTGTAATATGGCAGTAGTAAGTGCGGCAGCCGCTTGGGAAGGCTTTGTTGGGAATGTTATTAGAGCTGTTCGACAAGGAGGTAAGAGATTTAGAAAAGAGGACATATATAGTCGGCTGAAAAAAATGAAAAGCTATAAGGATATTATCGAGCCTCTAGCTCGTAGGCATTGCATAGTTCATAACCTAGCAAGAATTGACAGTGATTATAAGAAAGCAGTTCAACGCTCACAGGGAGCAATTGGGGATAGTTTGCAAACCGAATTATCGTATCTAAAAGAGGTTTCTAGATATTTCTTCGAGGTTGCAGCTGATTTAATGAAGTATCTAGTGCGAGATGGATATCTGGAAGAAAAATACAAGAAACCCATAGGCGAATTCGATGGCAATCCGATTATAGGCTAACCTTGGGTTGGGCATTTAAAAGTTCATCAAATCCGTTAGCTGCAGCTTCCTGTAGTCCTGGTGCAACGTGGCTATAGGTATCAAGCGTTACCTGTATACTGGCATGACCCAGCCAATCCGCCACTTCGGGGTGCGGCTCAGCCGTACTTATGGTCAGAGCTTGTCCGGCGAGATGTACTCCCCGTATCTTTCTCTCGCCTTGTTCAATCTCTCCTTTTGTTCTTCCAATAAGTCAAATACTATCCCGGGTGTACCAGAAACTTGAGTCTCATAAATCTTCTTTATCCGGTCAATCCTGGCTAAATTCTCTGGAATCCTTATCGTGAATTGCTCATTATAGTCCTCTTGCTTATACTCCTTATCGAATACTTCCTTAAACAACCTCTTAAGGTCCTCGTACTTAGGTATCCTGCCGGTAGGTGTTTCGATAAAGCCAACTTCATTGTGAACACGCAATTCCATCCACTTATACCAAACCTTTTTATCCTCTTTCTCATTCAAAAACTCACCCTCTCCGTCTTTCAAGAAGTAATTAACCGAAAAAATGAGCGGCGGGTTCTTCAAGTCTTTGCCAAAATCCAGATTTATCTGGATATATTTGCCTATCGGCAGGGATAGAAAGTCCAGGTTGGACATAGGATTAAATTCTCTTATGCCTTCTTTGCCCAATGTAGCAGCGGTGGTCTCGGATTCCAATGAAGCTCCTTTAGTTATGATTCCGTGTACCCAGTCAAAAGACTCTTCAACCGGTACACAGGTGTCCGAATCTCTGCCTCCATAGACCATTCCACCCACCACGACACCAAGAGGGTCATCAAGCCTCGAATCTAAATTCTCAAACATTCTCAAGTCAAGGGTAAACCGGGCATTGGAGTGTGAGGGTGGTATCTCTCTGCCCTTATCATCCTTTTTCCCAATGAACCACTCCCCGGAATGGTTGCAGCCTCGAGGAGGGACATCTCCATCCTTGCCAACCCAATGCGCATGCTTATCTTCTGTAACCAGTACATTGGAAAATATAACCTCCCCGGCACTATGAAGCGCTTTCCACTGAATCGGGTCATCTTTAGAATTTACCCCCATTATTATTCCAAACATCCCCTTTTCGACATTGACCGCCCTAACTTCCCCGTTCTTCCTTCCGAGGTAAGCTATGTCATCGCCGACGATGGTTTCATTTTCCAGCATAGCGGTAGAGGTTTTCCCACAGAGCGAGGGGAAAGCCCCGGTAAAGTAAGTTACCCGATTTCCCGGACCGTGAATCCCCATAATAAACATGTGCTCAGTCAACCAACCTTCATTCGCCCCTCGGCTAATGGCCAAGCGCATCGACAACTTTTTAAGTCCAATGGTGTTACCACCGTATTGAGTGTTTGTGCTATACGCGACCTCATCTTCAATATCAATATATACTCTCCGCTTATCCAGATTTTTGGATACTTTCCTTTCATCCACTTCTCCCTGGGAATGGACAAGCTTGAAGAAATGAGCTGAAGAACCCTGTCTAACGAATTCATCGTAGCCTGGCCGATAGAGAAGGTCCTCACTGTGAGCCACATAGCTGGAATCAGTAAGCTGGACGCAGGGTATTGAGAACTCAGATTTAGTCGGTCCCAAACAGAAGAAGCATACATAAAGCTCCTTGCCTTTCATGATGTCTCTGAGAAACCCATGAACTTCCCTTAGCCCTTCATCTCTATCTCTCGTACTTATGACTGAACCCAAGTCAACGCCCCTGGAGATAAGAATATCGGTGTGCTCCTTATCTCTGGCCTGATCATAATAACTGTCAAAATGAACGGTGTGACCCTTGATGGCGAGTTCACTCTCCTCTCCGTTTCTTATCGCCGATTGCCTGATATAGTCGATATCATCACTGGAATCAGCACAGACAAACACCTTATCAGGATTGCAGAGCTCAATATATTTAGCGATGAATTGGTGAAGTTTGAGATTATCTATCTTCATAAGTTTCTGGTAGCCTTCTTGCCCCAATCTTGTTCTGAGTATGCTTCTAGTTTTATCCTCCATTTGGACTCCTTTTCTGGCTGAAAAATTTATATCAGGGGATGCTTACTGCAGAGCCTTAGATAAGACCCATCCTGAAGATGGAATCAGCTTGCAATTCTGGCATTAATTGTAGCATAAATTGATTTCAGAATACAAATTATAAGATTGCTTATCAATCTCCACCCACAACCTTCTTGATAAATGACCCCTTAATGGTATAATTTAAAGACGATAGCTTATGATTCGCAGGTGCCAGGCGGATGATACCCAGAGGATATATTCTATCATCAACGAGGCAGCCAAAGCCTATGATGGTATTATACCAGCCGACTGTTATCACGAGCCCTATATGCCTATGAACGAACTTGAGCGAGAAATGAGGCGTATGAGCTTCTTCGGCTGGGAGTTAAATGGAGAGCTGATTGGAATAATGGGGATTGAACCGATTAAAGATGTTACCCTTATCCGCCATGCCTATGTATTACCCCGGTGGCAAAAGCAGGGAATAGGTAGTAAACTCTTAAAAGACCTTATGGGTCTGGTTACTACTTCTCGCCTGCTGGTCGGGACATGGGCTGATGCTCGCTGGGCAATTGATTTTTACAAGGGGCACGGCTTCAGCCTGTTACCGGATAAGGACAAACTGCTAAAGACATACTGGGACATCCCCCAGCAACAGATTGAGACCTCAGTGGTTATGGGAATTAAAATTAAGAAGGACGCAAAGGAGCAGCTATGAACGGTAAATGGTTTAAAAGGCTAATTCAAGTTACAGCAATGGCTCTCACCATGGCGGCAATATGCCAGGAGCTGGAAAAGCCCAAGGGAGAGAGAAAGTGGCACGGGGTAATTACTGGTTTCGTACCGTATGACTTTCGCATGCCTACCATTGAGAAGTTCAAGGAAGCTTACTGGAACCCCTATGAGAACCGACTTTTTTCTCCAAGGGTATTTGGCATCGGCTGGGCAATCAACTTCTACGCCCTGCTGGAAAGGCTGAGGCTCATTGGGCAAGCCGTCTCCGAAGAAGACTTCCTGATGCCGGGTAAACATATGAGAGAAGTGCTGACACACGGCATAGAGACAGAGTGAAGCGTTGGGTGTTTGGGGGGTGGAGGTGGGATAAGCAAGACGACTACTATTTCAGAGTTGTAGAGGGGATGGAGAGATAGGTCATATGTCTACCAAACTATCACCTACGTTGTCTCTCTTGCGCCTTCTTAATCCTTTCTAATTGCTCCTCTGGTAGGGATACCACATAGGTTTCAAAACCAAAGTGTTTCAAGCACTGAGCCTGCCATTTATCCTCAACAAAAGGCTTTCTAGCAGCTTCGTCAGCAAAGACTAATATCTTCCTATGTATTTTACCTAATACTGTGTCGGCGAACAGTAATTTAAATGCATCTGTCAACACTTTATGAGGTTGACCGCCCTTGGGTTTCCCTCTATGCGCCCAAGCTTCACACATGATAGGCGGATTCTCAGAGTATCCGTCAATCTGTATAGCACAGGTTGTCAGATCGAGTTCTCTTTTTTGTAGAGACACACCAAGTTCTTTTGACAATCCCGCAATTAGAGCTACTTCTGCCTTCCGTTGTTCGCTACTGTCAGATGGATGCATAACTCACCTCCTTCTATTTGTCTATTTCGTCTCAGCGAGGCGCATATTTCACCTACTTGTCAACTCCCTCCCCCCACACTCCATCCCCACTAATTTCCACCAGCTTCACCGGCAACAGCTTATTGGTTAAATCCTCGCTACTCCTAGCATACACCTTGATGTAGTTATCCGTAAGGCCAGACCAGATACCACCGGTCTGCTTCTTCCATAATACCGGCATAGTCCTGCCCAGAAATTGTCGGCTGAAGTTCCGGGCGCTTTCCCTGGCTAAAGTCAGCATCTTCTGGCTTCGCTGTTTTTTAACTTTATTTTCCACCTGATGGGGCATCTGCGCTGCTTCAGTTCCCCGGCGCGGTGAGTAGGGAAAGACATGGATACGGGCAAATTTCATCCGCCGACAAAAATCGTAGCTTTCCTGAAACTCTGCCTCAGTCTCACCGGGGAAGCCCACAATAATATCGGTGGTAATAGCTGCTTCAGGCAAAATCTCGCGAATCAGAGAGACGACTTGTTGATAATCAGCAGTGGTATAATGCCGTTTCATACGACCGAGCACTCCGTCACTGCCGCTCTGGAGAGACAGGTGGAAATGCGGGCACAGTCGGCGGTCACGCCATAACCCGATAAGCTCAGGGGAAAGCTCCTGGGGCTGAAGAGAGGATAGCCTTAACCTGATTACATCAGTCTCAGTCAGGATATGCTCCAGTAACTCCCTTAGATTAACCCCATTATAACTATACGAACCAATTTCGGTTCCGGTCAGCACTACCTCTCGGCAACCTTCAGCCGCCCGCTGCCTGACTTCGGTAACTACCTGGTCAACCGGCACGCTTTTCTCGCTTCCCCGCACCAAGGGCACAATGCAGTAGGCGCAAAAGTTGTTACAACCATCCTGAACCTTGATGAAGGCGCGAGTCCGACGACCATCATAATGGCAATCCGTCCGAATAGAGAGTGGTTGGCTCAGGCAACCGGACTCATGCAGTCGTTGTAGTAGATACGGTTTCTGCTCATTGCCCAGGACAAGGTCGACACTCTCAATCTGAGCCAGTTCCTGAGGTGACCGCTCCGCATAGCAGCCAATAGCTACCAGTCGGGCATCAGGATTCCGGCGATGAGCCAGGCGAAGCTGATGGCGGGACTTGCGGTCGGCAATATGGGTAACCGTGCAGGTATTCAGGATATAGACATCAGCTTCATTCACCGCTGATACCAGCCTGCACCCTGCATCAGTCAATTGCCTGGCTAAAAGCTCTACCTCGGCTTGGTTGAGCTTACAGCCCAGGCTATCTAAAGCAATCTTTGTTCTTCTAATTCCGTTCAGCTTCATTTCCGTTCTTGCAGGTTTTATTAGGTGACGCCCCTCTTAAACACCCTATAGCCATTATACTGTCAGGATTCACGGCGGGTCAAAACTATCGCTACACTTGCAAACAACCTAAAATTGTGGTAAAAATTAGCTTAGTAATCTTAACCACAGGACTCATCACACCAGGAGGTAAGCCCGATAAATAGCAAAAATAGAGTAGTAGTTACGGGAATAGGTACTGTCAGTCCCCTTGGTCTGGATATCGCCACTACCTGGGAAAACCTTATTGCTGGGAAGTCCGGGATTGACTACATTACATTGTGTGACCCTGAGCCTCTTGGAACCAAGTTCGCCGGTGAGGTAAAGGGATTTGAGCCTACCAATTACATGAGCCGCAAGGATGCCCACCGTATGGACCGTTTTGCTCAACTGGCGGTAGCTGCCAGCCCCGAAGCAGTAAAACAAGCTGGACTGGAAATTGATAACAGAAATCAGGATAACATCGGCGTCATAGTTGGCAGCGGGATTGGCGGACTGACTACCTTATTTGAACAAAGCAAGGTGCTACTGGAAAAGGGACCAAACAGAGTAAGCCCGTTCTTAGCACCGATGATGATAGCCGATATAGCCGCCGCCCAGGTATCCATTGCGCTGGGGGTTAAAGGGCCAAACCTCTGTATCACGTCAGCCTGCTCCAGCGGTTCAGATGCCATCGGCGCTGCCTACGAACTTATCAAGCACGGTGATGTTGAGGTTATGATAGCCGGTGGCACCGAGTCAATAATAAACCCGATAGGTATCACTGCCTTCAATGCCCTTAAAGCCATCTCAACCAGAAACAGCGAGCCACAATTAGCCTCCCGTCCTTTTGATGCCGAGCGTGATGGCTTTGTCATTGGCGAAGGGGCTTGTGCTTTAATCCTGGAAAATCTTGCCCATGCCCAAAAGCGGGGAGCTAATATTCTGGGTGAAATTATAGCCTATGGTGCTACGGCTGATTCCTATCATATTACCCAACCAGCTGAAAATGGAGAAATTGCTGCCAGAGCCATGCAAATAGCTCTGGAAAGGGCAGGAATTGCTCCCAGCGAAGTTGATTATATCAATGCTCACGGCACCTCTACCCCGCTAAATGACATAACCGAGACCAGAGCCATAAAAACCGCTTTTGGTGATTATGCCTACCGTATTCCGATAAGTTCCACCAAGTCAATGACGGGCCATCTTATCGGCTGTGCTGGAGCTATTGAGGCAGCAATCTGCATTATGGTTATCAAACATGGTATCGTACCGCCGACCATCAACCTTACCCACCCTGACCCTGAATGTGACTTAGATTATGTACCTAATGTCGCTCGCCGGGCCAAGGTTACCACCGCTCTTTCCAATTCCTTTGGTTTTGGGGGTCATAATTCAGTCCTAATCTTCCGAGAATATTCTGAGGTGTAAGCTTGAGTCACTGTCGTTGGAATCTTCTGCCACCGGCTCCAGACAAACAACTAGTTAACGCCTCAGGCTTTCCCCCACTAATAGTTCAGCTTCTATATAATCGTGGTCTAACCGAACCATTTCAATTACAATCCTTCGTTGCCGGTGATAAGAGTCTTTCCGGCGACCCCTTTCTACTGCCCGATATGCACCAAGCAGTAGCCAGAGTTTACCGAGCTTTGCTCTCCAGCGAAAAGATTGCCATCTACGGAGACTTTGATGCTGATGGCATAACCGCCACTGCCCTGCTTGTCCAGGGACTTTCAACGCTTGGCAGCAAGGCTATCCCCTACATACCACATCGCCTGACAGAGGGCTATGGGCTGAAAAAAGCTGCCCTGGAGAACCTCTACCGGCAAGGTGTGAGCCTGATTATTACTGTTGATTGTGGCATTACCAACCTGCCCGAAGTTGAGAAAGCACGAAGGATGGGGCTTGATGTAATTATTACCGACCACCATACTCCGCTGTCCGAAATCCCACCCGCTATTGCTATTGTTGACCCCAAGTTGCCCAACTCAACCTATCCTTTCTCAGAACTAGCCGGCGTTGGCGTGGCGCTCAAACTGCTTCAAGCTCTGTTTCAAAGTCTTGGTAAAGAGCAACACGTAGATAAGCTAATGGACCTGGTAGCCCTAGGCACTATTGCTGATATATCGCCATTACTGGGAGAAAACCGGTATCTGGTAAAGGAAGGGTTGAAGCAAATGAATACCACCCCCCGCCTCGGCATCAGGGAAATAATAACCCAGGCTGGACTAAATACAGGGAGTCTTGATGCCGAAAGTATCTCCTGGGTTATCGCCCCGCGCTTGAATGCTGCCGGCAGACTGGAACACGCCCTGACCAGCTATAAATTGCTGATGACGGACTCACCACGGGAAGCAAACCAGCTAGCTATATGGCTGGAAGGGAAAAATGCGGAACGACAAAGGCTAACCACCACCACCCTGGCTAAGGCTAGAGAACAAGTACTGGCAATGGGAATTTCGCCACTTCTGGTCGCCAGCGATAAGGACTATCCCATCGGCATTGCCGGACTGGTAGCCGGTAGACTAACGGAGGAATTTTACCGACCGGTAATGGTTGTCAAAACCGGTAAGAAGACGAGTATCGGCAGTTGTCGCAGTATTCCCGAATTCAATATTATCGCTGCCCTGAACCAGTGCCGTAACCTGCTCTCCCAGTTTGGCGGGCACTCGCAGGCTGCCGGCTTTACCCTGCCGACCAAGAATTTGACTCGCCTGAAGCAGACGCTTCTGCAATTGGCAACCACCCAGCTGGCCGAGGTTGACCTCCGTCCCCGCCTGGATATTGACGCCAGTGTTACCCTGCCTGACCTTGGTGGAGATACTTTCCAGATAACTCAACAGTTGGCTCCCTTTGGGCGTGGCAATCCGGTGCCTATTTTCCTTAGTCGCGGGGTAGAGGTTATTGATTGCCGTACTATGGGTAATAATGGAGCGCACCTGAGGCTGAAACTGAAACAGGATGGCTGTGCATGGGATGGGGTCGCTTTCAGGTTAGGCAAATATCTGGCCGAGGTAGCCTCGCCCCTTGATATCGTCTATAATCTGGAAATAGACCGGTGGGGTGGGAAGGAGAAACTCAGACTCAATATCCTGGATTTTGCGCCTTCAAAGCAAACCGAGATAAGATAATGACTAAAAAACTTTTTAAGTTCACCGGATATGACAGGTATGAGTAGTCAGATTCTTTATATTGCCACCGCTATAATAGGTGCCTATTTGATTGGCTCTTTTCCCACGGCCTATATCATGGGTCGTCTCAGGAAAGGAATAGATATTCGCAAAGTAGGCACACGAAATATGGGAGCCATGAATGTCTTCTACCAGGTGGGATTTGCGGCGGGTATCACCGTCCTGGCAGTAGACATCAGCAAGGGAGTCGCTGCCGTTGCCCTAGCTCGCTGGCTGGGAGCGCCATTGGTAGCCCAGCTTTTCGCCGGAGCGGCGGTGGTAATAGGTCACGGCTTCCCGGTATTTCTCAAGTTCCGTGGCGGGAGAGGAGGAGCCACCTGCATCGGCGTCCTTGTTTACTTTATGCCCTGGGGCATCCCCTTTTATGCTGCCATCTTCGGAATTAGCCTACTGCTAACACACTACCCCACTCTCAGCTACAGTTTAGCTTTCCTCTGCTTCCCCTTCCTCGCCTGGCTGAAATATCACTCGTGGGAGTTCATAATTTTTTCCATAGGTATACTGCTGCTTCCGGCAATTAAATATATCCCCAGAATAAAAGAGATGCACACTAAGGCAGGTAGCTGGCGCCACGTGCTCCTGCGCAAAAACCTGAAGGATAGGTTTTAGGGAAATCCCTCAGACTTCGCTCTCAGCTAGCTGGGTCACGTAAGACGCCTTCCGTCATATTGTTACTACAAAGGGAGGTACCACAGTGTAAAAAGTAACCTCGCGCAAACGGGAACCCACGCTCATTTGACAAAGAGGTTCTCTTTAGTGTAAAATAAAGCGTTAGTTTCAGTGTAGGTTATTACAAGCTTTTTTTTCGCTTTAGACTAATCTAGTATTGGGTGACCGAGCTCTAACTAAAATTTAGAAGAGAGGAGGTCATCCAATGAGTTTTCAGGACAAGTCTCTCCAGTGTTCCGATTGTGGGGCTACCTTCACTTTCAGCGCTGAGGAACAAGAGCTGTTCCAATCCAGGGGCTATACTAATGAGCCCAAGCGCTGTCCCGAGTGCCGCCAGGCAAGGAAGTCAGAGCGTTATGGAACCAATAACTATGGGTCCAGACGCCAGATGTTTCCTGCAACATGCGCCGAGTGTGGCAAGAGCACCGAGGTACCCTTTGAACCTCGCGGTGATAGGCCAGTTTACTGTAGCGATTGCTACCGTAAAGTCAGAATGAGTAGGTAATGCTGGGGTTCGACCTCAGGACATACACGGGCTGAGGATAATTGGCCCGTGCATGTCCCTAGAATGTGTTGGTGTGTTATGTCGTTAGAAGTCTCGATACGTGAAGGTGAATCCCAGGATTCCCTGTTGCGTCGCTTTCAAAGGATGGTACAGACGAGTGGAATTATGCGCGAGGCAAAGGCCCATCGTCATTTTCTGTCCAAAGGAGAGACGGCACGTTTGAAAGCGCAAAAGAGCGCCAGACGAAGGCGCAATTACGGGTAAACCAGAAAGCAACTAATTAGCTAATGTTTCTGGTCGAGCTCAGCATAGGTACTTGGGACAAGACAGTCGTCGTGGGGTTACGAAACTAAGTAAAAGGAGCACTAATATGAAAATCTATGTGGGTAACTTATCCTATGAGATAACTGAGGAGGAGTTACGCCAAGAATTCCTAACTTTTGGAAAGGTTGAATCCGTAAATATCATAACGGACAAGTATAGTGGACGACCAAAAGGATTCGGGTTTGTTGAAATGCCATCAGTGTCTGAAGGTCAAGCCGCAATTACTGGCCTCAACGGGAAAACCTTAAGGGAACGGACACTTAATGTTAATGCGGCTCGGCCTCGCTCTGATGACAGAGGCGGTGGATTTGGCGGAGGAAGACAGAGAAGATATTAAACTCCCTCTTCATTTATTTCTGCTTAAGACACATAAAATATATTCATAACTCCGAAGAACTATTAGTTTAGGCGTTAGTTACAGACAGTAGGCCAAGACTAACCCAATCACCAAAGAAGGATGGGCCGTATGAATATCTATGTGGGCAACTTATCTCTGGGTGTGACTGAGGAGGAACTGCGACGAGAGTTCATGGCTTTCGGAGAAGTGATATCTGTAACCATTATGAACGATAAGTATATTGGCAGTGGTCAATCTAGGGGATACGGATTTGTTGAAATGCCGTCACAATCTGAAGGCCAAGCCGCAATTACTGGCCTCAATGGAAAAACACTTAGCCATAGGGCGATTGATGTTATTAAGGCACTCCCTCTTTCTGACAACGGTGGCAATGGCTCCCATAGTCACAAGAGCGGAGGCAGGTACAATAGGCATGTAAGACAGAGAAGAACCTAAACCGTTAGTCATGCTCTATATATGCCTAAGATGTATAACAATCAGCCAGTTTGTTCACTGACAGACTGAGAATGGCAGAGAGACAGGTTTTAGAAAAAGGTCACCTTCTATTCAGCAGAACTCCCTACTTTAACCCATCTCGTCCTCAAAGCCAGTAACGGGATGGCAATGGCCAAGACTACTATGGCAATCACCTGAGCCTGATGTAAGCCAAAGAGAAATGGTGTCCCCGGTCGCAGGAAATCACTGCCGAGGCGCCATAAAGAGTACAGCCCAAGGTAGATGAGAAACAGCGAACTGTCAGGCTTAAATCGCCCCCTCAATTTCAGTAGTACCCCAAAAACTATAAGGTTATATATCAATTCATAGGGCTGTGTGGGATGAATGGCTATCCCAAGAGGAGCAAAACTATTAGGGTGGGTGTAGATAACGCCCCAGGGTAGGGAAGTTGATATGCCGTGGCAGCAGCCATTTATGGTGCAACCCACCCTGCCCACCGCCTGAGATAGTATGATGCCCGGCGCTGCAACATCGGCAAAGTAGCCGAACTGAAACTTGCTGAATTTACTATAAACCCAGATACCCAGGGCGGTACCTAGAACACCACCATAGGCAGTTAGACCGCCGCCGCCGATTATCTGCCCCAGGTTCTGGCTGTAGTACTCCCAGCCATCAATGACATGGAGCAATCTTGCAAATACTACCCCGGAAGGGATACCGACCAGCGCCGCCGTGAAAACAGTATCATAAGAAATGTTGGCTCCCTTTTTAACCTCTCGCACTATCCACAATGCAACCACCGCAATAGCCAGGGCAACAAAGATGCCGTACCATCTGACCTCAATTGAGCCAATGGTAAAGGCTACCGGGTCTATACTTATGGTAATCATTTGTCCCTCCAAAAATCAGGAGCAGAGTGCCTCGACAAAAGACTCCGCATCAAAGAGTGCCATATCCTCCAGCTTCTCACCAGCACCGACGAACTGGATTGGGATTTGCAACTCATTACAAATAGCCAGGACTATGCCACCCCTGGCAGTGCCATCAAGTTTAGCCAGAAAGATGCCGGTTACGCCTACCGCCTCAACGAAATACCTGGCCTGGGTCAAACCGTTTTGACCGGTGGTGGCATCAAGCACCAGGATTACCTCATGCGGTGCGGTGGCATCAATCTTAGCCGCCACTCTCTTAATCTTCTTAAGCTCCTCCATCAGGTTGAACTTGGTATGCAATCTGCCGGCAGTATCAATAATTACTTCATCAACCTGCCGACTGCGCGCCGCCTGCAGAGCATCGTAGACCACCGCCCCCGGGTCAGCCCCGGGCTGATGGGCAATAACATCTACCCCCACCCTCTGCCCCCAGTGCTTGAGCTGGTCAATAGCCGCCGCCCGAAAGGTATCAGCCGCAACCAAGATAACACTCTTACCTTTATTCTTCAAGCTATAAGCAAGCTTGGCAATAGATGTCGTCTTACCACCGCCATTGACACCCACTGCCAGAATAACCCTTGGCAGAGACGGGTTGTCAGGGATTTCTTGTGGAGCAATCCTCAGGATATCGACCATTTCTGCCTGCAAGGCAGCACGTACCTGCGAACCCTGGTCAATCTTCTCCCTGGTCATTCGCTGTTTTACTTTCTCAATGAGCTTTTCGGTAGTGTTGACCCCTACATCGGCGGCAATGAGCAGTTCCTCCAGCTCCGACCATACCTCATCACCTATAGCCGGGCGGTCAAACAGGTGCATTGCCCTGCCAAACCAGGTATCATGACTGCGCTTCAGGGCCTGCTTTATATCTATCTACCCCACCCCCTTAGTCCCCCTCTCCTTCAAAGGAGAGGGGGAGAATTTATAGAAGAGGGGCTTCGCCCCTCTTTAACTCCCCTATTTATAGTATAGGGCACTTTTCAGGGGAAGGGAAATACATGGAGATGCATCTATGTCAACTATTGACATAATAGGCTTATTAGCATAGATTATTTACACTGGAGTGATGAGGTTATCCTATGGATATAATATGTGGCAAATGCGGTAAACATTTCTCCAGTATCGAAGCCGCCAGGGAACATAGCGGGCACTGCAAGGAGACTTCAAAGGGTGAACCAATTCATTGGATACTAGCACCAAAGTCAAAAATAACTTCAGAAGAATGGGAAAACCTAATAAAGCTCATTAATCCTCAAGATGTATCACCAACTACAAAACCATCCAATGTGGAGCCAACAACCATAGAATCTGCAAGCTCTAAGGATTCTATTGAGCCCAATTCTATACCTTTAACCAATTCCGAGAATAGTAAAGGAAGCCCTGATGAGAAAAAAACTGGTAAAAGTAGCATTAAGAAGACAGCTAATTTTAGAATTGAAAATTGGCTAATAGCTTTATTATTTATATTTGCTCTTTCTGTTATCGGTTTGGGAATCAGCATATTTATCGGGAGCTTCATACCATTCTGGATATTGTTCGGATTTTCTTTTATCTACTCCATTGAAAAGTGGTTCATTTATTTCATCAGAAAGCATAAAGTAATCGGAAGGCTATACAGGTTGCTTTTAAATCTTTCGATACTATCTTTATTAGGCCTTATTATCTGGACGGGTATCAAATTATTCTCTCAGCAATTTGTCCAAAGTCCATTGGTCGGGAGTCTTATTTTCCTAACAGAACTTGTTTTATTTATTTGGGTGTGGAGAGTTGTTGCAAAGAATAGCTGGCGATGGCCAAGTATGAAATTAACCATATTCTCATTGATATGCCTAGTCATAATATTTGCCTTTGCGGGAGTACAACCAATAAGCTCTTATAAAGATAATTTTTTAGCTGGCTGGTCTAATACTTTTGATATTGGTAACGATGATACTCCAGTGCCTGTTGTTCCCATTAGTCCTATTCCAGATCCTGAACCGCCAGTAGTTGTTCCCATTAGTCCTATTCCAGATCCTGAACCGCCAGTAGTTACTCCCATGCCAACAATTGTTCAAGATGATAAAATTGATTATAAGACAGGCGAGTATGAAGACTTTTATTTGGGGATTGTTTATGATAGTTCTGGAACGGCCATTGGAGGAAATGGGTGCTATGATGATGAGGGTGAGTTTATAGTTCTTATAAATAATAAGAATGCTAAGAATCCTACTTATTCTGATTTACTTAGTTTTTTAAAGTCTGATGAGACAGAACAGTTTAGTTATCAGTTTATTTTGCCTGCTGGTAGTTTTTATTATGGGTCTGCAGAGAGTAATGTAAATTTAGATAGGATTAGGAATATAATTGATGGTAAGATTCAGCCTGAGTCTCCTAAAGTTTGCGCAGATTTTGCTGAGAGATTGCATAATAATGCTGAAAAAGCTGGAATAAGGTGTGGTTATGTATTAGGTACTATGCATTCTTTTAATGTTTTTGAGACAACTGATAAGGGATTGATTTATGTTGATGATACAGGAACTTCTTTTGATTGCGAGGCATTTATAGATGCTAATGGAAAAGTAAGATTACAGCCATTATTTCCAGAAGATAAGTCTAAAATAGCATCTATTACTTATGTTGGTGGGGATGTTTACTATGAAGAAACAGTTTGGGATGGTGAGTGGAAATAAATTCTCTTACGGCATAACCTAGTTAACATTTTTGCTAACGAACCTTAGCCCAGCAACTCCTCCAGTATCACCTTAGCCGCCGCCTTATCCAGCGGTTTATTGTTATTGCCGCACTTGGGCGACTGTATGCAGCTTGGGCAACCCTCCTGACACGGGCACTCGGCGACTGCCCTCAGTGTAGCCTGCCATAATTCCACTATCATGTCAAAGCCCTTCTCCGCAATGCCGATGCCG
>JAUVXN010000032.1 GCA_030603605.1 Dehalococcoidales bacterium | reverse complement strand
CTCAGCAGGGCAAAGCGGGTGGTGGCACCAATCAGGGTAAAGTTGGGCAGGTTTAGTCGCAGACTCCTGGCACCAGGCCCCTTGCCGATGATAATATCCAGAGCAAATTCTTCCATAGCAGGGTATAAAATTTCCTCTACTGCCCGATTGAGACGGTGGATTTCATCAATAAAGAGTACATCCTGGCTATGAAGATTGGTTAGGATGGCTGCCATGTCGCCGGTGCGCTCAATCGCTGGTCCCGAGGTAATCCTGATCTTAACCCCCATCTCAGCGGCGATGATATGAGCCAGAGTGGTTTTACCCAGACCGGGTGGGCCGTAGAGTAGTATATGGTCTAGCGCCTCGCCTCTACCTTTGGCCGCAGTGATGGCTATGTTCAAATTGCCCTTTATCTTATCCTGTCCGACGAAGTCATCAAAGCGGCGCGGTCGGAGGCTGGTGTCAAGTGGTATGTCCTCGGCGCTAGGTTTACCTGATATGATGCGAGCTATTTTATCTCACCCCCTCAATCCCCTCAAAGAATGGGGAAAGGTAACAAAAGAGAGGCGGAGCCCCCTCTTCTATTTTCTTTGAAATGCCCGGGTAAGAAATCTATGTGGCCGGTTTTTCCTCATCTTCTTCCTCACCAGCTGCCGGGTTTGCTGTATTTTCGGGTTCTTCAGGAGTTAATATGTCTGGTGCTTCCTCGGACTTTTTGTCAGCTATCAGGTTTAATGCTTCCTCTGGTTCTCCCTTACTCTCATCCTCTTCAGCTGACAAACTCGGTTTTCCCTCGGGTTCTTCTCGATTTAGTATATCCGGTGCTTTTCCAAGGTCTTCATCAGTTACAATGCTTGCTGCTTCTCCATGCCCTTCATCGGCCATCAACTCTAGTGCTTCCTCCGGTTCCTCTTCGCCAGCTATTAACTCCGGCGCTTCTTCGAGAGGCAGGTAATGGGCTGGAATCAGTTTACCTATAATTACATTTTCCTTAAGCCCAACCAGTTTGTCTATCTTACCGTAAACTGCGGCTTCGGTAAGGACTCTGGTGGTTTCCTGGAAGGAGGCCGACGCTAACCAGCTATCGGTGCTCAGTGAGGCTCTAGTTACGCCCAGTAACACGGTGTGGGCAGTAGCTGGCTCACCCCCTTCAGCCAGCACCTTGGCATTAATGTTCTCGTAAACGAACTTGTCTACCAGCTCTTCAGGCACTAGTTCAGTGTCTCCCGCAGAATCAACGCGAACCTTGGTCAGCATCTGATGGATGATAATCTCAATATGTTTGTCATTTATATTCACTCCCTGGGAGCGGTATACCTTTTGTACTTCATCCACCATATATTGTTCGGCAGCCTCTCTACCCAAAATGCGCAATATGTCCTGTGGGTTTACCGACCCATCGGTGAGTCGCTGCCCGGCTTTTATCTGGTTCCCGCTCTGAACCCGAATACTGGTTGTGGATGGGACAGCATACTCTCGCTCCTCTTTCTCCTCATAACTGATAAAAAGTTGTTTATTTTTAATGGTTACCTTACCGGCGATGCGAGCTAGGGTAGGCTGGGTTTTGGCAGATAAGGCGACCGCTTTCGCTTTCGTTTTCGTTTTCGCTTTAGCTTTAGCTTTAGGGGCTGGGGTGGCTAGTACGGTGCCTGTATCTACCCATTGACCATTGTCCACCATAACCTGCCAGCCAGCGGGAAGTGAATACTCATCCTGAAATACCTCAGAGCTGGTAACCTTTATCCTTCTGCCTTCCTCATTCTGAATCACGTCAACCAGACCATGTATTTCTGAGATAATTGCTTGCCCCTTAGGTGCTCTTGCCTCAAAAAGCTCTTCTACCCTGGGTAGACCACTGGTGATATCAAGTCCGACTACACCGCCGGTGTGGAAGGTGCGCAGTGTTAGCTGGGTACCCGGTTCACCAATGCTCTGAGCCGCAATTATGCCTACGGCAGTATTGAGATTGACTAGGTGCCCGCGGGTAAAGTCTCTGCCATAGCACATCTGGCAGGTACCTCGCTTCGACTGGCAGCTAAGTGGGGACCTGATATGAACCTTGGTTATCCCGGCAGCAATAATTTCGTTTGTCTTCTGCTCGTTGATTTCCTCGTCTCGGTCAACGATAGTTTCCTTGGTTTGGGGATTAATTACTTTGCTCGCCGCCAGCCGACCGGCTATTCGCTCAACAAGTGAGGGCAGTATCCCCTTTTCTTGTGGTTCGGATATCCATATGCCAGCCGTAGTGCCACAGTCCTCTTCACGGATGATAACATCCTGGGCAACATCGATAAGGCGTCTGGTGAGATAACCACTGTCAGACGTCCTTAGTGCTGTATCAGCTAGTCCCTTGCGGGCACCATGGGTAGAGATAAAGTATTCCAGAACACTGTGTCCTTCACGAAGGCTCGACTTGATAGGAAATTCAATTATCTTACCTGAAGGGTCGGTCATCAGGCCCCGCATGCCTGCCATCTGTGTAATCTGGGAAATATTACCCTTGGCTCCTGAAGTCGCCATCGTGTAAATACCACCATAATGGTCAAGCGTTTCTGAAATAGTACTTGTAATCTTGTCGGTGGTTTCCATCCATACTCCCACGATGCCATTATACCTTTCATCCTCGGTAATTAAGCCACGCTGAAACTGGTTTTCGATAATGGCAACTCTTTCCTCTGCCTCATCTAGTAGCTTGGGTTTACTGTGGGGTACCTCAATATCATTCATAGCCACGGTAATCCCTGACTTGGAGGCATAGTGGAAACCCAGCTGTTTGATACTGTCCAGCACTGCAGCGGTATCTTCGTCGTCTAGTGTCTTACAGCACAAGGTTACTATTTGTTTCAAGCTTGACTTATCAATTGTTTTGTTATAGAAATCCAGCTCTGGGGGCAGAGTTTCATTAAAGATAATACGGCCAGCACTGGTTTTAACTCTTTGTCCGCCTCTTTTCTGGTCCCTCACCTCAATCTCGGCTCTGAGGTTAATAGTGCCCAGGTCATAGGCAAGCCTTGCCTCTTCAAAACTACCGAAAAGCTTGCCTTCCCCTTTGGTTCCAGACCTGACGGTAGTCAGGTAGTAGCACCCGAGAACCATGTCCAGGGTTGGGGTTATCGTTGGCTCACCACTGCTGGGTAATAGCATATTGTGGTGACTGAGTGCCAGCTCTCTAGCCTCTTTGACAGCGGTTTTAGATAGGGGGATATGAACTGCCATCTGGTCGCCATCAAAATCAGCATTGAAAGCAGAGCATACCAGAGGGTGTATCTGGATGGCACTGCCATCGATGAGTAGAGGCTCAAAGGCCTGGATACTGAGTCGGTGCAGGGTGGGAGCCCGGTTAAGCCACACCGGTCGTTCCTTGACGACTTCCTCCAGTATATCATATACCTCTGGCTTGGCTCTCTCCACCAGCCGCCGAGCGCTCTTAATGTTGGGAGCAAGACCTTGCGTCACCAGTCGATGCATAACAAAGGGCTTAAATAGCTCCAGAGCCATTCGTCTCGGTAAACCACATTGGTGAAGCTTGAGTTCTGGCCCAACAACGATAACTGAGCGCCCGCTATAGTCAACTCTCTTGCCGAGCAGATTCTGTCGGAAACGTCCTTGTTTACCCCGTAGCATGTCTGAGAGTGACTTCAATTTGTGATTACCGCTGACGGAGATAGCTCGTCCCCGTCTGCCATTGTCAATAAGGGAATCGACGGCTTCTTGGAGCATCCGCTTCTCATTGCGAATGATAATTTCCGGTGCGCCTATTTCTATTAAGTGACGCAATCGATTATTGCGGTTAATGACGCGTCGGTACAGGTCGTTAAGGTCGCTGGTGGCAAACCTGCCGCCATCCAGCTGAACCATAGGTCGGAGGTCGGGGGGCAAGACAGGCAACACCGTTACGACCATCCACTCCGGCTTATTGCCACTACTGCGAAAGGCCTCCACTACCCGCAGTTGCTTGCTTGCTTTCTTGCGACGTTGACCTGAAGAAGATTGGGTTTCTTGAAGGAGCTTGTTGCGTATTTCCTCAAGGTCAACACCCTTAACAATTTGGAGAATAGCCTCGGCTCCCATCCCCGCCTCAAAAACCTGACCGTATTTCTGCCCGAGCTCGTGATATTGGTTCTCGGTCAGCAATTCTCGTACACGGAGGTTTTTAAGACGTTCCACCTCTGTGGGAAGTTGCTCCTCAAGCCCTGCCTTTTCATCAGTGAAATTACGTCGGAGTTGGTTTACTTCCTCCACGGTTGCCTGCTCTTGCTCCATCTGGGCAATTTTAGCTTCCAATGCGCTTTGGCGCTCGGCTATTTCCTGTGTGGTATTTTCCTCGAGCCGTTTAATTGCTTCCTGGCGTGCTTCCTCATTTACCGAGGTGATAATATAATGGGAAAAGTACAAAACATGCTCCAGACTCCGTGGTGACAGGTCAAGTAGTAGTCCCAACCGACTGGGTGTTCCCCTGGCAAACCAGATATGACTTACTGGACAGGCTAGTTCAATGTGTCCCATACGTTCTCGGCGTACCTTGGCTCGGGCTACCTCGACTCCACACTTGTCGCAAATAACTCCCTTGTAGCGTATCTTCTTATACTTACCACAATAACACTCGAAGTCTTTGGTTGGACCAAAGATTCTCTCGCAGAAAAGCCCATCCCTTTCCGGTTTCAGTGTGCGGTAGTTGATAGTCTCTGGCTTGGTTACCTCACCATAGGACCAGCTCCTGATCTGTTCCGGTGAAGCCAGAGAGATACGTACGGCGTCAAACTCATTAATTTCAAACATCTTCTTTGGCTACCTCTCCATGGGACGTGTCTTTGATAACTTCAGGTGCTGTCTCCAACTTGGGCACTTCTTCTACAGTTTCTTCGGCAGGAATTACCTTTGTCTCTTCTTCGTCAATCACTTTAGGAGCAAGTCCTAAGCCTTGTAGTTCTGTCTCCAGCTTGGGAACTTCTTCTACAGTTTCTTCGGCAGGGATTACCTTTATTTCTTCTTCGCTAATCACTTCAAGGGCAAGGCCTAAGCTGTTAAGTTCTTTAACCAGAACCTTAAATGATTCCGGCACACCAGGTTGGAGAATATCCTCACCTTTAATTATAGCTTCATAGGTTTTGGCTCGCCCGGTCACATCATCTGACTTGATTGTTAGCACTTCTTGAAGGTTGTGGGCAGCGCCATAGGCTTCCAGTGCCCATACCTCCATCTCTCCAAAGCGCTGACCACCGAATTGGGCCTTACCGCCTAGGGGTTGTTGGGTAATCAGTGAATATGGCCCGGTAGAGCGGGCGTGAACTTTATCCTCAACTAGGTGGATTAGCTTCATCATATAGATTTTACCTATCGTCACTGGCTGGTCAAAAGGCTCGCCAGTGCGACCGTCGCGGAGTATAACCTTGCCGTAAGTAGGCGGGCTAAATTTCCCCTCGGCATTTACCTTTTCCACCACTTGCTCCAGCTCCTGTATGTTAAGTTTACGGCTGGCTATGTCCAGGTCTTCCAGCCAGAGCCGCAGACAGACCTCTCTTGCTTCTCCCGGGTAATCATCGTTGAATACCCTGTCTCCATCGTAGCCCCGACTTGTCACCCATGCCGTGGCACGCTCCACTTGCACAGCCGGAATCTCTTTGCGAGGGCTTTGGTTCACCACGGCTGCTTTTTGAGCCAGCCAGGCTCTAGCCAGGGCGTCCTCAATAGCAACCTCATCGGCACCATCAAAAACCGGAGCAAGCACCTTGAAGCCCAGTGCCTGAGCCGCCCAGCCCAGATGGGTTTCCAGAACCTGACCGATGTTCATACGCGACGGGACGCCTATAGGATCAAGGATAATATCTACCGGCGTGCCATCGGGTAGGAAAGGCATGTCCTCTTCGGGTGCGATGAGAGCAATGACCCCCTTATTACCGTGTCGCCCGGCCAGTTTATCGCCTACAGAGGCTTTTCGTTTCTGGGCAATCCAGACCTGTACCCAGTGGTTAACCCCTGCCGGCAAGTCATCGCCAGTGTCTTTACTATCTTTACGGGAGTAGACTTTCACATTGATCACTTTGCCCCACTCACCGTGAGGCACTCGCAGTGAGGTATCTTTCACATCCCGTGCTTTCTCACCAAAGATAGCCCGTAGCAGTTTCTCCTCCGCCGATAGCTCTGTCTCTCCCCTTGGGGTAATTTTACCGACCAGTGTATCGTCTTGGTTTACTTCGGCACCAATTCGAATAATGCCATTTTCATCAAGCTCGCGCAGACTTTCCTCACCTACATTGGGTATATCTCTGGTGATTTCTTCCGGTCCTAACTTGGTGTCCCGGGCTTCTACCTCATGCCTCGCAATGTGAATGGAGGTAAATTTATCCTCTTCAACTAAGCGACTGCTAATGATGATGGCATCCTCAAAGTTATATCCCTCCCAGCTCATAAAAGCGCACAGCACATTCTGTCCCAGTGCCAGTTCTCCCTGGTCAGTAGCTGAACTATCGGCTAGAATCTGCCCCGCTTCTACTCGGTCACCTTTGTTCACTAAGGGGCGTTGGCTAATGCAGGTTCCTTGATTGGTGCGCACAAATTTCATTAGCTCGTACTCGTCCTTTTCGCCATCATCTCTGGTAACTACAATGCGATATTTAGCCTCCTCTTTATCATCAGTTGTGCCACTAATCTCGGTTATCGCCCCGGCATTTCTGGCGAAGAGTACCTGCCCGGAATGTTTAGCCGCTTCTGTTTCCATGCCGGTAGCTACTAGCGGTGCCTCCGGGCGAAGCAGGGGCACTGCCTGTCGCTGCATATTAGCGCCCATCAGAGCACGATTGGCATCATTGTGCTCCAGGAAGGGGATTAATGCTGTCGCGACACTGACCACCTGCTTGGGTGAGACATCCATTAAATCGATTTTATCAGGTACTTCTTGCAGGTAGCGGCTACCTCGCTTGGCTTCAATCTTTTCCCCGATAAATTGGTTATTCTGGTCAAGCCGGGCGTCGGCCTGAGCAATGGTAAGCTGCTCCTCCTCATCGGCTGATAGGTAAACAACCTCCTCAGAGACGAAGGGCACTACCTTTATAGTTCTGGGTTTCAGCTTGGCTAGCTTGGCGGCAAGCTGAGGGGTAATAGTAGTATTAGCTTCTATTATTATATTACCCTTGCTACCAAGCACTGCCTCACGGGTTGTCTTCCCCACCAGCTCATCACTGGTATTGCTTATCTCGGCAGTAACCTTGCGATAAGGAGTTTCAATAAAACCATATTCGTTAACTCTACTGTAGGTAGCCAGAGAGCCAATGAGACCAATATTAGGCCCCTCCGGCGTCTCGATGGGACAGATTCTACCGTAGTGGGAGAAGTGAACATCGCGGACATCAAAGCCAGCACGCTCACGGGATAGACCACCCGGCCCCATTGCTGACAGGCGACGCTTATGAGTTAGCTCAGCCAGAGGGTTGGTTTGGTCCATAAATTGAGATAGCTGGGAGCCGCTAAAGAACTCCCTGACCGCGGCTACTACGGGTCGGATATTGACCAGAGCGCTGGGAGTGATTCCCTCGATGCTGATAATGCTCATACGCTCCCTGACTGCTTGCTGTAGGCGCAATAACCCCACATGGAACTGGGTTTGAACCAACTCGCCAACAGTACGTACCCGCCGATTACCGAGATGATCAATATCGTCGCTAATGTCGTTACCATTGTTAATCATAACAATGTGCCTGACTATCTCGACAATATCCTGTTTGGTAAGAGCTCGCTCTTTCAGGTCAACACTAAGTCCTAGGCGCTTGTTAAGCTTATAACGACCCACCGCCCCCAGGTCATAGCGCAGCGAATCAAAGAATAGGCTCCGTATTAGTCTCTTAGCATTTTCAATATTGGGTAGCTCTCCCGGGCGTACTTTCTTATAGATGTCAAGCAGAGCTTCTGATTCATTCTTAACCAGTGGTTCACGCTCAATAGTCGTCCTGATAAATTGGTGCTCCGGGGAATTATCCTCTGCAGAGAACAGACTGAGCAATTGCTCGTCACTGCCGTAGCCAATAGCGCGAAGCAGTGTCGTAATCGGAATCTTCCGTTTACCATCTATCTTGGCTGAGATTACATTACGGTTGCTCGTCTCAAACTCAAGCCAGGCGCCACGGGTGGGGATTAGTTTGGCAAAGCAGAGTTCCCGCCCGGTAGTAGCATCCTCCACGGCAGTGAAATAGACACCCGGTGAGCGCAGCAACTGGCTCACCACCACTCGTTCGGCACCGCTGGTAATAAACGTACCTTTAGCCGTCATCAGGGGAATGTCACCGAAGAACAGGTCTTGCTCTTTGATTTCTCCAGTTTCTTTAATTAGCAACCGTACCCTGGCATAAAGAGGAACTGAATAGGTTAGATTTCGCTCGTGGCACTCTTGCTCCGAGCGTCCCGAGCGCGGCTCACGGAACTCATAAGCTATAAAGGTGAGCTCCAGCTTGTTGCCGGTGAAGTCTTTAATTGGAGATGCCTCCCCCAGCAGTTGCTTTAGCCCTTTTTCCTGAAACCGCTGAAATGAGTCTAATTGGACTTTAATCAGATTGGGTACATCTAGTATCTGGGGTAACTTGGCATAGGATTTTCTGGAAGTGAGAGGGGTGTTCTTGTCGCTGCGGGTTGGTGGCACAAAGACCATCACTAACTCTACTCCTTAAACAAAGACACAAAATTATTGCGTAACTACGTTGCTACTTTGAGCTAAGACCTGTGGCTTTACTGAAAGAAAACATGCATACTTAAGGAAACATATAACCGGGGTGAAATTCTAAGAGGCATAGTCAACCTTTTATAATACCACCACATCAAAATCTTGTCAAGCCTTTTTGAGAATTTTTTAGGGATGTGCGAAACTTTTTTTATGACAGAATAGGTTAATACAGGCTTTGGATAGAGATATCGATTCAAAAATATTAAGAATTACCGGTTGTTTATTGTAATTATAAATGTTCCTTTTTTCAGTTGATTTGTTACGCCTGACCTATAGGCGTGATAATTGCCGAACCCTTGTTTTGTCTACCGACGTCCAATAGTAGTATGATATTGGCATGGAGATTCCAATATTGATGGATGCCATTGCATCAGGCATCACTCTGACCGCTGTCACAGTAGCGCTGTATTTTGGAGTCAAGTCCCTTCGCCAGACTCGTGATATCCAACGGAGCGAGATAAAGCAAAATCAATGATATTGAAGAATGGGCAAAACAATATATCCTGATTAAAGGAATGTAATGTATGGGTCTTAGGCAAATACCAAAACTGCAAATAGGTGATTTGGAGTCAAATATACCAATCGTTCAAGGAGGGATGGGCGTTGGCATTTCCTTATCAGGTCTAGCCTCGGCTGTTGCTAACGAGGGCGGTATTGGTGTTATTTCCGCGGCAGCAATCGGTATGCTTGAGCCTGATTTTTTCAGAAACTTCAAGGAAGCCAACAGGAGAGCCTTGCGGAGAGAAATAAAAAAGGCAAGGGAAATGACAGTGGGTGTTATTGGTATTAACATAATGGTAGCCCTTTCAGATTATTCTGACCTTCTGCAGGTTGCTTTAGACGAAGGCGCGGATGTGGTTTTCCTTGGCGCCGGACTTCCACTAAGAATCCCGAAAACACTACTACCGAATAGATCGGGAAAAGCTGCGATTAAGGTTGTTCCAATAGTATCTTCTGCCAGGGCGGCAAGACTGATATTCCAATATTGGGGGAGGAACTACAATCATGTCCCTGATGCCGTGGTTGTTGAGGGCCCGTTAGCCGGGGGACACCTCGGATTTAAGAGAGAGCAGATCAATAATCCTGACTATGCGTTGGAAAAGATACTGCCGGAAGTAATCTCTGTGCTGAAGCCCTATGAGGAGAGTTTTAATAAAAGCATTCCTGTAATCGCCGCCGGGGGTGTGTATACAGGTGCCGATATTTATAAGTTTATCCAATCAGGGGCTCAGGGAGTGCAGATGGCAACCAGGTTTGTAGCAACTCACGAGTGCGATGCTTCCACAGCGTTTAAAGAGGCATATGTGAAGTGTAAAAAGGAGGACCTTACCATAATTGACAGCCCCGTTGGATTGCCGGGAAGAGCCATAAAGAACAGGTTTCTTGAGGATATAATAGCGGGAATTAAAAAACCAATCAAGTGCCCCTGGAAGTGTCTGAAGACCTGCGATGTTGACAATTCGCCGTACTGCATCTGTGATGCCTTGACCAATGCCAAAAAGGGCATACTTGAAAAAGGGTTCGCCTTTGCCGGGGCTAATGCCTACAGGACAAATACAATAACCTCCGTTAGAGAGCTTATTAAGACGTTACTAATGGAGTATAAAAGGGCAGCTGCCATTGGAGAACGCATCACAACGTAAGCCCATACTAAAAGCGTAGTGGTCTACTCCCCGGGAGTGACAGTACAACTTGAACGAAAGCACTGAAGTATCAAAGAAGGCGAATTTGGCACTATTTGGCAGCCTGTCTCCCACCCCTGTTCCTTCAAAGTTGCAGATACTAAAAAAACCTGGAGCCTCTCTTGTATGATTAGGCAGTGGAGCGATTATCCGGGGAATCTAAGAGGGGCGAAGCCCCTCTTCTGTAATAACTCCCCCTCTCCTTATCAAGAAGAGGGGGACAAAGGTCCTTCGGCTGAAGGACTCTTCGAGGGGTGAGGTCACCAAATAAAAGCCTGAAGGTTGAAAACCTGCCTCACTATCCTGCTATAATAAAGACAGGGGAATTAGACAAGAAAATGACTGCTGCCAGACTAATATTGGCTATTGTTAGCACTTCGGCGGTGGAAGCCGCCCTGTTTGTGATTTGGCGGTGGGTGCTGCCGGAATGGGGGATTGAAATACCTCTGGCGGTGCTTATTGCGGTTATGGCAGCCTATGCCGTCTTTGCGGTTGTTGATTTCTGGTTTGTTACCAAGGTCTTAAAGAGGCAAACTATAGTTGGTCTGCCCACTATGGTTGGCAGTAAGGGTAAGGCGGCAAGCCTGTTAGCTCCAGAGGGTCAGGTCAGGATTAAGAGTGAGCTTTGGGGGGCTGAATCACCGGATAGAAATATAGATATCGGCGAGGAAGTTATGGTGGTAGGGCAGGACGGACTTAAACTAATTGTGCGTAAGACTGACAGTAATTTAAAGGGTACTGGCTGATAGCCTACACATTAAACAGGAAGGTGATTACATCGCCATCCCGGACTACGTAGTCCTTGCCCTCCAGTCGCAGAAGTCCTTTCTTGCGAGCCTCAGACAGGTTGCCGCACTTGACCAGGTCATCGTAGCTGATTACCTCGGCCCGAATGAATCCCCTTTCCATATCGGAGTGGATTTTACCGGCGGCTTTAAGAGCATTCGTCCCATTTCTAATTGACCAGGCCTTAACTTCACTTGAAGCTGTAGTGAAAAACGAAATTAGCCCCAGTAATTCGTAAGATAGCTTGATGGTGCGGTCAAGTCCGGATTCCTTTATGCCAAAATCGGCGCGAAATTCCTCGGCAGCACTGTTATCTAATTGGGCCAGCTCCATTTCCAATTTGCCACAGAGCGTAATTGCACGACATTTTTCCCGTGAGTAACGTGAATTCAATTCTGCTTCTAAAGACTCTGCCTCGGGCAGCTGTTCTTCACCGATATTGACCACTGTCAACAACGGCTTGGCGGTGAGGAACTGGTAGTTGGCGATAGTTCGCACTTCATCAGTGGTTAGCTTTAATTCCCGGATGGGCACATCTTTTTCCAGCTCAGCCTTAAACTTCATTAAAGTCTCTTGCTCTCGGAGAATGTCCTGGCGCTCAGGCGGTTTGGCTCCTTTTAAGGACACCTCAATCTTCTCTAGCCTTCTCTCAATAATGGCTAGGTCGGAAAAGACAAGCTCTAAATCCATAGTGGCGATATCTCGCTCTACATCTAGGCTGCCCTCAACATGGGGTATACTTTCATCGGTAAAGGCGCGGACGACATTAATGAGGGTATCTACATTGCAGAGCTGGTTCAGCAATTCGCCACCTATACCCTTGTTTTTAACCAGGCTCTTAACGGAAGCCCCTATATCGGTGTATCTTACCTCAGCCGGGACTACTCGCTTGGGCTGAAGCATGTCAGCTAATATCTTCAGACGGGACTCTGGAACTTTGGCTGCGCCGACATGTGGCGTCAGGTGTTCCGCAGTGTAACTTCCAGTATCAGCTTTACCTTTGGTTAAAGCATTGAAGATGGTCGTCTTGCCGCTTTTAGCCGGCCCGATAATGCCACTGTCAATACTCATCAGTCTAACCGCACGCCTTCTTATTAAGCCAAATTATATGGGGCTTGTCTTTTTTATTATGTCTCTGGCTTGTTTAAGGGCAAGGTCTCTTTCCTTGGTAGGTAACCCTTCATTGGCGGCTAGCTCCAGTAAGACGAGAAGTGCTTCGTGGCTGGCCATACTGCCGAACTGCTCAATAGCGTTGGCTCTCAACTTAGCCGGGAGTTGCATGTCAGCAGCAATAGCCGCTAGCTTCTTCAGCTCCTCAGGTTTTTCCGACATTATCTCACCTTTTAACTCCGACAATATCAGCCGGGATATTACCAGGCTGGTATTTATTCTACTCTTTGTGCGATTATTTCTCAATAGGGGGCATTTGTCAACTTTACTCTCTTAAGATTTATTAACCTCACCCCTTTTAGCTTTGTAATCAGAAACCCCATCCCTCGAAGAGTCTTCGAGGGATGGGTCACCTAATAAGCATTAAATGGAAGTGGGATTGATAAACAACTCCGTCTTCGGTGTGGTAAAATGAGCCAGAAGTAGGAGGGGTAAACTTTGCTGTATATCCTGTATGGTGAGGATGATTTTTCCCTTCGCCAGTCACTTGAGCAAATAGAGACAAGTATAGGTGACCCGACCGCCCTGGCCAC
>JAUVXN010000018.1 GCA_030603605.1 Dehalococcoidales bacterium | reverse complement strand
AGGGAAGCTGTCAAGCAAAACTAAAGTAAGTTGACCAAAGAGGGGGCGACTAAAGTACTAGTGAACAGCTGCCGGCTCAGTTTCAGCCCCTGCCTCAACTGTGACCACCTCTTCTGGCTTGGTCATGAGGAGTGAAAGCACTTTCTCCGAAGGATTAATGTGAGGTGGCTTTAGATGAGCTAAATCAGCTCCTTCAGCTTGCCTCTGAGCGATGTAATTAGCAAAGGCACCACGCGGCAGCAAATTTATCTCTACCCTGAAATCAATCATAGTGGCAAAATCGCCACGAATCAGGGACTTGGTATCTTTACCGTTATCTGCATTGATAATCTGTTCGCGAACCGCCGCCGCTACATCGGCATCGCTCCCCTGGTAGCCATCTTTAAGCTCAATAAAGAGGCTCAACGCTGGTTCCCCGGGTTTCTTGTAAGCTGCCCAATCCTCGTAAGCAATACCGGTATTCTCTATTGCCTGCCAGATTGTCTTTTCCGTCAGCCGAATGAAAACGAAATCAAGAAGGTCATCAGCGCGTCTTTCAAAGACCATTTGCGGAATATCAATGCCCAGCCTCTCATTTCGCAGTGAAGTTATCCTTATCATATCACCCGGTCTATATCTGACCAGGGCCCCGCCATGAAAGTTGGTGATGACTATTTCGTAATTCTCCCCGGCTTTTACCTCGTCCAGTAAAACAGGTTTGGGCTGATAGCTGTGGTCTAACTGCCATTTGAAATGTTCCTTCTCTGGTATGAACTCCAGAAAGTTGAGGCTGGGGATAAAGGTCATACCATCATAATCCCAGGTCTGAGTAGCTATGATACCACCTTCAGTACCGGCATAAGTATCTAGGGGATACCTTCCCCAAAGCGCCTTTATTTTCTCTTTGTAGACCCCGCTATCAAGGCCGCCACTCATGATTCCCTTTACCGACCACAGGTCTCTGGGCAGCATTGGGCGCCTGGCTAATTTGCTCTTGACCAACCCCTTAATCAGACGAAACAGTGCTTTCGGCTGGGAGAGCAGTGGACGGATGTCCACTTTATCTGAGGATTGACTAAACTTGTTTCCAACCACAACCAGAACCATGGACAGACCAAAGAAGTAATCCAGTCCCTGGGATAGAGCCTGCTTAAAACCAAGCTTTACCCTTTCTTCAAAAGACAGGCTTTCGGCTTCTTCTAAAGGGGGTAAATAATCGGAGGGAGTCTGTAGTTCCAACATACTGGCCATGGCACCCGTTACATAAGGTCTGGGAGCCACCGTGTAGACAATTTTTGGCTGCTCAGGAGCTTGAGAGGTATCACCCCACCCCTTACAGCTAGAGAGAAGGCCGATGCCATACATTATTGTACTCATTTCATGTGAATAAGCTGGGGTCATTGGCACCCACTTACAGGGGTATTCACCGGACTTGCCCGAGGTGTGCACCCAAAAAGCCGGCTCTGCCGGCAGCGGGGCTTCTCTTTTTTCTATAAGCTGAGGATAATAATCGGCATAGGTAGTTAATGGTACCTGCTCTCTAAACTCATCTACGGTCTCCGGTTTGGTGCCACGCATAATCTTTCTACCAAGCGTACACCGGTTCAATAATCCTATTTGCTCCAATAGCAGTCGCTTCTGGACGGCCATAAATTGCTCCAGGGTAAGGCTGAGAAAGCCACAGCACATCTGCCATAGTTCTTCGTTCCTGCCCTGCCGTAAAAGTTCAACTGCTTTTGGCATCTGTCACCCCCCAAACCAACCTTTTGCCAAATGGCATATTTCAGTCCTATGAAAAGACTATGCCAGAACAGTTGGTTTGGGAAGTGATTGTATTCTAGAACATAGTTCTAGAACATAAACTCTTCCCAAGGGACAGCTAATAACCTATGCTGGAACTAACCAGACTATAGCCAACTAAACTAGAATATAAAGAGGCTAAGCCAGGCTGTGAGGTATTACATTAAAGATAATCATAACTTGCTCACCCCGGAACAGGTAGCGGGGATTCTTCAGGTTCATGTTCTAACTATATACAGCTACATTCGAGAAGGTAAGCTTGACGCCATACGTCTGGGTCGAAACTACCGCATTATTCCTAAAGACCTTACGCGCTTTATCGAATCAAACCGTACTAAAAATCAACAGGATATAGGGAGGAATATTGGACGTGCTTGATAATCACCAGCGGGTAGCAGTTACCGGCATGGGAGTTATTTGCCCTTTGGGTCTCACGGTTTCTGATATGTGGGAAGCCCTCATCGCAGGGAAATCGGGAGTTGATTATATCAGCCACTTTGACCCGGCACCTTTTGAGACCAAGTTTGCCGCTGAAGTCAAGGGGTTTGACCCAATGGCATATGTCAGCCGGAAGGAAGCACACCGAATGGATAGGTTTACCCAGTTTGCGGTAGCGGCAAGCCTTCAGGCAGCAGAAGCGGCAGGGTTGACGATAGATGATAGCAATGCCGAGGAGACCGGGGTTATCATTGGCAACAGCGTCTGTGGTTTGCTTAAGGTTGCCGAACAGTTAAAGATACTGAGTGAAGTCGGCCCGAGAAAGATAAGCCCGATTCTGGCGCCGACCATGACCGGTGATGCGGCTCCGGTGCAGGTTTCGTTGATACTGGGAGCCAAGGGACCAAATTACTCTCCGTCCTCGGCATGCTCCAGCAGCAGTGACAGCATCGGTCAAGCCTACGAGATAATTCGGCATGGAGAGGCAAAGATAATGATCGCTGGCGGCACCGAAGCACCTATCATGCCTATCTGCATCGCGGCGTTCAACGCCGCCCGTGCTTTATCAACAAAAAATGACGAACCACAAAATGCCTGCCGACCTTTTGATGCTGAACGCGATGGCTTTGTGCTGGGCGAGGGCGCCGCCACCATTATACTGGAGGAACTCAGCTATGCTCTTGAGCGTGGCGCCCCTATTCTGGCTGAAATTATAGGGTACAGCGCCACCAGTGATGCCTTTCACATCACTCAGCCGTCACCTAATGGTGAGGGAGCAACCAAAGCACTAAGCCTGGCTCTGAATAAAGCAGGAGTTAGCCCCAATGAGGTTGACCATGTCAATGCCCATGGCAGTGCCACCGTGCTTAATGACAAAACCGAAACCCACACCATCAAAAGTGTGTTTGGCGAATCCGCATACCGCATCCCGGTATCAGCCAGCAAATCCATGACCGGGCATCTTCTGGGAGCGGCAGGTGCTATAGAGGCAATAATGTGTATTCTAGCCATAAATCACGGGGTTATACCACCAACTTTAAACCTCATTCATCCTGACCCCGAGTGCGACCTGGACTACGTGCCCAATAAGGCGCGCCCGGTTGAGGTAACGACTGCCGTATCAAATTCCTTCGGCTTTGGCGGGCACAACTCCGTGCTTATTTTCCGTCGGTACTGCGAATGATTGCCTTAATCATGCGCCTATTTACCTTTTGTAATGGAATCTTTCGGACGATGGGCACGGGCAAGTGAGGGGCTGAGGAGGACTCGTTTAGAGTTTTTTGGACTTGTTACCAGAGCGACCCAGAGTTTGTAACTTCTGGCTCAGCTCTTCAAAAGTTTTATCCTGCGGTTGCTTTCCCAACTCCAGTCCGTAGCTGAGGAAAAAATCGAGGAAATTGCGCAGCAGTTCCTTCATTCCCTGTGCGAACTGGTGAAATTCTTCTCTATCCACATAATTTTGATTGCCGACTTCTTCCGTTTCCTTTAACTGGCTATCAATCAGAAAGTCAAGAAACTCCGAGCGGCTCAGGTCACCGCGATTTTCGTCTATTTTCCCGACTACTTCGGCATCAACTATTAACATTCTTTTCTCGGTCACGCTATACTCCTACTATCCTGATTAAAAAGAATAACCTGAAGACCCTGCTGCCCCCAGGTCACCCTAAACCCATACTGTTGAACGGCTAAAGGTTGTAGTTATCATCCAGTCCAAGCATTTCCTTTATGCTACTTATTAACTGAAGCAACTTTAAACCACTATCCGTCACCTGGTAGGTTACTGACGGATTACCCATCTTCATCCTGTCGATAAAGCCCTGAGCCATCAGATAACCGAGGTACTTTTGTATCTGCCTGTAGCTCATGTTGGCGCTGTACATAATTTCGGTCTTGCCGGCACCGTTTTCGCCTACCTTCAGCATATCGGCCATTATTTCAATGTCAGAGCGCCGTTTATTCACCCTCACTGCTAACACCCCCCTACTTATTAGGCAGGACAATTGTACTAATCATTGAGCCGTTTGTCAAGAGTTAGCCAAAAAATTGCCCTGAATACTCAGAAATGGCGCTACTAAAAGAAGTAAGATTATTTGGTGACCTCACCCCCTGTGTCCCCCTCTCCTTGATAAGGAGAGGGGGAAGATTTTGAAAAGAGGGGCTACGCCCCTCTTAAACATCCCCACGTTACTAACCCAGAGCAAGGAGAGTTAAAGAGAGGCGAAGCCTCTCTTATATATCCATTCCCCCTTCCTCTTGATAAGGGGAAGGGGGATAAAGGGGGATAGGGTTACCTAATAAAAACCTAAAGGGGGTGAGGTTAATAAACAACCCAAGAGCTAGAATAATCCCAGATACCAGTTAAGAATGTCGCTTCCCCACAGCAGGGTGGCTATGGTTGCCAGTGATAGGAAAGAACCAAATGGGAGAGGGTCTTTACGCTTCATTACTTTTAGCAAGAGGAGAATAACGCCTACCAGTCCACCGAGAAGACTGGCCATAATTAAGGCAACCAGTACCAGAGGAAAACCAGTAACCAGACCAATTAATGCTGCCATCTTAACATCTCCCAGCCCCATTCCCCCCCCTTTATAAATGGGAAGAGCAATTAGAAAAGGTATTAATAGATAGGCAAAACCTGTAGCCCCCCCGATAAGACCATTGAGACTAGCTGGCCAGGGTAAAAGGGAAATTTCTGATTGTGGTAAGAAAACGCTGATAATCAGCGCCACTACTATTGCTGGATAGACTATTTTGTTCAGAATGAGCTGGTGTTCCATGTCAATGACCCCAAGCACAATAAACAGGCTGCCGTAAAAAGCGGTAACGAGAAACTCAAGACTCAATCCAAAATGCCAATAGACAACGGCAAACAGGAAGCCAGTACCAAGCTCCACCCAGAAAGGACGAAAAGGAATAGGTGTTCCACAGTACCGACAGCAACGGCGTAACCACAGGTAACTGAACACTGGTATAAGATCGCTGGGTGACAGGCGATGCTGACAGGCATCGCAGTGAGAAGATGGGCGAATAATTGATTTCCCAGCCGGTAAACGGTCAATGCAGACATTGAGGAAACTGCCGATAGCAGTACCGAATAAGGCAAAGATAACAATTAACACGACTTCCATTACGCCACATTCTGAGCGTTTTTGGGGAGCCAGTCAAGAGGGGAGACTGAAACCGTTTAGCAACCTATCCCCCTTGCCCCCTTACAGGTTTTATTAGGTGACCCTATCCCTCGAAGACTCTTCGAGGGGTGAGGTTAATAAATAATCTCAGGCCACGAGTTTGAGGAAGTTTGGCAAGGGGAGCCGGACTGGGATTACTGTGCCTCAACTTTGCCGCAAAGCTGTGCCACTTCATCCCGGTCATTACAGAAGGCAAAAAGACTTTCGCTGCTGATTAAACCCTTACGATAAAGGCGGATCAGTGCCTGGTCAAGTAGCTCCATTCCCAGACGGGCTTGCGTGCGAATCGTGGAGGGCAACTGATAAATCTTACCCTCTCTGATGAGGCTTCTTACCGGTGTACTAGCCAGCATAATCTCGACAGCGGGTATTCTTTCGGAGCCATCAGCTTTGGGGATAAGTGCCTGGCACAGGACACCAAGGAGCGAGGACGCCAACCGTGACTGGGCTAAATAACGCTCATGGGGAGGGAAGAGGTTTATTATTCGTTCAATAGCCTGTGGGGCAGCCGGGGCATGCCCGGTGGTTAACACCAAATGTCCGGTTTCAGCTATAGTAAGCACCGCTGCCGCCGTCTCCAAATCCCTCATCTCGCCAACCAGAATAACATCCGGATCCTGCCGTAACACATGCTTTAATGCTTCAGCAAAAGACAAGGTATCACTACCAAGTTCCCGCTGAGTTATAATGCACTTGAGGTTGGGATAGATATATTCTATAGGGTCTTCAATAGTAACCACATGACGACTTTCACTGCTATTCAAGTAGTTAATCATGGCTGCCAGCGTGGTGGATTTGCCGCTACCGGCAGGTCCACTAACCACCACCAACCCACGAGGCTTGAGAACCAGCTCTTTACATATGTTGGGTAATCCCAGTTCGTCAAGAGTGGAGACGGTCAGTGGCAGCAGGCGGATGACAAGGCAAATCGTCCCACGCTCTTTAGACGCATTGCAGCGAAGTCGGCAAATATCAGGGAGAGTATAGCCAAAGTCCAGCTCCAGATAACGCTGGAAATTCGCTCTCTGCTCATCTGAAGTTATCTGGTTAAAAGCCTGACTTATATCCTCAGCAGTTAGCGGTAGCGTATCGTCTACGGACTGCAGCAGACCGTTGATACGCAGTATTGGCGGGCTGGAGGCAACGAGGTGCAAATCAGAAGCACCCTTTGCTATAGCCAAATGAATCAGGGAAAAAATATCCATTAGCCTTGCCCTCCCACTTTAAGAACTAAGGTAAACTCCATCCCTTCGCCTTCAATTCTCTTCATGCTGGTAATGATAATCTCGGAAAACTTACCACTGGCATCCAGGTTGCTGACGTAGGATAAAACGTCCTTTTCGCTGGGTCCCCAGCCGTTGACGGTCACTATGCTCTCACTCTGGCTAATGCTGCTCAGACTTACGTTGCCCGGTAAGCTGCTTATGGTTATTCCTGAATTACCATTGACGCCTTCATCCTGGTCTTCAAGACTGCCCAATGCCAAGGTAAAATCTATGCCTTCGCTATCACTTCTCTCCAGACTGGGAATAGTAATCTCGGAAAAATTGCCGCTGTCATTCAGGTTCCTGAGATAGGATAAAACATCCGCTTCACCTGGCGACCTGCCGCTTACGGTCAAGATAATATCGTCCTGATTAATGCTGTTAAGACTTATCGTGTCCGGTAAGCTGGTTACGGCTGCCTGCAAATTACCATTGATTCCGTTACTCCGCCTGTCAAGACTATCAAGCGCCGAGGTAAAGTTATCGCAGGATACCTCCGCCTCATCAATTTTTTTCTGCAGCCCAGTGATACTCTGTGCCAGCTCCTGTCTCTGCGATAGCTTTTGTTGGAGAAGCTGGTTGGTAGCATTCAGTCGGACACGTGTTGAGGCAATGTCGGCAGAAGCACCCTGAATGAGCATTACGAAGGAAACAAGCAAGCCAATAGTAATGACAGTACCGGGCAAGGCGAAGACTCTGGCGAAAGAAAATGGCTTAGGCTGGTAAGCAGTGGGCAGAGCGTTTATATTGACGAATAAAGGTCCAGCCTCTTTTCCCAATGACAGCCTTTTGAGAGCCAAACCGATATTGACCAAGTAACGATTTGGGTCTAGTCCCTCAGGGTACTTCAGTTGCGGTGATGATAGTGGCAAAACAGGGTATCCGAGCTTGTCTGATAAGGATTGGCACAGTTCTGGCTCACCAGCCAGTTCTCCGGAAGCAAGTATAGGCACGCTGGGAGCAAGGGGCTTTTCCGGCTCATTGGAATTATAGAATTCAATGGTTCTAGCAAGCTCGTCTCTTATCATTGGCAACTTTTTTCGCCAAGATAGCGCTCCAGAGGGAAGAGATACAGTGCGGATAGGCTGGGGGACTCCACCTGCCATAATTACAATGTCAAATTCGGTTGGCTGAACATCAACAATTACCGCCGTTTCTTCCTTCACCACTCTGGCTAAAAGCAGGGGTTTTATGTCCATAAGGTAGGGCTTAAGCCCCGCCTGACGCAGTACTTTAAGCAGGGCATCGGCCGTCTTACAGGGTACAGCCACCAGGAAGACATGTATTTTCCCCTCCGGGGCCGGGATAGTCTGCCATGAGACATAAAGTTGTTCCAGAGGTACCGGTAGCACTCTCTTCGCTTCCCGCCTCACCGCTTCATCCAGCATCTCTTTAGGTAGCTGGGGTAAAGTAATTGGTCGAGATAGACAGTGGAGCCCGCTCAAGCCCACGATGACCTTCTTTGCGTTTACCTTCCGGTCTTTAAAAAGTTGCTTTATCTTGGCAGCAACTTCCGCCTCTTTAATGACAACCGAATTCTTGACTAAACCTGGCTCCAGTGGCAAGTCAGCCCATTTTCTTATCCGATTGTCATGAGTTACCAGTAGTCGGATGCTGGTATCATCAATATATAAAGTAACAATATTCTTAGCCATAATTAGTCACCCTGATAACTATAAATAACCAACTGGATATTAGCCGATGACTCCTCCTCGCCGGTCGCTTCCGGAATACTTATTTCCGCTGACTTGACAACGCCGGTGGTAAGGTCGCTATTCAACCTGGTGATAAAATTAATTAGAGCGGGTACATCTCCCTCAACCCTTGCGGTAAGTGGTAGAACAGAGCAGGCAATTCCTTCCAATTCACCATCGGTCGGGCCGGGTGAGCTAATCTCAGTTACTTCCACGCCATAAGCTTCGGCAATATCAAACAAAATGCCGCTGGTAACAATGCTCCCGTTTGGCTGAGAAAATATAGCCCTGGCAGCTCCAAGCTGCGATATGGTCTGACTCAACTGCCCCTCCAGTTCTTCCTGCCGGTCTGAAAGCTGTTCAAGTTTAAACTCATTTAGCTTCATCTCAGCCAAGGCTAGCTCTTCATTCATTTGATTTTGCTGGTTGACCTGCTGGTAACGAATTGCACCCAGACTAACCATTGTGATAATAAAAACACCGACAGCTATAAGTAACCAGCTTGTTTTACTTATCTTCAATGCCTGCTCCTATATACCTGACTAGGTTAATATTTGCCAGGAGACGATATATGTCGTTTCAGTTTCTATGATTATCTCAGCCACTATTTTAGCGGTAGTCCTGCCATCTCCGGGGCGTGTCGCTGTCGCCGTAATTCCATATGAGGCGCCAGTAATTTCACCTACTGCCCCAATATCTTTACTACTGGCTACTACCCAGGCATAATGACCTTCTTGACTTCCTTCTCCGGTGATGTAAAAAGTCTGGGTTTGCACCGGGTTACCTTCGGAAACACTGGGGTTTGATGACTTAAGGTCCCAATTGAGCAGCCAAGCCCCACTCGTATCTAAAGTCTGCGTTAGTTCGTTGTCATCATCAGTAGATAGGTTCTCCGGAAACATGGCGGATGAATAGTCTTGATACTCATAGCCGGCGGGCAGTCTTGCTCCAACCTTCTCCAGATGAATAACCGGTGTTCCCGGGAGAGGCTGCCAGGTAACAGTAATAATGTATTTATAAGCCTCGGCTTCTTCATCCCACACTATCTCGCCATCTACGGTAAGATGGTCACTGTGCATACCGGGCTGTATTAGTTCACCAAGATATAAGGTATAAGCTCCCTTGTCCTCGGTCTGGACGGTTACTTCCATCTGATTAATATTTTCAGATAGCTGCTGGGGCGGCGAGATACCGTTTTCCAGTGACCATAAAGCGTCTTCCACGGCGGCATCAGCGGCATAAACTCCCCTCACGCCTTCACCGATAATTCGCCCGGCATTAAGGCTGGTGGCGGCATAATTAAGGCTCGGGACAATTGCCAGCCCACCCAGAACCAGCAGGGCTAAAACAGCCGGCAGGACTTGCCCTTTTTCACCGCTTTTTATTTGCTTCAAAAACCTTAACATTGCTCACCTACAATTAAAGGTTGGGACGGCGCTTAATACTGTATTCTCTGGTCTCGCTAGCCCTCTCAAGGAGAGAAGTTAGTTGTACGGTTAGTACTGGACTCTGATAACTGGCTTTACTGGTATTATCCGGGTCATCGGGGTCATAATAGATATATTCAGCCAGCAGAGTCTGCTCGTTTGCCCCGGCGTCACTCCAGTGGTTTCGCTTAAGCCTGCCAGTGCCATCGGTCAGGTCTTCAAAAAAGTAAGTTACCAAATGATAGGTCGGCTCACCAGCCTCATCCCACTCGGTCCAGCCCAGAACCAAGAAATCCGGCAGTGTCAGATTATCAGCAGTCACGCTCTGTGCCATCTGCGCATCACGACTAATCCAGTAGCCGGCGTTCTGTACCTGGCGTACCGCAATCATATGGTCATTATTGCGCTCAGTACCTCGGAATATCTGAAACGTAGCTGCCGCTGCCGCAGTACCTACAAGCGCCATAATAGTGATAGCCACTATTAGCTCAATATTGGTAAAACCCTTTTCAGCTTGCTTCATCTATCCACCTTGTAACCTTCTAGTTTAATTACCTCTTTATCAGAACGTTTAACGGTAACGGTTATCTTCTGGATGCCGTCATCGGGGTCATGTAAAGGCTCGGCGGCAATTATAGCTGAATAGTTAATATAATCCTTGCCACCGGGGATTGATGCCGGGGAATAGGCAGTGGCGTTATATGAATAGCTAGCATTCTTAACCCACTCCATTTGACTTTGAGCCAGGCTTTCGGCGGTAGTTTGCTCATCGGTGAGACCGACAGCTTTGGTGGTGGTAGCCAGACCACTGAGAAAGGTAACAGCAATTGCACCCAGAACAGCCAGAGCCACCGCTGTTTCAATGAGGGTTGTTCCTCGTTCACGGCGAGCAAATAAGTTTGAAGTTCTAAACAGTCGCATTGTCCTCCTCTGACTAAGTCCTTTATCCTGAGCTAGAACCCTCCATACATAGAATACATAGCTGAAGTCAAGGATAAGGCAATAAGGCCGATTATCCCACCGATAATCAGCGTCATGACTGGTTGAATAAGCGCGATGAGGGAACGGGTCCTATCTTCGACTTCAGTCTCATAGCTTCGAGCTACCGCCAGCAAAGTAGTATCAAGGTTACCGGTTTCCTCACCAACCCTGACCATCTGTACCATCATCGGTAAAAAAAGTTTGTTCTTTGCCATTGGCCGGGATAAGCCTTCACCTTTGATCATACCTTGCTGGACATCAATAAGCGCCTTAGCCATTACTCTATTACCACTGCCCTTAATAACCATGGACATAACTTCAGTTAAGGGCAGGCCGGCACGGAACAATAGGGATATGCTTCGGCAGCAGCGGGCAAGCTCACCGAGGTGAGTCACTCGCCCCACTACTGGTAGGCTGAGGAACAATTTATCCCGCTTGTATCTGCCGGCTGGAGTCTTGATATAGATGAGAGCCGAGCCGACGATAAGAAATACCGCCAACAGAAGATAAAGCCCGTTACTCTGAGCCTTACTGGCAATGGTATTGAGTATCCTGACTGGAAGTGGTAAATCAACTCCAAGCGCGCTATATAAACTACCAAAACCCGGTAACACAAAAATGACCAGTATACCTATCACCACAACAGTTACAATAGCGGTAATGACCGGATACATAAGGGCGCTCTTAATTTCCTTGGTGGCAGCAGCTTCCTTCTCCATATAATCAGCTATCTGCCTTAGCACTGTCTCAAGACCGCCGCTCTGTTCACCCACGCCCACTAGCTGGCAATAAACCGGAGAGAAGATTCCAGGATGCTTGCCTAGAGCTGACGAGAACTGATTGCCACCGCGAAGGTCTGAGATTACTTCCCCCAAAACCCTCTTTAGTGCGTAATTGGAGGCTTGGTCCCGCAACAACTCCAGAGAGGTAACGATGTCTACGCCAGATTCAAGAAGCAAGGCTAGATTGCGGTAGAAGAGTATTATCTCGGCTGGCTTTACCTGGGACAAGCTTTCCAATAGCCTGTCCAGGCTAAAAAACGGGATAAACTGTTTCAGGTTAATTGCCTGGTAACCGGCATAACTCAACACTTCAGTGGCTGCCTCTTCGCTTGCCGCCGATAACCTGCCTTTGACTACCTCTCCGCTCTCGTTATAGGCTATATATTGATAAACTATTTAAACACCACCCCCAATGCATTTCATCTTAGGTTTCTCTTTGGTGAGCTTAGATGACCTGTTACTAGTCTACAGTATAGGCATTACGCAAGACTTCGGAAGGGGTAGTAACATTTGCTTTTACTTTTAACATCCCATCTCTAATCAAAGGTACCATTCCCTCTTTAAGTGCCTGGGTGCGTAGTTGAGTAGCGGTAGTGCCATTGAGCAGCGTTGCCCTTATCTCGTCGCTCACATGCAGTATTTCAAAAATTCCGGTTCGCCCCTGGTGGCCAGTATGGGCGCATGATTTACAACCGCTACCATAGAGGAATTCACTTCGTTCCTTACCGATTTCTTTCTTATAGGTCATCTGCTCTATCAAAGGGGCAACAACTGGACGAGCGCAATCGGGGCAAATGCACCGCACCATTCGCTGCGCAACCACACCGATAAGCGCCGAGGATACCAGAAATGGTTCGACACCTAAATCAAGGAGGCGGAAGACTACGCCTAAAGCGTCATTGGCATGGACTGAAGATAGCACCAGATGCCCGGTGAGAGCCGACTGTATAGCAATATTTGCTGTCTCGGCGTCACGTATCTCACCGACTAATATCACATCCGGGTCAAGACGCAGTATGGATCTAAGTCCACTGGCAAAAGTAAGACCAGCTCGAGGATTAACCTGAATCTGACTAATATCCTTAAACCGATACTCCACCGGGTCTTCAATAGTAATGATGTTGCGTCCATTGCAGTCAAGGCAATTGACTGAAGCATAAAGTGTGGTGGTTTTACCGGCACCGGTAGGACCGCTGACCAAAATCATACCGTAGGGAACTTTAAGCATCTCTTCGTACTTTGCCAGACTTTCGGGAAGAAAACCCAGTTCTGTTAGGCTCATAATAGCTTTAGATTTATCGAGAAGCCGCAACGCTACCGACTCACCATAGACAGTGGCTATAATTCCAACCCGAATATCTATTGACCGACGACCTTTCGTTTTAACGGAGAACTGACCATCCTGAGGACGATGGTGGTCAGCGATATTCATATTAGCCAGGATTTTAATTCGAGAAATAAGCGGGGTAGCCGTCACCAGAGGCAGGGAAAGCATATCGTGCAGGGCGCCATCAATGCGATAGCGTACTCGCAGTTTATCTTCCTGTGGCTGAAGATGGATGTCAGAGGCACGAGCTTTTACCGCTTCATCTATAATAAGGGTGAGAGCCCGGGCTACAGGGGCATCGGTAACTGTATCCAGTCTAATTCGCTCTTCAATTGTCTCACTCGGTAACGAGATGCTTGAAATCTGCTTCTCTATTTCATCGTAGGACTGATAATTGAAGTCAATAGCCTCTTGAATTTCCTCAGCACCAGCTATCTCAGGCTCTATGCGCATCTGGCTCTGTGTTGCCAAAGCCTCTAAGGCAAGGATATCTGATGGGTTTGCCATGGCTACCTGCAGGACATCACCATTTAACTCCAGGGGTATGGCGGTGTATTGCCTAGCCATTGCCTCCGGAATCAACTGTAGGGCCTCAGGCTGAGGCAAGTGTTTTCTCAACCTGGGCCGAGGCTCTCTTAAAGGAACATCTGGCATCGCTAGCTCGGCTCCTCTTTTGGGACTGCAGACTTTCTCCGCAATCCTATCTTAAATAGCCTCTCCTTTGTTTACAATAGCTTTTTGGTCATGGGTAATTAGTAGTACTAAGCATGGTGAAAGCCTTGAGCAGATAACAACCTGATAAGCGTTTTTCGCTATAGCTCTTTTATAGGTTTATCAGGTATGTTATAAAGATTCAGACTAGATTTAGGGAAAATGCGAAAAGTGTGATTAACTTGTGCAGATATGTTGACATAAACTAGACACATGGTGGGGAAAGTGGTAAAATTCATTCGCTGATTAAGTAAATTATCTAATAGTGAGGTGGCATGTTGAGAGAAGAAATTGAAAGTTTTCTGAATTATCTGGGCGTGGAGAAAGGCTTTTCGGAAAACACGATAGCTGCCTACCGAAATGACCTGTATCAATTAGCTGGCTTCGCCGAGAAGGAGGCGACCAAGCAAGTCCTGGTGCCGTCATGGGCTAACTTCAGTCGGCAGGAGATGCTGAGCTATATGCTTGACCTTAAGGAGAGAGGCTATGTTCCTACCACCATAGCTCGCAAAGTAGCTGCCACCAGGTCTTTCTTCGGCTTTATGGTGGCTGAGGGCATTATCAAGACCAACCCGACAGAGAATATGAGTTCGCCCAGCGTAGGGAAGTCATTACCCAAGCCCATCTCAATCAGCCAGGTTCGCCAATTGTTAGACCAGCCGGCCAAGCTATCTACACTAGAAGCAAAAAGGGACAAGGCGATGCTGGAGTTACTATATGCCAGTGGCATGAGAATAAGCGAGCTGGTGTCCTTAAACTTGGGTGATGTAGATATGGATGGCGGCTATGTGCGCTGCTTTGGTAAGGGGCATAAAGAGCGCGTTATCCCTATTTATGAACAGGCAGCCAGAGCGGTGAAGGAATACACAGAGGAAACCCGCCCTAAACTGGCACATAACAAGGAAGGGCCGGCTCTTTTCCTCAATCCCCGTGGGGAGAGGCTGACCAGACAGGGCTTCTGGCAAAAGCTGAAAGAGTACGCCAAATCAGCCAACCTAGGTCCTCAAATTAGCCCCCACACCCTGAGGCATAGCTTTGCCACTCATATGTTGAGTGGTGGCGCCGACCTGAGAGCGGTTCAAGAATTGCTGGGGCATGCCAACATATCCACCACGCAGGTTTATACCCATCTGACTACAGAGCATATCCGGCGCACCTATGAAAAGTCCCACCCCCGGGCTAAGCAACGTGTAAAGAATTCTGGTTACGAGTAAAGGAAATGCCAAATGCCTAAAAAATCACGGCGTATCAAGGTACTCCAAAGCAAGAGAAGGAAGAGTCGGCAGAGCTTTTCAGCTACAGCTGCCCAGCAGCGAGCAGTTGCTCAAACCAGTAAGTCAGTTGTCTCTCCCCCGTTGTCAGCTCCCCCAGTAAGTGTGCCAACCCCGATGGCAAAACTATCCCCAGCCCGATACCCTTATATAGTTGCCGAGCTGCGGAGATTCGGTATTCTGGGCGGGATAATGTTGGTTATTCTCATTGTGCTAGCTTTAGTTATATCCTAGCCTTGTCCTGACGGTTATTATGGATTTTGAAGCAGCAAGAGCCAGGTTAATTGAGCACCTTAGTGCCGAGATTAAAGATAAGCGGGTATTAGCCGTTATGGCCCATATACCCCGGGAACGTTTCGTGCCACCAGAAAGTCGGCACTTGGCCTATGAAGATATTCCACTGCCTATCGGGTTGGAGCAGACAATTTCACAACCTTTTATTATTGCTCTTATGACCGGGGCACTGGAACTTACCGGCAGTGAAAAAGTGCTGGAAATAGGCACCGGCAGTGGCTATCAGGCAGCTCTTCTTGCTGAGTTAGCCGGGTTAGTGATTACAGTAGAGCGTTTGCCCCCTTTGGCTAAGGCAGCCAATCGCGTACTGAATAGCCTGGGCTATAGCAATATTGAGATACACCTTGCTGAGGAAACCATGGGGTGGCTGAGGGGGGCACCCTATGATGCCATAATGGTTACCGCTGGTGCGCCAAGGGTACCACCCGACCTTCTAGCTCAACTAGCCGTCGGTGGACGGATGGTAATTCCGGTAGGCTCCCGCTACTTGCAGGAATTATGTAAAATCACCAGGCATAGAAAGAGGAATAAAGTTCAGAATTTAGGTGGCTGCCGCTTTGTCTCCCTTATCGGCAAGAATGCCTGGGAAGAATAAGAAGTCTGGTTATAAGGAGATAACATTGGAAGTTCTGGAAGCAATTAGAACCAGGAGAAGTATTCGTAAGTATAAGACTGACCCGATAGATGACAATACTTTAGAGACGGTTCTGGAAGCTGCCCGCTGGGCACCGTCCTGGGCTAATACCCAATGCTGGCGATTTATCGTGGTGCGGGATAGTCGTATAAAAGCTGAACTGGCTAGCACGCTTAGGGATACTAATAGGTATACTAACCCAGCCCTTGGGGCTATTAGAAATGCACCGATAGTTATTGTAGCCTGCGCCGAGCTGAGTAAATCAGGTTGCGCTAATGGAGTGCCAGCTACAGATAAGGGCGACTGGTTTATGTTTGATGTGGCATTAGCTATGCAAAATCTGGTATTAGCTGCCCACTCGCTGGGGTTGGGCACAGTGCATGTTGGGGGTTTTGATGCCAAAAAAGCGGCAAACATTTTGGAAGTACCGGAGGGTTATTGTGTGGTAGAGATGACTCCCCTTGGTTACCCTGACCAGATACGTAACCCGAGACCAAGAAAAGAACTTGCTGAAATTGTCTTTTATGATAAATACGGGCGCTAATCAGGAGAGGCTACTTATATGAGCTATAAAAGGTGGATATTCGTTGCTATTGGTTTATTTGGTGTCGGTATTGCCTTAGGTTTGGCGACGCCGGTTAGCATCGTCGAACTTTTTAGTGAAGACCTGGCTGCCATTAGAGAGCTGGCGGCTATCTTAGAACCGTTCCAAGTAACCACTGCCATATTTATCTTTCTGAAGAATGTTTCCGCCCTGCTGATAAGCTTCGTATTCAGTCCAATCCTTTGCCTGGTACCTATCTTGGCTTTGACTGTCAATGGCTGGCTTATCTCTTTCATCTCGGTAGCCGTAGTTCAAGAAGAATCACTTGGTCTTCTATTAGCTGGTTTACTGCCTCACGGCATTTTTGAACTCCCGGCTCTAATCATGGGTGAGGCAGCAGCTCTTAGCTCCGGTGCACTAATAATAGTAGCCCTGGTTTCAAAGGAGAAGAAAGATTTACTGCTGCCCGGCCTGAAACAGAATTTAAGGTATCTCCTGATAGCCTGCACCTTGCTTCTGCCAGCAGCTATCATCGAGACATATGTTACGCCATTGTTTCTAACCTAATATGAAGGAGGATATTCTATGAACGAGCTAGGTTTAGCGATTCCCTTCTGGCTGATGGTGCTACTATGGATGGCTAGAACTGTATGGTTGGTCCTTATCTGTACTATTTTTGCCTGGCTTGGAGTTAGGGCGCTGGATGCTCTTACCCCGCATATTCCACACCGCCAGCGCATAGGAGAGAGTCCGGTTGCCACCGGGCTATTCATTGCTGGCTTTTTTATCCTGGTCGGTCTTGTCATCCACGGGGCTATTACCGCCCCAACTGTGATTGGCGGCCCACTACTCGGATACTTTTTTGATTTTAGAAGGCTAGGGCTGCTAGCAATAAGCTTCCTGGTAAGTATGCTTATAGGTATAGCCCTTTTCTACTTTCTTGATAAGCTAACACCCAAAATACCCTTTGCCAGCATTGACCAGGCTCCGGTGGCGGTGGGTATCCATGTCTTTGGCTATCTCATTTTCTTTGGCTTGATACTTCATGCGGCACT
>JAUVXN010000092.1 GCA_030603605.1 Dehalococcoidales bacterium | reverse complement strand
CTGGCTCGGGCTCATCCCGACGATATAGACCGAGCCTGGGAAGCAGTTAAGGAGGCTGAGCATCCACGCATTCACGTGTTTTTATCAGCTTCGGAGATACACCGGGTTTATCAATTAAAGAAGAGCCGGGAAGAGATTCTGCAAATGTCCCGTGATATGGTAGCTAGGGCGAAAAAATATACCGATGATATAGAGTTCTCGCCGATGGATGCCAGCCGGGCTGAGCCGGCATACATCCATCAAATTCTGGAAGCAGTGATTGACGCCGGGGCTAATACCGTAAATATCCCTGATACCGTGGGCTATGCCATTCCTGATGAGTTTGGCAGCCTTATTGAGGGAATTCTTCAAAATGTGCCCAATATAAGTCGGGCTGTAGTTAGCGTTCACTGCCATAATGACCTGGGTCTGGCGGTGGCTAATAGTCTGGAATCAGTCAAGCGGGGGGCCAGACAGGTAGAGTGCACCATTAATGGTATCGGGGAAAGAGCCGGTAATGCCTCGCTTGAGGAAATTGTGATGGCTGTTAAGACTCGCAGCGACTTTTTTAATCTGACGACCAATATTGATACCAGTCAAATCTATAAAACTAGCCGACTGGTAAGTGAGTTAACCGGTTTCTTGGTTCAACCTAATAAGGCCATTGTTGGTGCTAATGCTTTTCGCCATGAGTCAGGAATACACCAGGATGGTGTCATCAAGATGCCAATAACTTACGAAATAATTGACCCCAGAACAGTAGGCATACCGGCAAGCAGCCTAGTGCTGGGTAAGCTTAGCGGCCGGCATGCCTTTAAAGAGCGTCTGGCAGAGCTAGGCTACAGCTTGGGCGAGACGGATTTTAACCGTGCCTTTTTGGCTTTCAAAGAGCTGGCTGATAAGAAAAAGAAAGTTATCGATAAGGACATTGAATCTCTTGTTGCTGAGGAACTGCGTACCGTAACTGAGGTCTATCATCTTGACCGTGTTCAGGTATCTTGCGGGGATAGAGGTATTCCCACCGCCTCGGTAGTGCTTATTGCTCCTGATGGTCAGCCTCTATCTGACGCTGCTCTGGGCGCAGGTCCCGTGGACGCAGTATTCAAGGCTATTAACAAAGTAGTGGGGGTTCCTAATAACCTTATTGAGTTTACCGTTAAATCAGTCACTGAAGGTATTGATGCTATTGGTGAGGTGCTGATTAGGATAGAAAGCGATGGTGTAACCTATACCGGGCGAGGAGCTGATACCGATATTATCGTCGCCAGTGCTAAAGCTTATATGAATGCTCTTAATAGATTGTTAGCTACTAAGAGAGAAACCAGGTAGGTGCCAAAATGGGAACTGAAGTAGAAATGATTCTGCGTCTTCTGTTGGCAACAGCCCTGGGGGCTGCAATCGGCTACCAGAGGGAAAGAGCCGGTAAACAGATTGGGCTAAGAACACATATTCTTATCTGTGTTGGTGCTGCCCTGTTTACCGTAGCTTCTATTTATGGTTTCGGTGCTACCGGTGAAGCAGCCAGGATTGCCGCTGGAGTAGTGGTTGGGGTTGGTTTTCTTGGTGCCGGCGCTATTATTCGTGGCGGCGAAGGTATCGTCGCTGGGCTGACCTCAGCAGCTACTATATGGGCGGTAGCTGGCATCGGGCTGGCAGCCGGTGCTGGTTTGTAGTTGATTTCGGCAGTTGCCACAGTCATCGTGTTAATTGTATTATTTCTCCCTAGTCGTATTAGATGAGAGCCCATCTCAGGCTAAGTTCTCCAGTCATTCCAAAGAGAGGGAAGCGCATTGACTTTAGCTGAGAAAATACTTGCCACTCATACCGATAAGAAGAAGGTAAGCCCGGGTGAATTCATCAACGTCCGAGTCGACCTGATTCTAGCTAATGATGTCACTGCCCCGATAGCCATCAGAGAGTTCCAGCGCATCGGGGTAGATAAGATCTTTGACCCTAAAATGGTGATGATGGTGCCTGACCACCTTATGCTGGGTAAGGATATTGCTTCCGCCGAGCAGGCTAAGTTGATGCGAGAGTTTTGCTACGAGCATGGAGCACTATACTTTGAGGTGGGTCAGATGGGCATTGAGCATGTCCTTTTACCTGAGCAAGGCTTGGTGCTTCCCGGGGAAGTAGCTATCGGGGCAGATTCACACACCTGTACCTATGGTGCTTTAGGCGCCTTCGCTACCGGTATGGGGTCAACTGACATCGCCGCCGCTATGGCAACCGGTGATATCTGGATGAAGGTGCCACCGACGATTAAACTGGTTTACCATGGCAGCTTGGGGGAATGGGTAGGGGGCAAGGACTTGATTCTTTATACTATCGGTGACATTGGTGTGGACGGTGCGCTGTACTTAGCAATGGAGTTTACCGGTGAGGCGATAGACGACTTATCCATGGACGGGCGATTTACTATGGCTAATATGGCTGTTGAGGCTGGGGCTAAAGCCGGTCTCTTCAAGGTAGATAATAAGACGCAACTTTACATAAAGTCTAAAGCCAAACGTCCCTATAACGTATATGAACCAGATAATGATACTGAATATTCGCGGGTCATTGATTACGATGTCTCTGCTCTTGAGCCTCAGGTTGCCTTACCCCATTCACCAGCCAATGTTAAACCGATTAGCAGGGTAGAGAATATAGAAATAAATCAGGCGGTAATCGGTAGTTGCACCAATGGTCGCCTCGAAGATTTAAGAATTGCCGCACAGATACTTAAAGGAAGAAAGGTACACCCAAAGGTGCGCTGCATTATTATTCCCGGTTCACAGCAGGTATATCTTGATGCTTTAACTCAAGGGCTTATAGAGACATTTATTGGAGCTGGCGCTGCAGTCAGCACCCCGACCTGCGGTCCCTGTCTTGGCGGTCATATGGGGGTTCTGGCTGATGGTGAGCGGTGCATCTCCACCACCAACCGCAACTTCGTCGGCAGGATGGGCAGCCCCAAATCAGAAGTCTACCTGTCTAACCCGGCTGTTGCTGCCGCCAGTGCCATAATGGGTAGAATTGCCGGTCCCGAAGAAGTTTTAAAGTAAGGCGTGAAATAGGGCAGCGTAACTGGCATTAGGTGGGAGCACACCTTAAGAGAAGCTATATGCGGAAAAAAGAGAAGGAAATTGCAGATATAGATGAGATTGAAAGGATAATAGAAAAGGCAATCTGTTGCCGCATAGGTTTAGTGGACAATGATGAACCATACATAGTTCCGGTGTGTTTTGGCTATGAGAGGAATACCCTTTACTTCCACGGGGCTTTGGAGGGGCGGAAGGTTGAACTTATCAAGAAAAATAATAAGGTTTGTTTTGAAATAGATACTGATGTGGAAGTAGTAAATGCTGAGGAGCCTTGCAGATGGACAATGAAGTATAGGAGTGTTATTGGCGTGGGAAGAGCCTATATTCTGGAAAGCTATGAGGAAAAAACTCATGGCTTAAGGTTGATTATGAAGCAATATTCTGAAGGCGAGTTCAGCTTTCCAAAATCTAAGCTGGATTCTGTCTTGGTGGTGAGAGTCAATATTGAAAGCATCACCGGCAAGCAATCCGGTTACTAACGTATAATGATTCTCGATTTGAGAGAGGAAGGACACACTATTGAGCCGGGCAAAGGCAAAAAACCGCCCAGAGTGAAGGATTTTGAAAAAGCTCTACAGGAGGTGTGAGCACCAAAATGGAAATAAAAGAGATTAAACTATCTGAAATTGGTATATCTGAGTTGAATACGAGAAAAGACTTAGAGTCAGGAATAGAAGATAGTAGTTTAGTTGATCTAGCAAGTAGCATCAGGGAGAAAGGATTGCTAAATCCAATAATTGTTAAAAGAAATGAGGACGATACCTATGACCTAATTGTTGGACAGAGACGCTTTCTTGCCTGTCAGAGACTAGGATGGGAAACTATTCCGGCAATCATTAGGGACATTACTGATGATACGGATGGTACCATAATCTCTCTAATAGAAAATGTGCATAGGGCAGACATGAACCCCATAGATAAGGCAAGAGCTTATAAAATAATTTATGAAAAACATAAGGACTATAGCAAAGTAGCAAATGAAACAGGCATCTCAGTAGCAACTATAAAAAGATATCTAAACCTTCTTGACCTTGCTCCATCTATTCAAGAGAGACTTTCAACGGCAGATGGTCCGGCAGGAATAGCGACTTTATCCAAAATAGCTGGGACTTTTACAGCAGAACAACAGGAGGATGTTCTAGATAAAATAGGAAAATTTAAACAACAAACACAACTGGAAATAATTAGAAGGAGTGGCGGTGACTTTAGTAAACTAGAAGGTCTAAAACACCAAGCATTGGAAGGTGATTTCGATGTTCATTTGTGTAGAGGCCTTAATGAGTGCCCCTTTATTCCGTCTGAGTTACTTGGATTAGTAAAAAGTGCAGTGGAACAGTTCAAGGAGAGCGGCAATACTCGGTTACTTGGAACAGAAGAAAATTAAAATAGCGGGAGGCTACCCAATGCTAAAAAGCAAAGCTCATAAATACAGTAATAGGTTGTTAAGTAAAGGGATTAAAAGGGGCGAAGCCCCTTTAAAAATCATCTTCCCTCTCCCCTTCCCAAGGGGAGAGGGATAAAGGGTGAGGGGTTGATAAAAACCTTAAATAAGGAGAGAATGTGAATCTCAAAGGCAAAGTTCATAAATATGGTGCCGATGTAAACACCGATGTCATTATCCCGGCTCGCTACCTGAATGTCTCTGAGCCGGCGGAGCTGGCAAAACACTGCATGGAGGACATAGACAAGGATTTCATGAATAAGGTGCAGCTCGGCGATATAATTATGGCGACCACC
>JAUVXN010000133.1 GCA_030603605.1 Dehalococcoidales bacterium | reverse complement strand
GCTAGTAGGGCGGCTGGTGCCGGGCTGAAAGTAGATATAGTTGCCGGTGAACATACCATACCTGGCTTGGTGGCAGCAATCGAAGAATACTTTACATAAGGAGACTTAAATGGCAGGTTTTCCTCAATTACGCTTGCGTCGTCTGCGTCGGACAGAGTCACTTAGGGCATTAGTTCGAGAGAATCATGTAGAGGTAAGGGACCTGGTTTACCCACTCTTCATTACAGAAGGTAGTGGTATGAAGCAGGAGATAACTTCAATGCCAGGTATCTTTCGTTTTTCCGTCGACCAGCTACCTCAAGAGGTTGAAGAAATAGCCAAACTTGGCATTCCGGCAGTTCTTCTCTTCGGCATACCGGAACACAAGGATGAACTTGGCTCGGCGGCTTACCATCCCGAAGGTGTTATCCAGCAGGCGATACGAGCCATAAAGAAGTCGGTGCCGAAGCTTTTGGTGGTGACTGATGTCTGTCTCTGCGAATATACCAGCCACGGGCACTGTGGCATCGTGGTGAATGGCTATGTTGACAACGACCAGACGCTGTTACTCTTGGCAAAAACGGCGGTGTCATATGCTGAAGCTGGCGCTGACATGGTGGCACCATCAGACATGATGGACGGCAGGGTGAAGACAATCCGGGGAGCATTGGATGAAAAGGGACTTCAACTCACTCCCATCCTTGCTTATGCAGCAAAATATGCTTCTGCATTCTACGGACCTTTCCGTGAGGCGGCTGAAGCTATACCACAGTTCGGCGACCGTCGTTCCTATCAAATGGACCCGCCCAATCTGCGGGAGGCAATGAGGGAGGTAGAACAGGACATTGCCGAGGGGGCGGACATAATTATGGTCAAGCCTGCCCTGGCTTACCTTGATGTAATACGGCGGGTACGTGATACTTTTAACTACCCGGTGGCTGCCTATAATGTCAGCGGTGAGTACGCGATGGTGAAAGCCGCTGCCCAGCAAGGCTGGCTGGACGAGAAGCAGGTTGTATTGGAGATTCTCATTGCCATTAAGAGAGCCGGGGCTGATATTATCCTTACCTATCACGCCAAGGAAGTTGCTCGGTGGTTACAAACTGCGTAAGGATTTGTTTATGAAAGAGCTGAAAAATTCCCAAAAACTCTTTAATGAAGCCCAGCACTATTTACCCGGCGGCGTTGACAGCCCGGTGCGTGCCTTTAAAGCGGTTGGTGGGACTCCTCCTTTCATAGTAAGAGGGGAGGGTTCCAAAATCTATGATGCCGATGGTAATAAGTTCATTGATTATGTTTGCTCCTGGGGACCACTTATTCTGGGGCACTCGCACCCGAAAGTAACTAAAGCATTGAGGCAAGCAATAGAGCGTGGTACCAGTTTTGGCGCTCCCACTGAGATGGAAATAACACTAGCCAGAATGATTTGTGCGGCTATGCCCTCAATTGAGATGATTCGCTTCGTAAATTCAGGCACGGAAGCTACTATGACCGCACTACGTCTGGCCAGGGCATTCACCGGTAGGGACAGGATTGTGAAGTTTGCCGGTTGCTATCACGGTCATGCCGATGGATTGCTTGCCAAGGGCGGCTCAGGTCTGGCAACCCTGGGTATACCCGACTCCCCGGGGGTGCCGTTGGGCTACTCACAAAATACACTGGTAGCACCATACAACAACACTGAGGCGGTGGAGCGGCTTTTCCAGCGCTATCCGGAAGAGATTGCCGCGGTAATAGTCGAACCAGTGGCGGCTAACATGGGTGTGGTGCCACCTCAACCCGGTTTTTTGGCTGGCCTGCGTAAGTTGACCAGTGAATTTGGCGCCCTCCTTATTTTCGACGAGGTTATCACCGGCTTTCGCGTGGCCTGCGGGGGAGCGCAGGCACTTTATGGCATTACCCCGGATCTAACCTGCCTGGGGAAGATTATCCGTGGCGGATTGCCAGTGGGTGCTTATGGTGGCAGAAGAGAGATTATGGAGATGATGGCTCCAGTAGGGCCGGTCTACCAAGCCGGAACGCTGTCAGGGAATCCTCTGGTTATGACGGCAGGGATAGAGACGATTAAAGTCTTGAGTCAGCCTGGAGTTTATCACCAGCTGGAAGCCAGG
>JAUVXN010000007.1 GCA_030603605.1 Dehalococcoidales bacterium | reverse complement strand
AAAGCTGATGACTGGCGTCGGTGTTGCCTTAGGGCAGAGGTATACTTTTATGCCGTTGCCGGCAATTACCTCAGCTGCCGCCGAAGCAAAGTCTTCAGAGGCAAAACGGGTGTCATAGCCAATAATCAGCCCCCGGCTGGCTAGTCCCGCCTGTTTGAGATAGCCAGCTACACCCTGAGCACAAGCCCGCACATTATCAAAGGTGAAATCCTGGGCAATAACCCCTCGCCAGCCGTCAGTGCCGAATTTAATGGGGTTAGATTTAGTAATCTACCTCACCCCCTGTATCCCCCTCTCCTATCAAGGAGAGGGGGAGGATTTTTGGAAGAGGGGCTTAGCCCCTCTTAGACTCCCCCTCGTCATTGCGAGCAAAGCGAAGCAATCCCCTACAATTTCTCCAGCCGCTTGTAAATTAGTTCCTGTACTTCAGGAATACGGGTTTCTATTGTTAGTGAAGTATCCCTAAACACTTTAAGTTCATTTTCTCTCAAGCTATGGTATTTAAGAGCATATTCCATAAGTAAGAGATAAGTATTTCTAATATTATTCACTTGTGTTATAATTTCTGCATCGTATTGTATATTAAGAATTTGCTGTAAGTTTCCACTTGCCATATAGATAGTATCTTCATCTATAACTTCCGCTAGGATCTTTTCCTCTTCCTCATGTGTAATATTGGGACTTCTGCTCAGTTTTTTGGCTGCATCGACTAACTTTTCGTATTTACAAGCCATAATAGCCAACTCATCTCTTAGTTTTAGTAATGGTTTACCTCTAACCTCACGTCGCCAAGTACGAGAGTCTATTTTGTTCTGTTGTGTTAGGTTCATTTTTATACCTAAATAGGAAAACCCACTGCCAACAAGAACACCTGCAAAACCAATTACTGCATATAATATACCATCCATCATGTCCTCCTTAGGAGTACATTTATATGGGTATAGACTTTATGCATAATATTTCTACTTCCCCAGCGCCTCTTTTTTCAGGATTTCGGCTTTGTCAGTCTTTTCCCAGGGGAGGTCAAGGTCATCCCGACCAAAGTGCCCATAGGCAGCCGTCTGCCTATATATGGGACGGCGCAGGTCTAAATCCCGTATAATGGCTCCCGGCCTCAGGTCAAAGTGCTTATTAACCAGGTCAAGCAGGACCTCCTGGTCAACCCTGGCAGTGCCGAAGGTCTCAATAGAGACAGATAGCGGGTGAGCGACGCCAATAACATATGAAATCTGGAGTTCTATGCGCTCAGCCAGTCCAGCCGCCACAATATTTTTAGCTATATAGCGAGCCGCATAAGCCGCCGAGCGGTCAACCTTGGTCGGGTCTTTACCCGAGAAGCAACCACCGCCGTGCCGGGCAACACCACCATAGGTGTCAACCAGAATCTTTCGCCCGGTGAAACCGGTATCTGATACCGGCCCGCCAATGACAAAACGCCCGGTAGCATTAACATAAAACTTGGTATTGTCATCTAGCAGTGAGGATGGTATGACCACCTTGATTACCTGCTCAATGACGTCTTTCTCAATCTTATCACGGCTGACATTATCATCATGCTGAGCACCTATGACCACACTGTCTATGCGCCGGGGAACACCGTTACCATATTCCACGGTTACCTGCGATTTGCCGTCAGGTCGGAGGTAAGGTAGAGTTGCATCCTTTCTGACCTGAGCCAGACGCCGACACAGCTTGTGTGCCAGAGAAATAGGCATGGGCATAAGCTCGGGCGTCTCGCTACAGGCAAAACCAACCATCATTCCCTGGTCGCCAGCCCCAATTTTATCCAAGTCACTAACCCCTGCACCTGTCTTAGCCTCCAGCGATTTACTTACTCCCATGTCAATGTCTCTGGATTGCTCATTAATAGAAACCATCACCCCGCAAGATTGGTACTCAAAGCCATATTCGGGATGAGTATAGCCTACATCGCGGACTACCTCCCGCACTACATGGGGGATTTCAACATAGCAATCGGTAGTAATCTCACCCATAACAATCACCAAGCCATTGGTTACGGCCGTCTCACAGGCTACCCTGCCATACGGGTCCTTACTCAGGATGGTGTCAAGAATGGCATCCGATATCTGGTCACATAGCTTGTCAGGATGTCCCTCAGTGACCGACTCAGAGGTCAGCATATAGTTAGCTGAGCTGGCAAAACTATTAGTCATCTTTTCCTCCGTTTACATGAAGCTATTAAACTGCCTATGTCCCCTCCTCCCAACTGGTTATGTAGTTCCTCTGCTCTGGTGTTAAACTATCAATCTCAATGCCCATAGCCTGAAGTTTTAACCGAGCCACCTGTTTGTCAATTTCTTCAGGCACGGGGTAGACTCTGGACTCGAGCCTTCCTCTGTTTTTTGCCAAATATTCCAGACATAAGGCCTGGTTAGCAAAACTCATATCCATAACACTGGCAGGGTGTCCTTCAGCCGCAGCCAGATTGATCAATCTCCCCTCGCCTAGCAGATACAAGTGGCGACCATCACCCAAGGTGTATTCATCAACGAAGGTCCGTATGCATCGTTTACTATGAGCCAGATTTTCCAAAGCCGGAATATTGATTTCCACGTTAAAATGTCCGCTGTTAGCCAGAATAGCCCCGTCCTTCATCGCCTGAAAATGGACTTTATCAATGACATTCTTATCGCCAGTGGTAGTAACAAAAATATCGCCCACCCTAGCAGCTTCCAGTAGTGGCATGACCTGATAGCCATCCATAACCGCCTCCAGGGCTCGGACTGGTTCTACCTCGGCTATAATCACCTGGGAACCCAGCCCGCTGGCTCTGAGGGCGATACCATGTCCGCACCAGCCATAGCCGCAAATCACCACCTTTTTACCTGCCCACAAAATATTAGTGGCACGGGTAATGCCATCTATGGTACTTTGCCCGGTACCATAGCGATTATCAAACAAATACTTGGTCTGAGCATCATTTACCGCAATTAATGGATACCTTAACTTCCCTGCTTTCTCCAGGCTGCGTAGCCGAACAACCCCGGTGGTGGTTTCCTCGGTGCCACCGATGACATTGTCAATCAGGTCGCTTCGCTTAGTGTGAAGAGTGGTAACCAGGTCAGCACCATCATCCACGGTAAGCTGAGGTTTATTATCCAGAGCGGTATTAATGTGCTTATAATATGTTGCCTCATTCTCTCCTTTGATGGCGTTCGTGGGAATACCATCATCTACCAGCGCAGCAGCCACATCATCCTGGGTGCTGAGCGGGTTAGACGCGCATAGAATTATATCAGCTCCTGCCTCTTTCAGAGTTAGCGCCAGATTTGCTGTTTCGGTAGTAATGTGAAGGCAAGCCGAAATACGAACGCCTTTCAGCGGCTTCTCACTAGTGAACCTTTCCCTGATTAACTTTACCACTGGCATCTCTCGGTAAGCCCACTCTATTCGCTGCTTGCCGACTCCAGCTAGTGATGGGTCTTTAATTTCAAACTGTTTATGTAAAGTCACCGTCTACTCCTTAAATTAGTAAACTATGCACCGAAATAAATGATACATTGGATTAAAGGTTAAATCAAGCCTGCCAAGTATCTGAGATTTTTATTATAATAAAAACCAAAAAGAGGGTAAGTTGATAAACATTCCAAAATTTCTGATTTTATAATCTTCTTAAAAACCTCTATAATTGAATAAAGAGGGATTGACTGACGAAAGTGAAAAGATTTCAGCTAATCGAGCATACCGCTGATGTGGGGCTGATTGCCTATGGCGGGACTTTGGCGGAGGCGTTCGCTAACGCTGCCTACGGCCTATTCTCCATAATTGCCGAACTCAAGACGGTGAAAGAAATTGAGTCTCGCCAGTTAGAGCTCAGCGAAGAGGACTCGGAGGCTTTGCTTTTTGAATGGCTTAACCGCCTCATCTATCTTTTCGATGTAGATATGCTTCTACTCAAGAGATTCGATATAAGAGACTTTGATGGGCGTGGACTAAAGGCAATATGCTATGGCGAAAAATACGACCCTTCCCGCCATCAGTTAAAGACAGGGGTCAAGTCAGCCACCTATCACATGCTTAAAGTTGACAAGGGGAAAAATCAAGTCCGGGTTATCTTTGATGTTTAGGAGGTGAGGATATGACTCAGGGGAATGGACCTCTGGAGAAGATAGACGAATACCGCTGGCGAATACCCAAGAGTTACAAGCGAGGCATGCGCGTACCGGGGCTAATTTATGCTGACGAGGAGATGCTGAAGCATCTCCTGAAGGAGCAGGCTCTGGAGCAGGTAGCCAATGTAGCCTTTCTGCCCGGAATAGTGGACTATTCCCTGGCCATGCCTGATATCCACTGGGGTTACGGGTTCCCGATAGGGGGAGTCGCCGCAATGAAAACAGATGATGGCGTGGTTTCCCCGGGTGGAGTCGGCTTTGATATTAACTGTGGAGTTCGTCTTCTGCGCACCAACCTGACCCGGGAGGAGGTCAGCCCCAGGATAAAAGAACTCATGGATGCTCTTTATAACAATGTCCCTTCAGGCGTGGGCTCGAAGGGTAAAATAAGGCTGCGGTCTGGAGAAATCAACGAGGTACTGGTCAAGGGCTCGCGCTGGGCGGTAGCGAAGGGATATGGTCGACCCGAGGACCTGGAGGCTACTGAGGAAAGAGGCGAGATGACCGGGGCAGACCCTGCCAGGGTAAGCAGCCGGGCAAAGGAACGAGGCACACCCCAGCTGGGGACGCTAGGCTCCGGAAATCATTTTCTCGAGGTAGCTACAGTAGACAAAATATATGAGCCGGACATCGCCAATGAAATGGGTATAAACCAGATAGGGCAGGTAATGCTCTACGTACATTGCGGTTCCCGCGGATTGGGACACCAGGTAGCCGACGACTACATTAAGGAAATGGTGAGGGCAATGGCGAAATATGGTATTGAGCTACCTGACCGCCAGCTTGCCTGCGCTCCCATAAAGTCTCCGGAAGGTCAAGCCTACCTTTCCGCAATGTGGTGTGCCGCCAACTATGCCTGGGCCAACCGCCAGTGCATTACCCACTGGGTCAGGCAGTCCTTCTGCCAGGTACTGGGCAAAAGTGAAGCGGCAGCCGGACTGGAGCTTATCTATGATGTAACCCACAATATCGCCAAGATAGAAGAGCACGAAGTAAGTGGTCAAAAGCAGGAGCTTTGTGTTCATCGCAAGGGCGCTACCAGAGCTTTCCCCGCCGGTCACCCCGATGTACCACAGAAATACTCCCGGATAGGACAGCCGGTGCTCATCCCCGGGGACATGGGGCGGGTTTCCTATGTGCTGGTAGGCACAGAGCAGGCAATGAAAGAAACCTTCGGCTCTACCTGCCATGGCGCCGGCAGGATTCAGAGTCGAACTGCGGCTAAAAAACATCTCAGGGGGAGAGATGTGCTTGAGTCACTGCAAGCCCGCGGCATAACCGTCCGCACCGGTAGTCTCCCCGGACTTGCCGAGGAGGCTTCCGAAGCCTATAAAGATGTAACCTCTGTAGTCGAAGTTACTCACCGCGCCGGCATCTCAAAGATTGTTGCCAGAACAAAACCCATCGGGGTAATCAAAGGATGAAGTCTATCAACCAAGCCCTACCCTTTCTTTAACGGTAGTCAAAGTTTTTTCGGCGATGGGCCGAATTCTAGCTGCCCCTTCGGTCAGCAAAGAGTCAATGTAGGTAGGGTCGGCGGTCAATTCCCTATAACGAGACTGCAAAGGGCTCAGGTTTTCGACGACTACCTCTGCCAGTTCCCGCTTCAAATCAACGTATCCTTTTCCTTCAAACCGCTCCTCAATCTCCTTCCTGCCAAGCCTGGTGAAAAGTTCATAGATGACCAGCAGGTTGCAAATTCCAGGACGACTCTCATCAAAACGAATCTCACGCAGCGAGTCCGTAGTTGCTCTCATGATTTTGGCACGGATGTCGTCCGGTGAATCAAGCAAATAAATTATATGACCCTGCCCCGCCTCACTCTTGCTCATTTTCTTCGTCGGGTCTTCCAATCCCATGATACGTGCGCCTGTCTCAGGTATTACCACCTCCGGTACTACAAAAGTCTCGCCATAGATTGAGTTGAATCGCTGGGCAACATCCCGCGCCAGCTCCACATGTTGTTTCTGGTCTTCACCAACCGGCACCAGGTCAGTCCCATAAAGCAGAATATCAGCCGCCATCAGTGCCGGATAATCAAAAAGTCCGGTGCTAACCTGTTCTTTCTGCTCCTGTGATTTCTCCTTAAACTGCGTCATACGTTTCATCCAGCCGATAGGGATAAAGCAATTGAGAATCCAGGTCAGTTCTGCATGAGCACTTATGTGGGATTGGACAAAGACCTTAGATAGCTTGGGGTCTATGCCAGCAGCAAAGAGCAGACCAGCCACTTCACGTATCTCTGACTTCAGGGTCTTAGAGTCCTGGGGAACAGTGATGGCATGCAGGTCAACAATACAAAAGATGCTATCAAGTTCACTTTGCGAAGCTACCCAATGCTGAATCGCACCCAGATAGTTTCCAATGTGAATATCGCCTGTCGGCTGAATGCCAGAAAATACCCGCTTTTTCATAACTCGCTACATACTCCTCAAGTAGAAATCTAACTTTGCCTGTTCTCTTCTAGGTTGTTGGTATGTCAAATATTCTGGACCCTGGGCTTTTCGACCAAGGAGAACTCAATCTGCTGGCTCATTCCGCCTGCAACCACAGTGGAGAGCAAGAGGCAAAATGAACTACCATGGAGTTTCCTTCTGCTTCAGGGTCTCAATGAGAGCATCAATAGTGATTGCAGCTAGGGTCAGAGTTTGAAAATTTCCTTTGGCACTCAATTTTGTTGCCAGCTTGACCATAGCTTCATTGCCGGAAGCTTCCAGTATATTGACGAAATCATACTGACCCAAGACAGCATACTGGTCCAGGATTTTGACCCCCATATGCTCCACTTCTTTATTGATTTCCCTGATCATCTCCGGGTCTTCTTGAAGGGCTTTCCTCCCCTCGTCAGTGAGGGTGGTGAGCATAAGATAGATAGCCATCACTACCTCCTCTTGGTCAGAATCTTCAACCTATTATGTAGGTATAGCTTACCTGTTTGTCAATATGGGTATAAGAGACCTTTAGCAACCTATCCCCCTAACCCCCTCTATTAGGATATTTGCAAGCCCGTTCCCCGTTCTATCTGTGTTTGGCTGACAGGCAAGTTATGGTATAATGTGGCGAAAATGAGGAAACTACTATCTGGGAATGAGGCTCTAGCCCTGGGAGCCTACCATGCTGGCGTAAAGGTAGCCACTGCTTATCCCGGAACCCCGAGCACCGAAATACTTGAATCTATAGCTCGCTATGACGATATCTATGCGGAATGGTCAACGAATGAGAAGGTAGCTATGGAGGTGGCGCTGGGGGCAGCTTATGCCGGAGTCCGCTCTCTGGTGTCGATGAAACAGGTGGGGCTGAACGTAGCCAGCGACCCCTTTATGGCTGCCGCAACCACCGGAATCAACGCCGGGATGGTGGTAATCTGTGCCGATGACCCGGGAGCACACAGCTCACAGAATGAGCAGGATAACCGACACTATGCTAAATTCGCCAAAGTGCCAATGCTGGAGCCCAGCGATAGTCAAGAAGCTTATGACCTGATGGCATATGCCTTTGACATTAGCGAAAAGTTTGATACCCCGGTGCTGGTGCGCACCACGACTCGTATCTCCCACTCCAAGTCAGTAGTGAAGGCGACCCGCGGCCGAGTTGCGCCAGTCAGTCAGCCGGGTTTCCAGCGTAATGTGGAAAAATATGTCATGCTGCCGGTTTATGCCCGTCTCAGGCATCCAATAGTAGAAGAACGCCTGATAAAGTTAGCGGCTTATGCCGAGACCTTTCCTCTTAATCAAGTACTGTGGGGTGAGCGCCGACTTGGCGTGGTGACCAGCGGAGTGGCTTACCAGTATGCCAGAGAGGTTTTCCCCAGAGCTTCCTTTCTTAAGCTGGGTATGACCTACCCCCTCCCCCAGAATTTGCTCCGCCGCTTTGCCGAGCAGGTGGACAGTCTGATAGTTATCGAGGAGCTTGACCCATTTCTCCAGGAAAATATTCAGGCTATGGGAATAAAGGTTACCGGGAAGGAATTCATCCCAAGACTGGGTGAGTTAAACCCGGATATTATTGAGGAAGGGAGCCGCAGCGCCGGATTGTTAACCGGGACCTCACCTCGGCAATTAGAGACACCCCCGGAGCTACCCAGGCGTCCTCCCCTACTGTGCCCGGGTTGCCCACACACCGGTATATTCTTTGTTCTCAGCAGTATCGGGCAGCGCTCCAAATTGCCGAAATCCAAAGGTAAGCTACCAAAGGAATCGAAGTTAATTATAACTGGCGATATTGGCTGTTACACACTGGGTACCTATCCCCCGCTCCTGGCTATGGACACCTGCGCCTGCATGGGTGCCAGCATTGGTCAGGCTTTAGGGATGGAGAAAGCCGGAGTAAGAAATAAAGTGGTCGCCGTCATCGGCGATTCTACCTTCCTGCATGCCGGCATCACCGGTGTGGTCAATGCTGTTTACAACAAGGGGCAGATAACGCTCATAATCCTGGATAACGGCACCACTGCCATGACCGGTCAACAGGAACATCCCGGCACCGGCATTTCGGCTCAGGGCAAAAAGACCAAAAAAGTAGAACTGGAGCAACTGGTGCGGGGCATCGGGGTCAGTAATGTCAAAGTGGTTGATGCCTTCAATATGAAGGCGCTAAGGAATAGTGTCAGGAATTCCCTGGATAGTCCTGAACTTTCCGTTATTATCGTCCGTGGTGCCTGCGCAGTGCGTATGCCGAAACGCTCTGAGCCCAGAGCTATTGATACTGAGAGATGTAACCTGTGTGGTATCTGCCTCCTGCTCGGATGTCCAGCCATTCAAAGTGATGATGAACGGGTTTACATTGACACTGCTTTATGTGTGGGCGACGCCTGCACCATTTGTCAGCAGCTTTGTCCCCGGCAGGCAATAGAACCGCAGTCTAAGATTATAGCTAAGGGAGCAAAGTGAAAAAACTAGACATGCTTATTACCGGGGCAGGAGGTCAGGGAGTTATCCTGGCCAGCGACATAATCGGAGAGGCGGCGATAGCCGCCGACTACGACGTCAAAAAAACGGATACCATAGGAATGGCCCAGCGTGGGGGTAGTGTCGTCAGTCATGTGCGGATAGCCCCCCAGGTCTGGTCCCCCTTGATTAAGAAGGGTGAGGTTGACATACTGCTCGCCCTTGAAAAGCTGGAGGCAGCCCGCTGGAGCCATTACCTGCGACCGGGAGGCATAGCCATCGTCAATAACCATGCGCTCCCCCCCCTGTCGGTCAGTCTGGGCAGCGAGCGGTACCCCAGTGACGAGGAGATAATTAACATCATGAAGCAGCGCACCGACCGCGCCTATTTTGTAGAGGGCACCCGCCGTGCCGGAGAACTTGGTAACGTCAGGGTGCTCAATATGTTTATGCTGGGATGTGCCTCACTCTCCCTACCTTTTAAGGTGCATGTCTGGAAGGATGGAATCACTCACCGCATACCAGCAAGCATCCGACAAATCAATATTACCGCCTTCAACCAGGGCAGAAAGGAAATGCGAGATGCCCATCTCTGAGAAGGTTCGGAAAAGTATGGCGGAGGGTTCGTGGATAAGGAGGATGTTTGAGGAGGGAGCTGTCCTTAAGCAGCGCTATGGTGAGGAGAATATCTTTGACCTTTCTCTGGGCAACCCGGTGATGGAACCTCCCCCCGAGCTTCACCAGGAACTGAAGAAGCTGGCGGAGCATCCCCTGCCGGGAATGCATAGATATATGTCAAATGCCGGTTATGCTGAGACAAGGACAGCGGTGGCTGAACAACTCTCCCTGGAAACAGGTATCAAGTTCACCATGAATGATATTGTCATGACCTGCGGTGCGGCGGGAGCATTGAACGTAGTGCTGAAGACAATACTCAATCAGGGGGATGAGGTCATTATATTCGCTCCCTACTTTGTTGAGTACCTCAACTATGTCGACAACCATGGCGGGGTGCCCAGGATTCTGCCAACGGATGAGCAGTTCATGCCCAAACTCGATATTCTTGAAGCTAACATTGGCGCTAAAACCAGGGCGGTAATCATAAATTCACCCAACAACCCTACCGGCGTTGTCTATAGAGCAGACCTTTTACATCGGCTGGGAGAGATACTACACAACAGAGAATCACAATACGGGACGCAGATTTTTCTCATCAGCGACGAGGCCTACCGCAAGATTATCTACGATGGATTAAAATATCCTTCACCATTGCAACATCACCGACAAAGTATCATTGCTACCTCTCACTCCAAGGATTTGGCACTGCCCGGTGAGCGTATTGGCTATATCGCCATACACCCTGACTGTAGTCAGCGAGATGAACTGATAGATGGGTTCATCTTCTGCAACCGAATACTGGGATATGTCAATGCCCCGGCGCTGATGCAACGTTTAGTGTGCCACCTGCAGTCAATTACCGTCTCTGTAGCCGAGTATCAGAGAAAGAGGGACTTTTTGTATAATCACCTTACCAATGTGGGCTATTCGGTAGTTAAGCCACAAGGGGCTTTCTACATGTTCCCCAAATCTCCACTGGAAGATGACGTTGCTTTCGTTAGGGAGCTACAACAGTTGAAGGTACTGACTGTACCCGGTCGTGGCTTCGGGGCAGCGGGATATTTTCGGATAGCCTACTGTGTTGATGACCGGACACTGGAAGGTTCTGTAGCCGGTTTTAAAAAGGCTGCCCAAAAATTCGGGCCAGGTTAGTCTCTTCCCAAAAGGTGACCGAAATGGAGGAATTCAAGATGTCAGGACAGGATAAAGAAACAACTGAAGCTCTGGCAGAACTGAGAGCCAGAGCCGAGGGAGAGCCCATCGCCTCTTTCCTGAAAATGCGGCTGCTGGAGCTTTCCCCCGGCTATGCCAAAGTGGCGATGAAATTAACTCCTGAATACGAAAATTATAATGGTCTGGTTTTCGGGGGCATCATTATGTCAGTGGCCGACGAAGCCTTTGGCTATGCCGTTAACTCTGTTGACCATCCCAGCGTAGCTACCCAGTTCAACACCCATTTTATCGCCGCCGCCAGGGTAGGTGATGAGCTCATTGCCGAAGGCCGGCTGGTGAAAAGCGGCAAGCGGGTCAGCATCGCCGAGGTTACGGTGACCAATCAGGACGGAAAACTCATCGCCAAGGCTACCGGGACAACGATACCAGTTAGGTAAATTGATTTTAACCATGACCGATTAGAGCTCCTTACTCCAGCTATTGACAAGCCGATTTTTATTATGTTAGACTATTCCATCATGAAGCTAATATGCACAAAAATGTTCAATGCCTCCCACGGAGCGGAGAGAAATGCCTTCGTATTTACCGTGCGCACCGAGGTGCGCTTGGGGGGGGTGTCATATGCATATCTAGCTTAATTAAATACTTTTAGCTGAGTGTTTTGTTATAGAGTACCTCCCAAGCGGGAGGTATTTTGTTATATAAGAAATAGACTTGCCAAATATGTTTGAGGGCAGTGAATTAAAACAGGGGTTAATATAATAACGATGGAAAGATGGGATACAATTCCAAAACTTATCAGGCGCAACCATGAAAAGTGGAGCCAGCGGATAGCCATGTGCATGAAAAACTTTGGCATTTGGAAGAGGTATAGCTGGGCAGAATACTACGAAAAGGTAAAATACTTTTCATTGGGACTGATAAGCCTCGGGCTGGAACCGGGTGATGTAGTCTGCATTATCGGGGATAATGAGCCGGAATGGTTCTGGGGGGAGTTTGCCACTCAAGCCGCCGGTGGTATTGTAACCGGGATATTCGTTGACTCCATTCCATCTGAGGTGAAATATACCGCGGAGCATTCTGACGCCAAATTTGCCATAGTCAATGACCAGGAGCAAACCGATAAGTTCCTTGAAATCAAGGACGAGTTACCTTCGCTAAAGAAGGTCATTTACTGGGACCCCAAGGGTCTGAGGAATTACGATGACCCTATACTTATCGCTTTCCCTGAGGTAATAAAACTGGGCAGAGAATATGAGCAAACGCACCCTGACTTGTTTGAGCAGAATGTGGAGAAGGGCAAGGGGAATGACACTGCCTTTATTTACTATACCTCAGGAACTACCGGCTTACCCAAGGGAGCAACGCTTACTCACCAGGCTCTGATAAACACCGCCCGGGCGTTTATCGACCGCTATCCATTAAATGAGACCGATGATTTGATTTCTAACTTCCCGGCGGCTTGGGTGGGAGATAGCTTTTTCGCTACCATTCCCCATCTGCTTAGCGGGGCAAGGCTGAACTTTGCCGAGGAGCCCGAAACCATAGCCCAGGACACCAGAGAAGTTGGACCCAACTTCGTAATATATGGACCACGGCAATGGGAAAGCCTGGTCAGTGAGATTCAGGTAAAAATGTTCGATGCCCATCCCCTGAAACGCTTCATCTATAACCTCTTCATGCCGGTAGGCTACAAAATTGCCGACCTCAATTTCCAGGGCAAAAAACCAAGTCTGTTCTGGCGAGCTCTTTACCAGATTGCCTATATACTTTTATTCAGAGCATTAAAAGACCAGCTGGGATTGAGTAAAGTCAAGTTTGCCGTCACCGGAAGCTCGGTATTAAGCCTGGATACCTTTCGGCTAATCCATGCCATAGGTGTTGAGTTGAGACAGAATTACGGTAGCACCGAAGCTGGCCTCATCTCCTCTCATGGTGAGGGAGAAATTAAATTTGAGAGCGTGGGGCGACCGTCACTTGGCACCGAGGTCAGGATAACCGATGAGGGAGAACTCATGGTTAGAAGCAATTGCCTGTTTAACGGCTACCACAAGGATTCCCAAAAAACCGCAGAAACCCTTGTGGATGGCTGGTGCCACACCGGTGATGCCGTCAATATTGATGAGGATGGACACCTGCTATTCATCGACCGACTGGAGCATATGGGACAGCTGCGTTCCGGAATAAAATACGCTCCCCAGTATGTTGAGGGCAGGCTGAGGTTTAGTCCATATATCAAAGATGCTATGGTCATCGGAGGTAAGGATAAAGACTTCGTCTCAGCTATATTGAACATAGATTTTGCCATGGCGGGTAAGTGGGCGGAACGCAACCATATCCCCTACACTACCTTTGTTGACCTGTCCCAGAAAAAAGAGGTCGCTGATTTAGTGCAGAAGGACCTGGTTCGGGTGAACGGCTATCTGCCCGAACCTGCCAGAGTCAGGAGATTTGTCCTGCTGCATAAAGAGTTTGACGCCGATGAAGCTGAACTTACCCGAACCAGAAAGCTAAGACGGGAGTTTATGGAGGAGCGTTACAAAGATTTAATCGAGGCAATATATAAAGATGGGAAGGAGATAAAGGTTAAAGCCCCGGTTACTTATAGAGATGGTCGTAGGGGGGTAGTGACCACCAGCATCAAGGTGAGGAATATACGAAAGGAGGCTTGATGGCAAGTGGCTGAGTTACTTCAGTTGTTGATTACAGGACTAGCAGTTGGCATGGTTTATGCCTTAATTGCTCTGGGTTTTGTCGTGGTCTGGAAATCCAGCAGCGTAGCGAATCTGGCTCTCGGTCAGCTGGTACTAATCTCTTCCTGGGTCACCTATGGGACGCTGGTTCAAGCCAAGTTTCCCCTCTGGATTGGTTTCCCTCTGGTTATTCTTTTTGCCCTGGCTCTGGGCTGGATAATTGAGAGATTTGCCCTGCGTCCTCTCATCGCCCAGCCTATCCTGTCGCTGATTACAGTAACACTTGGGGTTGCCTACTTTATTGAGGGAGTGGTAACTTTCATCTGGCCCTGGAGTGTGGATGCCCTGCCACGTCTGTTTCCGATTGAACCCATTCGCATCGGCACCGCGGTAGTTTCTCAGGAATATGTCTGGGTAGCCGCTATTTCCCTCGTCGTATTTGGACTTTTAACGGCGTTCTTCCGATACCATAAGATGGGTATTGCCATGAGGGCAACGGCTGATGACCAGATGGCAGTTCAAGCCTGCGGTATTCCGGTGACCAGAATTTTCTCGCGGTCATGGATGGTCGCCTGCGTAGTGGCGGCTATCGGCGGTATCCTGATTTCCAGCATTGGTGGCATTACCCATGGTCTGGTGGAAACCGGACTAAAAGCCTTTTCCGTGGTGATACTCGGCGGGCTCAATTCCTTCGTTGGTGCTATTGTCGCCGGGCCCATAATAGGGCTCTGTGAGAACCTCGGTGGCGGCTATCTTACTCCCCTTCTCTGGGCTGGAGTTAAGGATATTATACCCTTCGTTATCATCATCATTGTCATGCTTATCAAACCCTACGGGCTGTTTGGCGAAGTCCGTATAGAGAGGATATAGTCAAATGGATTTACCGAGTGGAACCCGCAGTTATACCTATGCTCAAGATATGGCTATTCTGCGAACCAGAACCCACTGGGCACTATTTATCGGCTTTCTGGTTCTCCTCTTTGCTGCCCCGTTGTATCTGGGTAACTACTGGCTGGGCGTAGCCAACTTGATTGGCATCACCCTTATCGCTGCCACCGGGCTGAACCTCCTGACTGGATACTGCGGGCAATTATCTATTGGCCATGCCGGCTTCATTGCTGTGGGCGCCTATACCGCAGCCATTCTAACCAACCGGCTGGAGCTCCCCTTTCTGGTGGGGTTAATCTGTGCCGGGCTTACCGCTGGGCTCATCGGGCTTATCTTTGGCATTCCCTCGGTGCGGGTCAAGGGTTTTTATCTGGCAATTACCACCATTGCCGCCCAGTTTATCATCATCTGGGTTATCAATCACTGGTCAGCGGTAACCGGCGGCTTTGTTGGCATAAAGGTGCCTTACGCCTCCATCGGTGGTTTTGTCTTCAAGAGTGAGGCAAGCCAGTTTTATCTTATCATGACCATCGCTGCTCTCTGCACCTTCTTTGCCAAGAACCTGGCGAGGACAAGGATAGGCAGAGCCTTCATTGCCGTCAGGGATAATGACCTGGCAGCCCAGGTAATGGGCATTAACCTCTTCTACTACAAGCTGCTCGCCTTCTTCATTGGCTGCTTCATGGCGGGAATAGCCGGCTCACTCCTCGCCCACTGGATTGGCTTTATGAATGCCGAGCAATTTAGCCTGACCGAGTCAATACTGTATATCGGGATGATAATTATCGGTGGTCTGGGTACCACCCTGGGGCCCATTCTCGGAGTGACCTTCATCCGCCTTCTCCAGCAGGTATTAACCGTGGAGTTTGTTCCTTTCCTGGAAAGAACCGTCACTGCACTACCTGCCGGGTTTGCCACCGGTGTAACCCCGATGCTATTCGGCCTGGTAATTATTCTGTTTCTGGTACTTGAGCCTAGAGGACTCGCCCACCGCTGGGCGCTGATTAAATCGGCCTATCGCCTGTGGCCGTTCTCATATTAGCCTGAAGAAGGGGGACACCTAAAATGTAACAGTTCAGAAATTAAGAAACGACTTAAACCATTAAGGAGGATATGACATGAAACACAAAAAAATACTAATAATAGCTGGAGTCTTTTGTCTGGCACTGATAGTAGCAGCCCTGCCATTTGCCAGCGCCTGTGCCCCTAAGGAAAAGACACTAAAGATAGGCATCACCACGCCGTCAACCGGGGCCGCCGCCGAAAAGGGAAGTCCCATGGGGCACGGCAATCTCGATGCCGTTGAATACATCAACACTGAACTCGGTGGAGTTGGGGGATATCCGGTTGAGGTGGTATGGCTGGACAATGGCTATGATGCCGCCAAGGTCGTCACCAATGTCAAGAAATTCATGGATGACGGCTGCCTGCTATTCTCCACTTCCTCATCTAAAATGATGTCGGCATCAATGGAAATCGCCAACCGGGCGGAGTTTCCAGGCATAGTCTGCTTCAATGCTCCCATACTGCACCGCCCACCGCAACATATTTATGGGCAGATGCCTGATTACGGGGATGACTGGGCTGCCTTCGCCGCCTACTACATGGAGAACATCTGGAAGGGGCCGGGGAAACCCAAGATGGCACTGCACCTGCTCAACAACACCACCGGCTACGGTGCCCTGGATGCCGCCAGGGCTTCCGCCGAGAGGCTGGGCATTGAGCTTCTCCTCCCCGCTGAGGAACACACCCCCACCACCACCTCCGAGATTGACTCTCTAACCCGAATCAAGTCATCAAACCCCGATATTCTATACATCTCCAGCACACCGGCACCTACCGCCGTCATTATCAAGAACGCCTACGAACTGGGTATGTATCCCGGCATACCCATCGGCTTGGGTCATGCTGGCATTACCAAGGCGCTCGTTGACATCGCCGGGGCTGATATTTGTGAGGGTGTCTACGGTGTGTTTCCCACCGTGAACTGGGGCGACGATGTACCCGGTATGGCAAAAGCGGTAGAATATTGCAAGAAGTTACACCCCAAGGATGAGGGCAATCTGGACTACATCACGACATGGGCACAGAGCCTGATTATGGCTGAGATTCTGAGGTTAGCAGTGGAAAATGTCGGCTATGATGTGCTGGCTAAAGGGGATGTAGAATCATGGCGGGCTATTGAGACCTACGGCATACAGAAGCTGGACTATGATGTTGGCGGCCTTCACGGCCCGGTAAAGTACATCCCGGGTGATAACCGCCTGGCGAAATCGGTAAGAATCTTTCAGATACAGAGTGGGAAAATTACTCCTGTATCCGACTGGGTAGAAGCGCCACTGGTTAAGTACGAAGAGTTCGAATGGTTTGGTAAATAGCTAGAATCTGGCAGTGGCTCTGCCATGGCGGAGCCACTGAAGGAGAGAACTAAAATATGCTCAAGTTAAATAACATTGAGGTTGCCTACCTCAACGTTATAAGAGTGCTGCATGGCGTTTCGCTGAGTGTGGAGGACGGCGCAATTGTTACCCTTCTTGGAGCTAATGGGGCTGGTAAAAGCACCACGCTCAAAGCTATATCCGGCCTACTTCATGTTGAGGAAGGAGCGGTAACCGATGGTAGCATCCAGTGGAATGGAGAAAGAATAGATAAGAAAAGCGCCGAGGAGATAGGTAAGCTGGGTATTATTCAGGCACTGGAGGGACGCCGGGTCTTCAGGCACCTTAACACAGAGGAAAACTTGCTGGTCGGTGCTTATAATCGCCAGAGCCGCCGTGCTGTCAAACAAGACCTGGAGATGGTTTACCACTACTTCCCGCGACTCAAGGAGCTTCGGCATAACACTGCTGGTTACCTCTCCGGAGGCGAACAGCAAATGCTGGTCATCGGGCGGGCGATGATGGCTGCCCCCAAGCTCATGATGCTGGATGAGCCGTCACTGGGTCTGGCGCCACTGCTGGTTGAAGAGATTTACGACATTATCAATCGGTTTAATATTGAGCAGAAAACCTCGGTGCTTCTTGTTGAGCAAAATGTTAGAATTGCCCTGAGCATTGCTCACTACGGTTACGTTATGGAGAATGGCCGGGTAGTCCTTGATGGCACAGCTGATTTCCTCAAAAATAATGAGGACGTGAAGGAGTTTTACATGGGACTAACTGCCATGGGAGCCAAGAAGAGCTACCGTGAAGTAAAACACTATAAGAGGCGAAAGAGATGGCTATAAAAAATAAGTCGGGTGAATTTTTTGATAGACTGGAGGTAATGTCGGCTGAAGCAAGGGAAAGATACGTTAACCGGAAGTTACCTCAAGCCATCAAACACGCTTACCAGTATGCCCCCGCCGTCAAGAAGATTTTTAATGAGGCAGGGGTTAGTCCAGACCAGATTCGCAAAACAAGAGACCTGGAAAGGTTGCCCATCATCAGAAAAACCGACCTGATAGAGTTGCAAAAGGCAAATCCGCCCTACGGTGGGTTTCTCACCACTCCCCCCGAGGAGGTTGAACGCGTATTTCTCTCACCCGGCCCTGTCTATGAGCCAATCCAGCATGCGGGCATCAAATGGTTCGCTAAGTCTTTCTGGGCTGCCGGATTTAGAAAGGGAGATATGGTTATTAATACATTTACCTATCACCTGTCACCAGCCGGTATCTTATTTCACGAAGCCCTGAGAGATTGCGGAGCTACAGCTATACCTATGGGCACCGGCAATACTGAAATTCAGATTCAGACCACGCACGACTTAAAAGTTACCGGATATGTGGGAACACCCAGCTTTCTGGTGACCCTAATTAAGCGGGCTGAGGAAATAGGTTATAACTTCCGACGGGATTTTGCTCTCAAGCGTGCCTGGTTCACTGGTGAGATGCTGCCTCCTTCACTACGGAAAACCTTTGAGGAGGACTACCAGATTGCCACCGCACAAGCTTACGCAGTTACTGAGACCGGTGGTGCCCTCGCCTATGAATGCCGCGAGAAATCCGGCATGCACCTCATGGATGAATATGTAATAGAAATAGTTGACCCCGAGACAGGAAAACAACTAGGACCGGGAGAGATAGGTGAAATAGTGGTAACCCCAATTCATAATAAAGTTTGGGGTCTTGTCCGCTTTGGCACCGGTGACCTGTCCTCATATATTGCCAAACCCTGCCCCTGTGGTCGGACGGCTAACCGGCTAACCGGTATTGTCGGCAGAGCCGGCGATGCCATTAAAGTCAGAGGCATGTTTGTTGTTGCCAAGCAAGCCGAACAGGTATTCCTCGGCTTTGAGGAAATTTCCAAGTTCCAGATATCGGTTACACGTCGGGAACAGCGAGATGAAATGACCCTTAAGGTCGAACTAAAACATGAAGCCACCGAGGAAGATAAGCGAAGATTAGCCAGGGATTTGGATAAAAAATTCCAAGATATTTGCCGGATTAAGCCAGACAGGGTTGATTTCATAAAGAAGGGAACCATCCCGGAACAGTATCAAAAGATAGTAGATGAGAGAACCTGGGAATAAGCCGCCGCAATTAGAGACTACTTCTCTTTTCCTAGATAAGCGGCTATAACTTCAGGGTTGGTTCTAATCTCGGCAGGCGTGCCTTCAGCAATTTTCCGCCCAAAATCAAGGACAACAATCCTGCCAGCTATATCCATAACCACTCCCATATCATGCTCGACGAGGACAATACAACTAACCCCGTCCCTGAGAACAGGGGTTTCCGCATATGTAGCTCCCTGCCCCTCAAAGATATCAATAATGAACCTAGCGATATCCTCCTTCTCCTCCAGATTCATCCCTGCCATCGGTTCATCAAGAAGCAGAACTTTCGGTTCCAGAGCCAGGGCTCTGCCTAATTCAACCCTTTTGCGCATTCCGTAGGGGAGCATGCCAACCACCTTCTTCCTGATTGGCTCTACTTCCAGGAAATCGATGATGTCCTCCACTGTCTTACGATGCTTGATTTCTTCCTCATGGGCTGGACCAAAATATAGAGCGCTACTAAGGAAATTTTGCTTCATAAGGACGTGCCTGGCAGCCATAATATTGTGCAGGGTGCTCAACCCGGTAAATAGCTCAATATTCTGGAATGTCCTAGCCAGGCCTAGCCTAGCCGCTTTATCCGGGCGAATCCGAGTTATTCCCTCACCTTCAAAAAATATATCACCTTTTTGCGGCTTATAGAAGCCGTTTATGCAGTTCAGCAGGCAGGTCTTGCCAGCACCATTTGGCCCAATAATAGCCAGGATTTCGTTGTCTCTTATGTCCAGGCTAACATCGGTAAGTGCTTTCACGCCACCGAAGGAAAGAGAGAGATTTTCGATTCGTATTTTCACGCCGTTTTCATTTACCATTTTAGCAGCCTCTGTCTTACTCCTCTGGCATAACCATTTCCCTGCAGGCTAGGTCTTAACTCCCTTCCCCTTACTTGCTTCCTTGGCAAATAGCTTATCCCGGTATTGAGTCACACGGTAGCACTCTGGACCCTCACATTCCAGCCGCCGTTTTAACTGCTTATTCTTCTCTATTACTTTAGCTGTTTCCTTATCGGGCTTACCGTACTTCTGATAGCCAGTACATTTCGTTGAACCGTCTTTATAAACTAATATAGTGACTTCATCATCAACGGCATCACAATAAATCGTAGCTGCTGTTACCTGCCAGTTTACCATACCTGCATAAACCTGCTCTTTATTTGAAATCGCTATTAATATTACTATTATCCAGCTTGGAATTCAAACAGTCAGAGATGGAAACACCCAAGCACCACTTAAGTGAAGAAACATATTGATGCCAAGTCGATTAGACAAATGCATCGAGATTATAGTCCGTTGAGGAGACTGTAAACAGTTCTGCGTTTATTAATATACTGATTAAAAAATGGGTGAGGCAAAGGAAAGACATAGCGAGTCATTCGTTAGTTGAGAACTCGCTCAAGTATCAAACTCTCCCTTATCGAAAATAATCGGCAACATAGGTAATGTAGAAAATTTCTCCCGATTTATACACGGCTACGGCACCATAGTTAGCGCCCACGCTAAGAAAATTTCGTTCATATTCCTGATGGTTTTTCCAGACTGTAAATGCGGCGTTAGCCATTCTATCTGCCGTGCCATATCCAATAGCCCAAAATACATCTTGCCAGCCGAGATATTCAATGTACTCAAGACGCTTGTTTGTTGCCATACTGAGGCTATTGGCTTTTGCCCACCTGTAAAGGTTATCACCCCACATTAGTTCATTTACCCCATCATTTGTTCTTTCTTGGTTTATTAATTCAAACACCGCCTGTTCTACATCTGCCTCATTAATTTCAGCAGTCCCTTCCATCAAAATGTCATACTGTCTACTCAACTCTTCAAATTGGTTATTCAACTCTCCATATTCGGTACTCAAGACTTCATACTTGACTTGCATCGTCTCCAATTCACTCTTTCCCACATCAAATTGTTTATTCAAATCCTCGTATTCGGTACTCAAGCTTTCATACTTAGCCTGCATCGCCTCCAATTCGCTTTTCGCCGTATTAAATTGTTTTTCCCACTCTTCATTCTGAACTTGCAGTAACTCGGCTTCGGTCAATTTGCCCTGTAGTGACGCTAGCTGGCTCTGGAGCGCACGCAGCTCGTCACTCACCCTATCATACTCTTGCTGCGACACTGTTGAAGCACAAGAAGGCACGCCAAAAAGTACAAGCCCCAACAACACTGATAGCATGATAATTTTTCTCATTCTACTTGCCCCCGTAACTCAACGATTTTGTTAAATCAACTAGTGTGGTAATGTTAAGCCCCTTAATACTGATTGTCAATATTGTCTATTCAAAACCAACCAAATCCCTACCTTCATAAAACCGGCGAATTTGACGAATTGTTACTCACGAAACTTTAGCCAATACCAGGCAGGTCTCCAAGCATTGACGAAGGTGTGCCAATTAAGTTAGACTTACCTGGTGAGTTGTAGCTGGGATACGAGTCATTACCGCGGGCCAGGCTGAAGGCTATTTCAAAATCTTTACCTATTTGTAGCCCTATCCCCCAAACAGACCGATATCTAGAACTCCCTGCCACTTTCACGAGATTTGGATTGATAGGTCAGATAAAACAGAAAGGAGGGTAAATTTGATGATGTCTGAAAGACGACAATCCGTAGCTTCACAAGGTGAATCACCCAATCCTTTTGTGATGGTGCAACAGCAGATTGATACTATTTGCGAAAAGACGAAGGCTGACGAAACATGCCGTTTAAGACTCAGGGAATGTGAGCGAGAGCTAATAGTCCACTTTCCAGTAAAAATGGATGACGGCCAGGTAAAAGTTTTTACTGGCTACCGGATTCAGCATAATGACAGCCGAGGACCAACCAAGGGTGGCATTCGTTATCATCCAGACGTTACTCTCGATGATACCAGAGCTTTAGCCGCTTTGATGACATTGAAGGCGGCTGTTGTCAACATACCCTATGGTGGAGCCAAGGGAGCAGTTGCCTGTGAGCCAGGAGCCCTCTCTCAAAACGAGTTGGAAAGATTAACACGACGCTATGCTAGCGAGATTTCACTATTGATCGGTCCGGAAAAAGATATTCCAGCCCCCGACGTCGGCACAAACCCTCAAGTGATGGCCTGGATTATGGATACCTATAGTATGAATAAAGGCTATTCAGTTCTAGGAGTGGTCACGGGCAAACCTATTGGACTAGGCGGTAGCAGGGGCAGGTTTGAGGCAACGGGGCGAGGCTGTATAATTTGCGCCCAGCTAGCTGGCAAACGCCTGGGTATAAGTCTCGAGGGAGCTAAAGTGGCGGTTCAGGGTTTTGGCAATGTAGGCTCTGTTGTAGCAAGGCTACTAGTCAGAGAAGGTAGCAAAATCGTGGCAATAAGTGATGTCAAAGGGGGTATTTATAACGAGAGGAAACTGGATGTGGAAGCCGTGTTCCGTTATAGCCGGCAGACAGGGTCAGTAGTTGACTTCAAGGATGCCGAAAATATAACTAACGCTGAGCTTCTGGCACTACCCTGCGACATATTAATCCCGGCAGCTATTGAAAATCAGATAGTTAAAGCCAATGCACCGGATGTAAAAGCAAAGATAATTGTAGAAGGCGCTAATGCGCCAACTACTCACGAGGCGGATAGGATTCTTAATAATAACGGAGTATTTATTGTCCCCGATATATTAGCCAACGCAGGTGGGGTGGTAGTATCCTACTTTGAGTGGGTACAAGGCCTGCAATCCTTCTTCTGGAGTGAAGATGAAGTAAACCATCAACTGCGAGCGGTGATGGATAATGCTTTCAACGAAGTATTGGAAATGAGCCAGCACGAAAAAGTGAATATGCGTGATGCTGCCTATATGGTGGCGATAAAGCGACTAGCAGATACCATGAAAACCAGGGGAATATTCCCATAATCAAACGGAAATAAATATTGCCCAATCCGGTGTTTCCACATCCACTTTCCTGTCCTCTACCCCAGACCCTAGCTCTTGATTTACCTGAACTCAGCCTTACGCGTCAAGAGACTCCTTCCGCAGTAGCTTGCGATAATAGGAATGAGACAGATATAAACCCATCGCTGGGTTATGACCGAAAACCCTGTCTTTGGCTATTAGGACAGTGGTAGGGGCATGGGCATACTTGAAGAATAGCGAGTCATGACCAACGCAAAGCCCCACAACGATGTTTAATTCCGTCCCTTCATCGTTCAAAATTTCGGCTTGGGTTATAGGGCTACACATTGTTTCCCAGTTACCTGGCCCCTCTATCTTTTGCTCCTCCTTTATACCAATTGTTTCCTTTGGTGTGCCGCCCACCGTACAACGAACAGAAACAACAGCGAAGCCTCTATTTTCTAGAATTGTGGTTAGCAGCTTAGCCTCATTCTCTAAACCACCGCAAAAAGCGATACCGAGCTTTTTATAGCCCATCTTTTTGGCAAATTGCGCCACTTCCTCTATTCTCGGGTTGCGTGGAGTCTTGCCCTCTGGTAGATTCATATAACATTCAAATTCCTGAATAGAGGCTTGCCGAGCAAACTCTTTCACTTCTGGCTTGTTATATTCGGCTAGTGCTCGTTGAATAGCATCTTGCCTAGTCTTAGTAGGGCAATTCGATGGTGCTTGATCAAGGTGTTCGCTGCGACACACCACCTTTGTACACTTGGCGCATTCGGTTTTTTTATTCATAAGCTTCTTCCCCTAATATCCTGATTTTTCTCCAAGAAAA
>JAUVXN010000067.1 GCA_030603605.1 Dehalococcoidales bacterium | reverse complement strand
CTCATGGTAGCGCCTATAGCCAGCGTCAGGAAAATGGTCAACATATCTATGAATGCCGTCTGCGACGTTTTACTCAGCCGGTCGGTAACGCCGCAGGTCATAAACAGGTTTCCCACCATGAAGCAGCCGATGAGCGGGGCTGACATAGGGACAAACAGGATTACAATCACTGCCGAAGTTATAGGGAACAGAATTTTCTCCAGCTGTGAAACCTCGCGCAGTTGCGGTTTCATATATATAGCCCGCTCTTTTTCGGAGGTGAGCAACCTTATTATCGGCGGCTGGATAATAGGCACCAGCGCCATATAAGAATAACAGGCGATAGCGGTAGCACCGATTATATGAGGGGCAAGAAGAGAGGTAACATAAATTGTAGTTGGTCCTTCGGCACCTCCGATTATCCCGATGGAGGCTGCCTCAGCGATGGTGAACCCGTCCGGCATAAAGAAGTTGGTGGCTAAAGCGGCAAAAAAGGCAAAATAGACACCGAATTGAGCGGCCGCACCGAGCAGCAGAGTTCTAGGGTTGGCTATCATCGGACCGAAGTCGGTTAATGCTCCCAGGCAAAGGAAGATGAGCGGCGGTATAATCTGCCACATTATGCCGTACTGAAATACCCTGGATAGCAACCCCACCGGCCTGGTTGGCAAAGGAGTCTGGGCAGAGGTTATCATTACTGCCATTGTCTCACCCGGCTCAACCTCCTGACCTGGTGAAACCGTGAATTCCCTAATCCTGCCACCAATTGGCGCTAAAACTTCCCCTGAGTCTAATCTTAAAATAACATCGTTTTCCCTGAACTTACTGCCTTCATCCACCTCAATACTGATAACCTGGGCTGGCACTTCCGCAGTGTTTTTGATATCCAGCTCATAGTCCATCAGGCCGCCAAGGGGAAGATTAATCAGCATTATGCCAAAGCCTATGGGCACCAATAAAAGAGGCTCCATCTTCTTGGCAATTCCCAGGAAGACTAGAGCCCCTCCTATAAGGAGCATCAATGCGTTACCCCAGTAAAAAATCTGAAACCCGGTTTCAAAAAGACCGAACACGAATCTCCAACCTTTTAGTATTCGATAACAGCGACTATATCGCCTGGCTTAACCGTCTGGTCAGCGGCAACATCTACTTTCGTAACAGTACCACCTGTCGGAGCCAATATAGGGTTTTCCATCTTCATCGACTCTAGCAGGCAGAGTACATCTCCCTCCTTAACCTCATCCCCCTCTTTGACACTTACCTCAATTATCTTGCCAGTTATGGGAACTTCTATAGTTTCTTGTGCCAATTTTTAAGCTCCTTTCTCCTTATTATCAGTTTTCTCCTTACCGCTGCTGGTCTTAATAATCACCAGCCCGGTCAGCCATATAACTACGGCTAGAATAATTAGCAATATAAAAACCATACCAAAGCCCATGCCACCAACCTGTGCCGCAAAACCCCAATCTACTCCCATATCACATCCTGCCTTACTTCTCTTACTGATGAATTGTTAGATGACTTTTATTAATGAAAAGGGCGGTTAGTTGACCTCACATAGTTTCCCACCGCCCTTATATTACACAAAACCAGCCGGTTTGTCATTATAAACTATTTATCATCTCCTATCAATGCCCCCACAGCGGCTGGGTGCGGTACAGGTTTCCCCTTTGTTTTCAGCACAATCTCTTCCTCTTCCACATCGACTAAAGCCTTGGAAGTATAACTTTGCGCTTTTATATTAATCAGAACACCTTTATTTTCCGTAATAGTCTTTTCTATTTGAGATTTCAAATCCTCCGAGCAGTAAATAGTCAATGAATCTCCAGCTCTCTCTACCTTTTGGACACCACTCATTCCCTTGATAACACCAATGACAGCTGAAGTAATTTTCGTCACCTCGGCCTCAACCTCAAAAACCCTGGGAAATCGCTCAAATTCGTTACGGAGCACGGCATCTGAAAGTTTATCTTCGATCATATCCTGAATCACCCGGCGCAGCGGCCGAGCCCCGAAGACTTCGTCGTAACCCTTTTCACCCAGGAAGTCCTTGGCGGCGTCGGTTACCTCCAGTTTTATGTCCTTCTCACTCAATTGCTGGGTTACCGAAGTCAGCATCAGGTCGACTATTTGTCGTATTTGCTCCTTGGTCAGGGAATGAAATACAACCACACCATCAACACGGTTAAGAAACTCGGGTCGGAAGGTCTTTTTTAATTCATTAAGCAGGTTCTCTTTCATTGTCTCATATGCCTGCTCCCGGCTTTTAGCCGCATTGCTGCGAGAGGCAAAACCAATGGTAGTGCCTTTCCTGATAAGCTCGGCACCAACGTTGCTGGTCATAACGATAATGCTATTGCGGAAGTCAACCCGCCGTCCCTTGGCATCGGTCAGGTGCCCGTCATCAAATATCTGTAGCAACAGATTAAACACATCAGGGTGAGCCTTTTCAATCTCGTCAAGGAGTATGCAGCAATATGACTTGCGCCTCACCGCTTCAGTTAATTGTCCGCCTTCCTCATAGCCGACATACCCTGGCGGCGCTCCAACCAGTCGGGATACAGCAAATTTCTCCATAAACTCGGACATGTCAAGCCTGACTAGGGTCTCCTCGCCACCAAACATAAACTCAGCCAGGGCTCTGACCAGCTCTGTCTTGCCGACACCGGTTGGGCCGAGAAAGATAAAATTACCAATCGGGCGTCTCGGGTCCTTCAGCCCGGCTCGGGCTCGTCTTATCGCCTTGGCAATAGTATTAATCGCCTCATCCTGACCAATAATACGCCGGTGCATCACCTCTTCCATATTAAGCAGGCGGCTGGTTTCATCTTCGGCTAACTGCACCACCGGAATGCTTGTCCACATATTCACCACTTCGGCAATGTTTTCAGCATTCACTACTGGCTTCTCCTGCTCCTGCTCAGCCCGCCACTCCTCCTCCATCTTCTTTATCTCCTCCTCTTTTTGAAGCTCACGCTCGCGCAGTTCAGCGGCACGGTCATACTCCTGCGCAGCGAGGGCAGCATCCTTTTCCTTACGCATATTACCCGCAAGCTGCTTGGCTTCCTTCAGGGCGACAGGCATAGTGCGGTATCCAATCCTTACCCTTGACGCCGCCTCATCGACCAGGTCAATAGCCTTATCGGGCAGAAAACGGTCGGGTATATATCTGGCAGCTAACTTGGCTGCTGAATCTAATGCCTCATCGCTTATTGTCAGCTTGTGATGCTCCTCATAGCGCTCTTTAATCCCGCGCAGAATCTCCAGCGTCTCCTCCACAGAAGGCTCTTCCACCAGGACTGGCTGGAAGCGGCGCTCCAGGGCTGCATCCCGCTCCACGTGCTTGCGGTAATCGTCAAGGGTGGTAGCGCCAATACACTGCAGTTCCCCCCGCGATAGCGATGGTTTAAGGAGGTTAGCTGCATCAACCGCCCCCTCAGCCGCTCCGGCACCAACCATGGTGTGGAACTCATCAATAAAGAGCACACAGTTTCCTGCCGTTTTTATCTCATCAATAACCTTCTTTACCCGTTCCTCAAACTCGCCCCGGTACTTTGTCCCGGCGACTAGTGCCCCCATATCCAGCGCTACTAACCGCTTATTCTCCAGTGTCTCGGGGACATCGCCAGTGACGATTCGGCGAGCCAGCCCTTCAACAATTGCTGTCTTGCCCACGCCTGGTTCGCCAATAAGCGCTGGATTATTCTTTGTCCGGCGGCTGAGGATTTGAATTACTCGCTGAATTTCCTTATCTCGCCCGATAACCGGGTCAAGTTTACCTTCCCGGGCTTTCGCCGTTATGTCAGCGCCTAACTGGTCTAAAGCCGGGGTACGACTTGCAGTGCGACCAAGCCTGGACCTGGGCACACTTTGACTGAGGATATTAGTGGTCTCAGCACGTGCCTGTTCCAGAGTAACCCCCAGGCTCTCCAGTACACCGGCAGCTACTCCTTCTCCCTCACGCAACAATCCTAATAGCAGATGCTCGGTGCCAATATAGCTGTGACCGAGATTACGTGCCTCATCTATAGCCAGTTCAATGACCTTCTTGGCTCTGGGGGTAAGTCCGGTTTCCCCGGTACCAGGTCTCTCACCATGTCCGATGATAAATTCCACTGCCGAGCGTACCTTACTCAAGCCTGCACCCAGATTGGTAAGAACCTTAGCCGCTACTCCCTCCTCTTCGCGCGTCAAACCAAGCAAAATATGCTCTGTACCGATATAGCTTTGGTTCAGTTGCCGCGCCTCTTCTTGGGCTATGGTGAGAACCCGCCGAGCTCTTTCTGAGAATTTCTCAAATCTGCTGGTCATTTTTCTCTCTGGGGACTACCTATCCCATAATTACTATCACTGCTTGCAGTATAAAGCAACTAAGGGTAAAGGTCAAAAAGCCCCCTGGCAGTGGCATATTTTCCACAAGGGGTTACCCCCTCAGTATCGTCTGCGCTGGGGTATTTCACTTCCGTGTTCGGGATGGGAACGGGTGGTACCACCTCGCTCTAACCACCAAGAGGCTGTCATCTATATTTTAGCACACTATTTAGCTGAATGAAAACATCCTCGCCCGCATCACAAAGACGCGATTGAGGGTATATTCCGCCATTTCCTGCCGAAACTAATCAACTGCCAAAAGCTCCCTGGCTTTCTTCGCCGCCAGGGCAGCATCAGGTGCGTACCCATCAGCTCCAATCCTGTCGGCGAATTCCTGTGTAATTGGGGCTCCTCCTATCATCACCTTCACCTTATAGTTAAGTTCAGAGGTGCGTATATCTTCAATTATGCCTACCATACTTGCCCTGGTGGTACTAATGAGGGCTGACATGGCTATGATGTCGGCTCCATTTGCCTTGGCGGTATTAATGAACGTCTCAGCAGGCACGTCTATTCCCACATCTATCACCTTAAACCCAGCTCCCTCAAGCATCATGCATACCATATTCTTGCCGATGTCGTGGATATCTCCCAATACAGTACCGACTACTATTGTCCCTTTAGGCTTAACGCCGAATTTAGTAAGTACAGGTTTCAATATTTCCATACCTGCTTTCACCGCCATTCCAGCCGTGAGCATTTCAGGCAGGAAGAATTCGCCAGCCGAAAACTTTTCACCGACCACGTCTAGTCCAGCGGTAAGGCCTTCGTCTATTATCTTCTGCACATCCTCCTTCTGTTCCAGGGCCTGCTTAGTTAAACTTTCAACCTCGGCAATATTGCCTTCAATGACTCTGTCAGCAATCTGGTTTACTATTGCCACGGTCGGGTTCCTCCTTTTTTTGCCCAGTTTTATGATATGACGCCAGTCAGGTGGCCAGTCCACGGCTTAATTTCCGGTCCTGTAGATTTAATCCCCTGATGAAATCGACATAGCTTTGCCCGGAGGGCTCAGGAATCGGGTATTTACCATATTCACGCGCCGCATCAAAGGCAGCGACGATATTCTCAGGAGAGGTATCTGGCTCAATATCATGGGCGGCAGCAAAGATGTATCCACCACCTGGAGCATACTCTTGCATCAATTTCTTAACTCCTTGTCTAACCTCGTCAACAGTTCCGAGGGGCAGTAACATTTGTATGTCACAACCGCCTTGAAAAGCTATTTTGCCGCCGAAGTCCCTTTTCAGACGCCAGGGCTCCATGTTACGCGCCAGAGGTTGAACGGGATTCAGGATATCTACCCCAATCTCTATAAGGTCGGGTATAGCCCAGTAATTTGACCCGCAGCAATGCATAATAATCTTTGCCTCGGGGCGTATATACTTTCTGATATTCTTGATAATCTCAGCGGTGTAGGGTTTGACAAATTCCACATAGTCATCGCGGGACATTAGCCCCGCCTCTTGGGTTCCTAGGTCGTCGAAAATATTTGCTCCATCTACATATTGGCCGATACCTCCGTAAAACTGAGCATCAAGGGCTAAATTTAGTTCCAGGAATTTTTCAGCCAGTTGATGATAGAACTTAGGTCGTATTTTCATATCGGTCAACCACTTGTCTATTCCACAAAGAAAGGCATATCCGTTGAATGGGAATATTTCAAACAGGTGTGCACCAACAACAAAATAATCAGTCTGCTCGTGAAGATACCTAGCTCTCTCAACGCGTCCTTCCATAACATTGACAGTGGGGTCTGGCCACGGGTACTCATCTATATCCTTCTTCGTAGTCATATGCCTCATTGGGAACTCGAATGGCTCATCATAATAGCCTACTTTCTTTATTCTCATACCACAACACCAAGGCCAGGTCTTGGTACCATCAGGTTCAATGATTGCCCGTGGCATGTTTGGGCCTACTACACGCATGTCGGAGTACAATCTGCGCACTAATCGCTCATCAGGATTCGCCACCGAATTAAATAGTTCTGTTATCTCAATTGGCGCAGTGTCTTTTAAGCCTAGGTATTCATAAAGCTGTGAGCATTCCCGACCATCCGGTGGGCACTCGGTAATGTCTGTGGCCATGCCTCCAGCGAAGGCTATTGGGACTCGATCGGGCTCCTTAAAATTAAGCGCTGTGTAAACTCTTTCTCTTGGTGTCATCTCTCTCATTTTTGTTTCCTCCTCCTTTGAAGGAGGGGGGAGTTTAAGGAGGGAATCATCTTATTTAGCCCTTCACCGCGCCAAAGGTCAGCCCGCGGATGATATATCGCTGCATGAACCAGGCGGCAAGTAATGTGGGTAGAATAGCCAGACTCACCGCCGCCATCATGGGTCCCCAGTCAATCCTTGTAGTGCCTATCCATATTGGTAGCCCTACCGAGATGGTTCTGGCGTCTATCCCGGTAAAGAGGGAGGCGAAGAAGAACTCATTCCATGCCCATACCAGACAAAAAACCGCGGTAATTGCCGATCCCGGCTTAATCAATGGAAATACAATCTTCCGAAAGACATCTAGCCGTCCGTAGCCAT
>JAUVXN010000106.1 GCA_030603605.1 Dehalococcoidales bacterium | reverse complement strand
ATAAATTGATTGCGGTTTATGATGACAAGACTCAATACATTTGGTATTTCTGCTCTTGGTGGCATGTTATTAAGTGGTATTTTCTGAAATGGCTAGGGAGAAGAAGATGGGCAAGATACTACTGGAAAGGGCTGAGAAAATAGCTGGGGATGTTGTCAAACGTCTCAGCCCGTACTGCCATATTGAGGTTGCCGGCTCGGTGCGAAGGAAAAAGGCCTGGGTGAAAGACATTGATTTTGTCCTGATCCCCTCCGATCCCTGGAACCTGCACCACGAAATAATTGGCATGGGCCAGGTCAGGATGAAGGGTGAAAAGAGCATGCGCGTTATGGCCGGCAGCGTCCAGCTGGATTTCTACTTTGCCACCCCGGAGACCTGGGCGACCTTACTACTTATCCGCACCGGGTCCGCGGAGAATAATATACGCCTCTGCTCGAGGGCAAAGGAGAGGGGCTGGCACCTGGCCGCGTCAGGCGACGGGCTGTTTAACGAAGCGGGCCAGAGGATCGCCGGCGACACCGAGATATCCATTTACAATACCCTCGGCTTGCCCTGGCAGCGCCCAGAGGAAAGAAAGTAAGGATGAACGAGACCATTAAAACACTGGATAAACCGGCCAGAGCCGGCAAGCACTGGACTCCGGATGAGCTCGAGTACCTAGCCGACCAATACGGGCTCATCTGTGATAAGATCTTAGCCGCCCGCCTGCAGCGGTCGGAGAGCGCGATAATTAAAATCGCCTCGTACAAGAGTGTTGTTGCACGTACGGGCAATTTCTATACCGCCTTGGCGCTTGCCAGGCTTCTGGGAATTCCCTGTCCGAGACAAGTTCTCGGATGGGTGAAGAAAGGGTGGCTGAAAGGTAGACCATCGGCGATGAGCCAAGGCAAGAAGCGGCTATGGCGCTTCTCGGAAGGGGGAGTTATTGAGTGTCTTCGGCAGCGCCCCTGGCTGGTGGTGGTGATGCCGACGCGCCAGTGGCTTATTTCTGACTACAGCCATCACTTTTTCTACATTATCCGGAAAGAATGGGAAAAAGACCCATGGTACACAGTGGAGCAGGCAGCCCCTCTCTTTGGCTTTACAAAGCCCGATACCGTCTACAGGTATATTCACCGGGGCTGGCTGCCGGCAGAGAAAAAGCCATGCTTGGGGTCACGCGACGGAGCATGGATTATCAGGCGCAGCGCCATCGAAGCCTTCCTAACGAATGATCCCCGGCCTGAACACAAGTTTATCGCTGCGAGCACTGCCAGGAAAAGGTTTATTGTTTCGTCAGGTGAGCCTTCCAGATTAGCCATACTCTGGGTGATAAAGTGTCCAGCCTGCGGGCAGGAGGTTACGATAACGGCCTCTCCTCAACTACGTGGGCCAGAGATTCGGAAAAAGTTCGCGGAAATTTATGTCAATGGCAACTGCACCCATGGCGGTGCCTGTCTGATCGAGACTTATCCCATCGTGGAAAGCAGAAAAGGGGGTGATAGCGATGCCAGAGAAGGTGATACCCATACTGTCGAAGACGATCAAGGCCACCAAGATGCCTGATATCAGCGGCTTTATCCAAGCTATGAAGGATATGGGGGCGAAGGTGTCAACGAAAGAGGGGACCATTGTAATCGACCTGCGTCATCTAGAGAAAGTAGGTGAAATTGGCTAAACATAGAAATTTATCTGATTATCCCCAGGCATTAAAGGGTCCAGGGGAAAAGACTGGACTTGAATGTTGCCTAGACACAGCCGCGCGATCCCAAGCCGGCATTGGCTGGACCATCCCCAAGGAATGGGTAGACCAGCTCGTCGTGAAATATGATCTGCACCCCGAGCAACGGAACGGCGACATGTCCGGTGAGTTCTCTGCCCTTTTCCAGCACAATGGCGAGACGTTGAGATTAAAACTTTCTTTCCCCGGCCGCTGGCAGGTCTTCCATGGTGATTGGAAGCCGGACCCGCGATGGACGGGCGACTAAGCATTCTCGGCGAGGAGGTAGGAGATGCTTAAAGATTATAGAGTTCAGGTCAATGCCGGCGAGACATTCGCCCGGGGGAGCTCCCCCAGGGTGGCCGTCGGCCGAGCCCTCGAAGAGCAGTTTGCGAATCAATCAAAGTTCCGGGGAGCCGACTGCGCTCTGGATTACCAGCTGAAGGTTGGGGAGACTCTGGTAATCAAATGCACCCGGGTAAAATAATTAAGAATTGTTACAGGTTGTAAGAAGCGCAGAGAAATGAAAAACACGAGGGATTCTATTAGGGATAGGGCTGCACAGGTCAACCAGGGCGGTGAAATGAATAAAACCATACGATTAATACCAAAGTTTGATAAGGATGATTTAGACCAAGAAATTAGGGACATTATCATCAAGTTAAACTCTGGCGGTTTTATTACAGAAGGTTCTTGTGCCGGGCATCGGGATTGCCCACTTGGTCATGGTGATCGGGGCTTTATCTGTTTTGAATTAGGTTATAGCAACGCTGCCATAATAGCAGCTTTGACTTGGTATGGTTTAAAGAATATCACGCTTGAAGTTCGCCACTACGACGACGGCGGCGACTCTATATTTGCTAACTTTGACCCGGTAGGTGAGCCGATAAGTGATTTTTGGATAAGACAAGTCGATTATATAGCTGCCCATAGGGGTAAAAATTGAACCTTATTTTTGGAGTTAGAAATGAGTAAAGCGCCGGCCCCCTTGGCGATAATGACCGAGGAATACTGCCGGCAGTGCCCCTGGTTCCACGAGAAACTGGGTTACCTTCCCGCGGAACACCCCCACTGGAAGAATACTCCGGATAACAAGTGTGTCTGCAGGAACTGCAGCCGCCGATTTCTCTGCGAAAGGGATGGGCCAGTTGACGATATATTGATTTGCTACGAGCATAACAGGAAATACTTTGAGACTCCGGGAGGTGTTTAATGGGATATCAATTTAAGGTTCACCCGCACCAAGTTCTACCCGGCAATGATGTAATTGAGTGCTGGCGGGATGGCGATTTCGTCGCTTCCATCTACCCGCACGAAGATGGGCTCCGCGTGGTCAGCAAGTATATGACCGGTGTTTACAAGGAAAAGGTTTCAAGCCCGCCGGCGGCCATTATAAAGCTTAAAAAATAATCCCGGATGTAGAAATGAGTAAAGCGCCACAATGTTTTGAATGCAATAAGTTCGCAAAGGTAGAAGACTGTGCGCTACTGCGGAATAAGAAGAGCGGCATCAGGCGGTGGTTCCACAGGAGAGCACCGGGAGCAAGAGATTGCGCCGGATTAGTCGACGAAAGATACTGGGAAGAAGTCGACCGCTCATTAGGTGAGACAACCGAGGAAGAAGAAAGGAAATTGGCCAAGTTAGATAAATAGCGCTATTTCGACAGTACGGGGATACCGTTGAAGGGATAACATGAAGCCTCATTACCAATACAACCATATCAGGATTTTCAACAAAGACTGCCGCTCCATGGACGAGCTGCCCGATGAGAGCGTGGATTTGATAGCCACCGACCCGCCTTATGGGATAGCTTTCATGGGCAAGGACTGGGATAGGGCATTACCCGATAAAAGGATTTGGACAGAATGCCTCAGGATATTAAAGCCAGGAGCTTTTGCCTTTGTGATGAGCATACCAAGGGCCGATTGTTTATCCAGGATGGTAATTGCTCTTGAGGATGCTGGGTTCTGGGTGAACTTCACGCCTATCTTCTGGGCTTATGCCTCTGGCTTCCCGAAGGCCCAGAATATAGGGAAGGCTGTGGATAAGAAGCTGGGGGCTGAGAGGGAAGTGGTTGGAATTGAAGACAGGCGTAGCCAATATGATGGATGTAACCGAACTTCCAAAGCAGTAAATACTAATTGGCGTAGGGCTGAAGGCAGAGTTGACATCAAAGATGTTGCAACAAGAGCGTTGACTGAGCCAGAATCACCCGAGGCCAAAGTCCTGGACGGCAGTTATGGTGGCTTCCAGCCCAAGCCCGCCGTAGAGGTAATCATAGTCTGCATGAAGCCGTTATCTGAAAAGACCTTTGTTGGCCAGGCGTTGAAGAATGGAAAGGGTATCACCTGGCTGGATGATTGCAGGATACCGTATGAGGGTGAGGCTGATAAAGAAGGTGCTAGATTTGGTACGCAAATGGATATCAGGGGCGGTAATCTCAAAACACCGCAAGGGGTTAAGGCTAGAGATGTTCTTAGCTCACAATCCGGTCGCTTCCCGGCCA
>JAUVXN010000096.1 GCA_030603605.1 Dehalococcoidales bacterium | reverse complement strand
TTCTCTGATTCGCCGAAATATCGCCAAATTATATAGTGACGGGATTGCCCAAAATATGCGCATTCTATATGGTGGCAGCGTTACTGCTGCCAATGCTACCGAGTTCATGAAACAGCCTGAAATTGATGGTGCCCTTGTCGGCGGCGCCAGTCTGAAAGCCACAGAATTTTTGAGTATCGTGACACAAACCTCGGCAATTAAGTAATGAACCACTTGGTAGCTATCATTGGTCCTACCGGTAGTGGCAAAAGTCGACTGGCACTTCGTTTAGCTCAGGATTTCAACGGCGAGATAGTAAGCGCTGATAGTCGGCAGGTATACCGGTATATGGATATTGGGACTGCGAAGCCCAGCCTAAAGGAACTGTCTCTGGTTCCTCACCATCTGATTAATATAATTAATCCTGATGAGACTTTCAGCCTGGCTCAGTATCAGGCGTTGGCCTATAAGACTATTAAGGACATCCATCAGCGCCATAAATTGCCTCTATTGGTTGGTGGCAGTGGACTATATGTATGGGCAGTTCTGGAAGGCTGGAGAATACCACCGGTTCCACCTGACCCTGAATTCAGGCGTAGTTTGGAAGAAAAGACAGCTAATACTGAACCTGAAGAGCTTTATCGAGAGCTTATGAGGGTTGACCCGGTCGCGGCGCAGAAAATTGACCCTCGTAATGTGCGCCGTGTGATAAGAGCCCTCGAGGTATATGGAAAAACAAGAACCCCTTTTTCTCAGCTCCAGGATAAGGAGATACCCCCTTTTAATACATTGATAATAGGTCTAACCGCAGACAGGGCAGAACTGTATCGTAGAACTGACCTGAGGGTTGATAAGATGATAGAGCAAGGGCTGGTAACGGAGGTGGAAAAACTGGTGAATATGGGGTATGATTTTAACTTACCAGCTATGTCTGGCATTGGCTACAGGCAAATTGGGCGGTTTCTTAAAGGTGAGCTGACCTTGGCAAATGCTATACAGCAAATCAAGTTCGAAACTCATCGGTTCGTTCGGCACCAGTATACCTGGTTCCGGTTGAAAGACGATAGAATACACTGGCTCGACATATCCGGACAGGTGGATTCGGAAATCGAAGCAACTCTAAATGGATTCTTAAGGAGTTAGTAAATAATAGAACTAGAGGGGCGAGATAAACTATGAATTTCACCAAGATGCAGGGTGCTGGAAATGATTTTATACTGGTGGAGACCGGTGATATACAGCGTGATTGGCCATCGGTGGCAAGAGCCATGTGTGACCGCCACTTTGGTATTGGCGCTGATAGCCTGATATTACTCGTACCTTCGGATAAAGCTGATTTCCAGATGAGTACTTTTAATGCTGATGGCACTGAAGCTGAAGCCTGTGGTAATGGCATAAGGTGCTTGGTTAAACTTGCTTTCGAAGAGGGGTTAGTTAATCCCGAGACTAGCCAGATGTTGATAGAAACAATAGCCGGTATCAGGGAAGTTAAGCTCGATGAAAGAGATGGCAAATTAATTGGTATTCAAGCCGGGATGGGTAAACCAGAATTTGGTGCTGCTAACATCCCGGTGGTGATAGAGCAGGGGAGAGATAATATAGTTTACATAAAGTCAATGCTGAGCTATCCGGTTAGTGTAGACGGGGCAGACCTGCTTCTTAATTGTCTTTCAATGGGAAATCCGCATGCCGTTTATTTCTCATCAGAGCCAGTAGCTGATTTCCCGTTATCCCACTTAGGGCCAAAAGTGGAGCACTTGGCTATATTTCCAAATCGGGTAAATCTTGAGGTAGCCAGAGTGATGAGTCGGCAGCAAATAGAAGTTCGGGTCTGGGAGAGGGGGGTAGGGGAGACACTGGCCTGTGGCAGCGGAGCCTGTGCGGTAGCTGTTGCCGCCCAGCTTTATGGTTATACTGATAACAAAGTGGACATAAAACTGCCTGGTGGTATATTACAGGTGGAGTGGGATGGAGCTGGTGAAGTGTTACTTGATGGTCCGGCAGAAAAAGTATTTAGTGGAGAATGGCCAGAATGAGATTTTTATCAGGGGAAGGGGGATACAGGTCCTTCGGCTGAAGGACTCTTCGAGGGGATGGGGTTACCTGACAAAACTTAGTATTGGAAAATTCAAAAATGGAAAGGAAACTCAAGCGAGGAATAAATAAAAATGAAACTATCAAGACGGGTTGAAAACCTACCACCATACCTTTTTGTGGAAATTAACCGAAAGATTGCCGAAAAAAAGGCTAAAGGTGAGGAGGTAATTAGTTTCGCCATAGGTGACCCTGATATACCTACTCCACCCCATATAATTGACAGGCTCTGTCGGGCAGCACAAGAACCGGCTAGCCATCACTATCCAGAGACAGCCGGCCTGCCTGAATTGTGTCAAGCCATAGCCGGGTGGTATGAAGGGCGTTTTGGTGTCTCCCTTGATGCCGACAAAGAGGTATTGCCCCTTATTGGCTCCAAGGAGGGTATTGCCCATATTGCCTTTTGTTTTATTGACCCCGGGGACACCGCTTTGGTGCCTGACCCAGGCTATCCGGTTTACTCGGTAAGTACCATGTTAGCTGGTGGTCGCCCATATTATATGCCACTGAAAGAAGAGAGAGACTTTCTGCCTGATTTGGATAGGATTCCTGCCTATATTTTGAAAACAGCCAAGCTTTTATGGATTAACTATCCCAATAACCCTACCAGCGCTGTAGCTGACCTTGATTTTTTCAACAAGGTAGTTAAATTTGCTCGCCAGCATGACCTGGTTGTCTGTCATGACGGACCTTATTCAGAAGTTGCCTTCGATGGTTATCAGCCGGTTAGCTTTATGCAGGCAGAGGGAGCTATGGAAGTGGGGGTGGAGTTCCACTCCCTTTCCAAGACCTATAATATGACGGGATGGCGAATAGGAATGGTAGTCGGTAACGCCACGATGGTAGATGCCCTGAAGAGACTTAAGTCAAATATGGACTCAGGGATTCCCCAGGCTATTCAATACGCTGCCATTGAAGCCTTGACCGCATCTCAGGACTGTATCCAGGAGCATAATGCCATTTATCAGAGACGCCGTGACCTGGTTATTGAAATGTTAAATAAGATTGGGCTTGAAGCCAGGGTACCAAAAGCAAGCCTGTATATCTGGGCTAAAGTTCCTGAAGGCTACACCTCTATGGACTTTGCTGCCGATTTATTGGAGAAGGTTGGGATAGCGGTTATACCAGGCGTAGGTTATGGCAAGAATGGCGAGGGCTATGTGCGATTGTCCCTGACCATCCCGGATGCCACGCTGGTAAAAGGTTTGTCACGGTTAGCCGGCTGGCGTAATACTCGCCGGCAGGTACCGAAGAAATAAGTTGACATAATAAGGAGATTATAATCGTCAGAAGTACAGTTCTTACTCAGACCGCACCAGAACGAGCCTTTTTAGTAGCTGTGGCTATCAAAGGGACCAAAGGCAAATGGTCAGCCGAGGCATCAATTGAGGAGCTGGCGCAGCTGACCGGCACGGCTGGGGCCAATGTAGTGGGAAAGATTATTCAGCGGCTACCGGCACCCTCAAAAACGCATTATGTAGGGAAAGGTAAGCTAGAAGAACTATTAGCTCTAAAAGATAATGTCAACTATGATGTAGTAATCTTTGATGATGAGCTTTCACCGATACAACAGCGAAACTTGGAAGAAGCTCTCCAGGTAAAAGTGATTGACCGTGCTGCCTTGATATTGGATATTTTTGCCAGGCGTGCCCGAACCCATGAAGGTCAATTGCAAGTGGAACTGGCTCAGCATCAATATTTTTTACCTCGCCTTGCCGGACAATGGAGTCATTTGGAAAGACTCGGCGGTGGTATTGGCACCAGGGGTCCCGGTGAGTCGCAGATTGAGACTGATAGGCGGCTTATTCGCCGGAAGATACATCATCTGAAGGCACAGATAGAAGAGGTAAGAAAACACCGCACATTGTATCGCCAGAAGCGAAAGAAGAGCGGTATTCCTACAGTAGCTTTGGTTGGCTATACTAATTCCGGTAAAAGTACCTTGCTAAATGCCCTCTGCCAGGCTGACGTTTTTACCGAGAGTAAGCTCTTTGCTACTCTAGACCCAACCACCAAGCGGTTAACTCTCCCTGATAAGAGCGTGGTTCTGGTTACTGATACCGTTGGCTTTATCCAGAAGTTACCGCCGACTATTGTAACTGCATTCAGGGCAACCCTTGAGGAGTTAACTGAAGCCGCTCTGCTTCTCCATATAGTTGATTTGGCTTCTCATGATGCTTCAGAGCAGTGCCGGACAGTAGAGGATACTCTTGCTGACCTTGCTCTTACGGATAAGCCCAGGATTACCGCTCTAAATAAAATTGATTTATTGCTTAGCCGTGACCAGAATTGGAACGAGGAAACAGCCATAAGTTACCTCTCTGACCAGTCACTGGATGAGACGACAGTGCTTATTTCAGCAACAAAGCGTTGGGGCTTGGCCAAGCTCCTGGAGCTGACTAACTACACTCTAGGCAAATCCACCTAAATTAAAAATTCAACTCCAAGCTATCCGTGCCAATCGGGAAGTACAAAGGTATCGCGTATGGAATTAGGTCCAGTTTTAGCCCTTCTGTCAGCCGCCGTCTTTGCC
>JAUVXN010000079.1 GCA_030603605.1 Dehalococcoidales bacterium | reverse complement strand
GAGTTTAAGAGGGGCGAAGCCCCTCTAACAAATCTTCCTTTGGAAGAGCATAGAAGTCATTGCGAGGAGCAGAGCGACGAAGCAAACTAAAAGATAAAAAAGATAAAGATGAGATTGCTTCGCCTTCGGCTCGCAATGACGTATTATTCGGCTCGCAATGACGTATTGTTCGGCTCGCAATGACACACCAGACAGAAGAAGGAGGGACAAAGGGGGTGAGGTTACCTAATAAACCTAAAGGGGATGGGGTTACCCGATAAAAACCTGATAAAATAAAGAGAGGCAATGTGATGAACGATTTAGTCAAGCTTTATGCCCGCCCAAGACTCAATTCGCCGAATATGCTGGCGGCGTGGCCCGGCGTTGGTAATGTCGCCATGATAATAGCTACATACCTGGGGCGAAAGCTGGGTTTTAAGGAACTGGGAGTGGTTGAAGCATCCCACTTTTTTGACCCCATCGGGGTGCTGGTCAAAGGCAACGTAGTCGAGGCGCCCCAGTTCCCGCAGAGCCGGTTCTACTACTGGAAAAATAAGGGTGGGGGGAGTGATATAGTATTATTCATCGGCGAGGACCAGCCAACCGCCAAGGGATATGAGTTGGCTAACTGTGTTCTTGATGTCGGGCAGAGGTTTCAGGCTAAGAGGGTGTATACCTGTGCTGCCGCTATGACCCGTATCCACCATACCGAACAGCCCAGAGTCCTGGGCGTAGCTACCAGCCAGTCGGCAGTTGAGGATTTGAAAAAATATGGCTTGATACAGGCAGGTAACCTGCAAATAGCTGGATTGAATGGATTATTGCTGGGCGTAGCTAAAGAGAGGAAGATTGAAGGTATCTGCCTGCTGGGTGAGGTGCCGGTTTATGCTACCCGAGTACCGAATCCAATGGCGGCTCTGGCGGTGCTTAAGGCTCTGGCTAAAATGCTGGACATTGAAATTGATATGGCTGAGCTGGCACAACAAGCCGGGGAAGTAGCCGAGAGAATGAAGCAGGTGGCAGCTCAGGCGATGGAAGAGTATATCGACTACTTCACCGAACCTATATGGGAACGGGGGGAGGAAGAAGAGGAGGAAGAGGAATAGATGCAGGAGCAGGCTCTACATGAGCTGGGGGTAAAGGAAGACTTATTCTCTTTCCAAGTTTGAAACTCGGCGGTATTGCATGGTCATCATTAGCAGTAAGATTAAGCTTCGTAAAAAAAGAGCGTCTGATGCCCGAAACGATTACACATGGCAAACAGACCCTGAGTTAGTTCGGTTTGATGCTGTGCCGTTGCTAACTACTTCTTTCCCAAAGTATCTACTGGACTACGCCAGCGAACTGTGTTACCCCACCCCAAACAGGCACACCTTCGCTATAGAAACTCCTGATGGCAAGCATATTGGTAACTGCGTGTACTATAACGTTAATGAGACTAAGGGCGGAGCTGAAATAGGTATCGTGATCGGCAACCGCGACTACTGGGATAAGGGCTATGGCACTGATACTGTGGCGGCTCTGGTCGACCGTATTTTCCGGGAGACAAATCTAAAGCGGCTCTATCTGAAGACTCTGGATTGGAATCTACGGGCGCAGAAATGCTTCGAAAGATGTGGCTTTACACCATACGGGCACCTGAATAGGGATGGGCATAATTTTGTGCTTATGGAGCTCCACCGTAAACAGTGGGAAAAGCAAACGGAATGAGATAAAATGGAAGACGAACTATATCAGCTTTTAGTTGGGACAGCGATAATAGCCCTACCGGTTACTGTCTTCTCACCCTTAGAGTTCTCCGCCCAGATATTAAACTCTATATAGGGCTTCCCATCTTCAACGTACTTCTTACTTACCGTCCCCTGACAGGTAATAGCCTCACCGGGAAAGTTCATGCCCCGGTAATTACAGGTCAGTTTCCGGAGAGTACCCTGTTCCCCCATCCAATCGGTTACTAACTGACCCAGAAAGCTGGCTACCAGTTGGCCATGGACAATAACGCCGGGTAGCCCTTTGCTTTGGGCAAAATCCTTATCATAATGGATGGCATAGTAATCACCAGATACCCCAGCCCACATCACCAGTTGGCGGGTTGTCGGCTGTTTGACAAGGGGGGGGATTTCACTGCCTACCATTACATCTTCGTAGCAAACTTGCTCATCCATTCTTTACCTTCTCCGTCTCATAGCCAACCATCATATACTGGCATCTGGCCACCGGCTCGTATCTCTGGTTCTTATAAGTTATATCAAAAGTGACAAACGTTGTCCTAGCGCCGCTGCTGTCCCGCCTCTCCCGAACATTGGCAAGCTTAACGGTCACCGCTATTTCGTCGCCGGGTCTAACCGGTTGATAGCACTCCAGCGCCGTGGAACCATGGAGTACCCCACCGCGAAACAGCAGTGCTAATTTTTGTCCAAATTGCTCGCCACCGATAGTCACAATAAAGGTGGGAGGAGCAATAATGTCGCCATACCGGCTCTGCCCGGCATATTCCTCATCCTGCCACAGGGGATTGGGGTCGTCTATCGCTTGGGCAAACCTTTGAACCATCCCTTTCTCAACCTCATATACCCCGAGGTCCCATTCCATGCCGAGTTTGTCCTTGAACTCATCGGTAGTCAGCGAATTTTCGGTCATTTATCACCTTTGCTCTGCCTGGATAATAGGAAAGTTTATACTGATTTTGTTGACGGCGTCAAGGAGACCAACGTTTTGAGATTGCTTGTTGACCTCACCCCTCGAAGAGTCTTCGATGGGATGGGGTTACCTAATAAAACCTAAAGAGGGTGAGGTTAGCAAGAAATCTCGGTGTTTTCCCTTGACGGCTGACCTGGGCTAGGCTACAGTTTACTTAGGTAAAAAGAGAACCATGAACTTAACTGACAGGTGGGCTGAATTTATATACCAAGTAGCCACGACCAGAAGCAAGCTAAAGATTATAACGACACCGCTAGGGCTGATTTTCTGGTTTAGCCTGGGTGTGCTACTTGTTTTTGCCTCACTGTGGCTGGAAAAGTTCCTGCCGGCGCAGCTACTCATTCCAACGCTAGCCAATATATCCCTTTCTGTGATGCTACTGGTAATCGGGTCTACCCTGTGTCTCTGGACAATTTACAGCTTTGTTCGGGCTAAAGGTAGTCCGGTTCCCATAAACCCACCCCAGCGGCTAGTGACCACCGGACTCTACTCACGGGTGAGAAATCCAATGGTTACCGGCTGGATTATAATGATGTTCGGTGTAGGAGTATTGCTTAACTCAATTTCGTTGATTTTTATCTTCACTCCACTCTTTCTCCTGCTAAACATACTTTACCTTAAAACTATAGAGGAGAAGGAGATGGAGAAGAAGTTTGGTCAGGAATACGTCAAATACAAGGAAAGTGTGCCCATGTTCATCCCGGGGTTTCGCAGGAGGTAAGATTGAAAAGGGAGATAATTACTCCCTCAATAGAATGGCTTGGGGACCGGATTAGAATCATTGACCAGACCCGGCTTCCTCAGGAGGAAGTTTATTTAGAGCTCGGTGATTACCAGAGCATAGCCTCAGCCATCACAGAATTGAAAATCAGGGGCGCACCAGCCATTGGGGTAGTTGGTGCTTATGCCATAGCTCTGGGCGCTCTAAAAATTGAATCTGCGGCGAGGGACGAATTTTCAGGGAAGTTACGAGTCGTTATCAGCACTATTGCCAGCACCAGACCCACCGCCAGGAACCTTTTCCGGGCTATTGACCGTATGCGGCAGGTCGCCGAAGCTGGTGGGGAGGTAAAACAGATTAAAACGGCACTGGTTGACGAAGCGGTTAAGATACACGCTGAAGAGGCTGAAGCAACCCGTAAGCTGAGCCAGTCTGGCGCCGAGCTAATCAAAGACGTCTTCACCATCCTGACCCATTGTAATACTGGGCCTCTGGCTACCGCTGGCTACGGCACTGCCCTCGGCGTAATTGTACGGGCAAAGGAGCAGAGGAAGAAAGTAAAGGTCCTGGTTACCGAGACCCGCCCCCTCCTCCAGGGGGCACGGCTCACCACCTGGGAGCTGAAGAAGGCTGGGATTCCGTTTACCCTTATCACCGACTCCATGGCGGGCTATTTTATGAGTCGGGGTGAGGTTAACTGCGTGATTGTCGGTGCCGACCGCATTGCCGCCAACGGTGATACCGCCAACAAGATTGGCACCTATGCACTGGCGGTGCTGGCTAAAGAAAACGGCGTTCCCTTTTATGTCGCTGCCCCCACCACCACTATTGACCTCTCCCTGTTTGCCGGCAATGAAATCCCTATTGAGCAGAGAAGTGCGGAAGAAGTAACCCATATTCAGGGGATTGGCATTGCACCTGAGGGCATTGAGGCTGCCAATCCCGCCTTTGATGTTACACCCCACGGCTACATCACCGCCATCATCACCGAAAAGGGTATAATGAGAGGGAATTATGGGGAGGGGATTAAGGGATTATTTAGTGTGAACCTATCCCCCTGACCCCCTTCCCTTGAGGATTGGTAAAGGGAAGGGGGAAAGTATTTATATAAGAGGGGTTGCACCCCTCTCAAACTCTCCCCTATACTATAGATACCTTTCTAAGGGGCATCTAACAGGCGCGAAGCCCCCCTTCCCAAACCCTCCCCCTCTCCTTTGAAGGAGAGGGGGATAAAGGGGGTGAGGTAGAAGACAAGAATGACTACTGCTTGGTATTATGACCATCACGAAAAAGAGGCATTCCCATACCAGCAACAACTCTGCAAAGCTGTTAGGTGGACTAAATATAATCTTGAAGGTCAGAAGTTAAAATCGCCAACCGTTCTCTCTGCAATGCAGGGTAATCCACTAACAATAAGGCTTCTTGCTCTCAATGAAGCACTAAAACACTTTAATAATGCTAAAGCGATAGACAAAAAAATAAAAGAACTAGCGAGAGAACAGTTTGATAAAAATAAATCATTTCTAATGTCCGGCACTTGGAAAGCCGAAAGTAGCTCATTAAATACTAAGGGTGCCCCTATTGAGACCATTGAGATTGCGGGAGAACGCTTGGAGTTTAGACATATCGATATACACCTTGCTCTATATGAGTTCTTTACTAATTTTGGCAGTGTTCTAGATAGATTAGCATACGAAATAAAAAATTTTTATGAGCTCAATATACCAAGATACAATTTAGATTGGGGTAAGATAACATGCGAATCTAATCTATGTGAGTTAAGCAGGAAAAATGAGACTCTAGCAAAATTACTAGGTGAATACCACGAGAAGTTTCTTACTGCAACACGTTACCGCAATAGATTAATACACGATGGTATAATTCATTTTGAAGTAGAGCGTGGACATATAGGATTAATAATTAACCTCAGAGAAAAACCAGACGATGATGAAAGCAATTTTATTGTAAATGCCATAGGGTTTTGTGAAGATAAAAAGAAAGAAGTCCTAACGCTATTGAATGAGAGTTACAAACTAATGCTCCAAGATTATGAAAACTACAAGGAGGCATCTAATGCCACAAGCTAAAATAGGGATTATTGGTGGTACCCGTCTTTATGATATTGAGGGGATGACCGATATTGAGGAAGTTGATATAAATACACCCTTCGGCAAGCCGAGTGATACCATAGTCGTGGGGAGGTTGGGTGGGGTGAAGGCTGCCTTTCTGCCCCGGC
>JAUVXN010000083.1 GCA_030603605.1 Dehalococcoidales bacterium | reverse complement strand
GCTAATAGCACTGATTAGATGTCTTTAATGAGTTGTCTAGCAACAGGATAAAAGGAAGATTGTCTATTGACCTCACCCCCTTTATCCCCCTCTCCTTAAAAGGAGAGGGGGGAAGAGATTTTAGAGAGGGGCTTCGCCCCTCTCTTACCTACATTCCCCCTTCCCTTGGTAAGGGAAGGGGGTCAGGGGGATAGGTTGTTAAACTGTCTCTAAAGGAGGCTAAAATGTTTGATGAGGCTAAGATTAAAACAGCGGTAGCTTCTATAATTGAGGCTATTGGGGAAGACCCTAACCGGGAGGGACTAATCGGGACTCCCGAACGTGTAGCCGAGATGTATGCTGAGCTTTTTGAGGGACTGGATAAAGACCCCAAGGAGGAGCTGACAGTAGATTTTGAGCTAGGACATCGGGAAATGGTAGTTTTAAGGGATATTCCCTTTTATTCCATGTGTGAGCACCACCTCTTGCCATTTTACGGGGTAGCCCACATCGGCTACATTCCAAATAATGAGGGACGCATTGTAGGCATCAGCAAACTGGCCCGGGTAGTGGAGATTGTGGCTAAGCGTCCTCAGCTTCAGGAGAGAATGACCACCCAGATTGCCGATGCCATTGATGAGGCGATTAAGCCAGACGGGGTGGCGGTAGTTATTCAGGCAGAGCACCTGTGCATGATTATGCGCGGCATTAAGAAACCGGGAAGCAATGTTATTACCTCAGCTATTAGGGGCCTCTTTCGTCGTCGTGCTGCCAGTAGAGCCGAGTTTTTCTCTCTGATACAGGGTAAGTAATACTATACTTCAGCATCAAATATCCAGGTTCCTGACACTTCTGGCATGCGCCTGGATAAAGGCTTTACGGGGAGGGACTTCTCCACCCATTAGTACATTGAAGATATGGTCTGCCTTGGTGGTATCTTCTATGCTTACTCCCAGCAGGGTGCGGGTCTCTGGATTCATGGTGGTTTCCCACAGTTGCTCCGGAGTCATCTCGCCCAGACCCTTATAGCGCTGAACCTCCACCTTCCTGGCCCCTTTTAGCTGGCGCAGTGTCTCTTCCTTCTCCTGCTCCGAGTAAACCCAGTACCGACGGTCAGTCGCCTTAATCCGATAAAGAGGTGGCTGGGCAATAAACAGGTGCCCGTGGTTAATTAGCTCCGTCATGTGACGGAAAAAGAAGGTAAGGAGCAGAGTGCGGATGTGAGAGCCATCAACATCAGCATCAGTCATCAGGATAATCCGGTGATAACGGAGTCTTGACAGGTCAAATTCATCGTTTATGCCGGTGCCCAAAGCGGTAATGATGACCCGAATTTCTTCATGGGCTAACATCTTATCCGGCGGAGCCTTCTCCACATTAAGGATTTTACCTCGCAGAGGCAGTATAGCCTGGAAGCGACGATTCCGTCCCTGCTTGGCAGAGCCACCAGCCGAATCTCCCTCCACCAAATATAATTCACAGTGGGATGGCTCTTTCTCTGAACAGTCAGCCAGTTTTCCAGGTAGCGTGCCGGTATCCAGGGCACTCTTTCTGATAATTAAATCGCGAGCCTTTCGGGCGGCTTCTCTGGCCTTGGCGGTGGTGATGCACTTTTCTATAATCCTTTTAGCCTCATCGGGATGTTCCTCAAGGTATAGCGACAAGCCATCGCCAAGGGTAGTCTCCACCTGACTTTTGACCTCAATGTTGCCCAGCCTGGCTTTAGTCTGTCCCTCGAATTGTGGTTCAGCGAGTTTGACACTAACAATGGCAGTGAGCCCCTCCCTAACATCTTCACCGGTCAGGTTGGGCTCATCGTCTTTGAGGAATTTATTTTTACGGGCATAGTCATTAAAAACACGAGTCAGTGCCGAGCGGAAACCGGTAAGATGAGTGCCACCATCCACGGTATTAACACAGTTGGCAAAGCTGAAAGTGGATTCGGCAAAGCCATCATTATACTGAAGGGCTACCTCAACTATGGTACTATTTACCGATTTAGTGATATAAACAGGGCGGGGATGGCGGACTGCCCGGTTTCGGTTAAGGTGGCGAACGAAACCGGTAATACCACCCTCAAAGTAGAAGGTCAGCTCACTGTCTCTTTTTTCATCCCTGATAGTTATTTCCAGCCCCTTATTCAGGTAAGCCATCTCTCGTATGCGCTCACTCAGGGTATTGAAATCATATCCGGCTTTACCGAATATCTCCTCATCGGCGTAAAAGATAATGCTGGTGCCGGTATCACTGGATTGGCCGACTTCGGTTACCTCTCCCTTTGGTATACCCTGCCGATATTCCTGTTGGTATATCTTGCCATCGCGCCTGACGTTACAGCAGACCCAAGAGGAGAGAGCATTTACCACCGAGGCCCCTACACCGTGTAACCCACCCGACACCTGATAGGTATGACCGCCAAATTTTGCCCCGGCGTGTAGTATGGTCATTACTGTCTCCAGGGCTGACACCCCGGTAGCAGGGTGAACTTCTACCGGAATGCCTCGTCCATTGTCTTCAACGCTGACGGCACCATCCTCTTTAAGGGTAACCAGAATTTTACTGCAGAAGCCAGCCATGGCTTCATCAATGCTATTGTAGACAATTTCATAGACCAGATGATGCAATCCACGCTGGTCAGTGCTGCCAATATACATACCCGGCCGAAGGCGCACTGCTTCCCGTCCGCCCAAGACCTGGATGTCCTCAGCGGTGTACTCGTTATTCTGGTTATTTTGCGGTTCGGCTGGCAAGGGCTTTTTACGTGCCATAATTAATGTCTAACTCCTTGAGAATAATGATGACAAAAGGTAGACAGGCAGTGATATTGAAGGGGAATAGTGAAAACAGAATAGCTTCTAGCTACAACCGGAAGGACTTGCCAATTACAGGCAATTTTTAAAAAAGATAATTCGTGCATTTAAGTGCTTTTATTTTAGCACAATTTAGCTATGAAGTAAAGGTGAGGGAGCTTAAAAAGTAGTATTTTTTTCGTGTGTGCAAAGTTTGAAGCGATTCTTTATCAAACTATTGAAATAATCCTTTCACTGTGTTACACTTCTCCAGAAAGAAGGAATAAATGTGAACCTTTAAGCTAGTCCAGAGAGGCTGGTAAGGGAAATTAAAAGAGAATAAGCAGTGTGACCTCTTGCCAGCCAAGGTAAGAGGTTATTTTTATGGCCAAAAAAATTATATTGACGCCAGAGGATATTAGCCGAACACTGGCTCGCATTGCCCACGAAATCACAGAGCGAAACAAGACTATTGACCACCTGATACTGGTTGGTATGCGGACTCGGGGCGTGCCTTTGGCCAAGCGGTTAGCCGTCAATATAGAAGACTTCGAGAAAATAAAAATACCTGTTGGCGCCCTAGACATAAACCTCTATCGAGATGACCTCTCATCGCTAGGCCTGCAACCAAATGTTCAGCGCACTGACATCTCTGCCAGTATTGATGGTAAATCCATAGTGCTAGTTGATGATGTCCTGTACACTGGACGTAGCACCCGAGCCGCCATGGATGCCCTTATCAACCTGGGACGACCCCAGTCAATTCAATTAGCAGTGCTTGTCGACCGCGGTCATCGTGAAATGCCGATACGGCCCGACTATGTTGGCAAGAATATACCAAGCTCAAGGCATGAGGAGATACAGGTGCAGCTGGTGGAAACCGATGGCATAGATGAAGTAGCCATTGTAAGCCAGGACACCAATAAGCTAATCGAAGGAGAACTCAGAAGGACAAACTTCTTCAAAAGGAGCTATTATGGCGCTAACAAATAGAAATCTGGTAACCATAGATGATTTATCCAACGGGGAAATAGAAGCACTGTTTTCCCTGGCTGATGAGATGTCAGATTCAACGGAAGAGCAATTTGGCCTATGCCGTGGCAAGGTTATGGCGAGCCTGTTTTTTGAGCCGAGCACCAGGACACGGCTCTCCTTTGAGGCAGCTATGCACCGCCTTGGGGGCAGTGTTATTACTGTGTCTGGTGTCGGGGGAACTTCGCTGGCTAAAGGTGAAAGCATTGCTGATATGGCGAAAGTGGTCGGGAGTTACGCTGATATAATCGTCATCCGGCATCCCTGGGAGGGAACCTCTAGGGTAGTCGCCGACTACGCCGGCGTACCGGTGATAAACGCTGGTGATGGGGGCCATCAACATCCAACCCAAACACTGTGCGACCTTTACACCATCAAGAAGGAGAAGAAAACCATAAAGGGATTAAAGATTGCTCTATGGGGGGATTTGAAATACGGACGAACAATACATTCCCTAATCTTTGCTCTGGCTAAGTTCGGAGCAAATATTCTTTTTTGCCCTACCCCAGGGCTGGAAGTACCAGAGCACGTTATAAAAAAATTAACCGCCGAATATGGGGGGGAACTGGAAAGGCCTGAAACTCTTGACCGAGCAGTTAAAGAAGGGCGTTTCCCTCTGGATGCCATATACATGACGCCAAGCAGCCCGCATCAACTGGCAATGATGCCTGGGGTCAATATTCAAGTCGAGCTAAAGACAGGGGTTGACGCCCTTTATGTTACCAGACCTCAGAAGGAGAGATTTGCCTCTACTGAAGAAGGACAGGAACTAAAGGAAAGTTACCCGGTAGTAGATAAGAAACTACTCAAAGGCAAAACATTTAGGAAAACTCTGGTCATGCACCCGCTTCCCCGTGTTGATGAACTAGCCTACGAACTGGATGCCGACCCAAGGAGCAAATACTTTGAACAGGCAGCACGGGGGGTGCCGGTCAGGATGGCGCTCATAACTCTCTTACTAGGAGCCAGAGAAGTATCTCTCCCCAAAGAAGCTGCTCCCCCCAAAATAGACTATCCTCCGTACAAGGGGGATTTTGGAGTCAGGTGCACAAACCCGCGATGTGTATCAATACAGGAAACCGAAACCAGATATCTCAAGCCTGAATTTAAAATAGTAAACCGTGAGCCTTTGACACTGAGGTGTATCTACTGTGAACACGGCATCGAGCCCAAATATGTTGCCAGTTCCGACTGGCATGAAGGGAAAACAGCTACTAAGAAATATCATAGTGCCGAAAGCCATTGGGCGAGAAAAATTAGACCGGAGAATTTGATTATTTTCGACTCCGCAAGTGAAGCTGAAACCCACGGTTTCAAGCCCAGCCACTATGTTAGGACACACCATGAGGAAAATAAAAAGATGAGTAAATAAGGAATGAAGCCCTTACTTATTCAGGGTGGTCGGATAATTGACCCCAGCCAGGGGATAGACGAAGTCGGCAGTTTGCTTATCAGTGAAGGCAAAATCTCATGGCGGGGGGAGACCCCACCCCAGCCAGATTACGATGTCCTTCCTGCCGAAGGGCTAATCGTCTGCCCCGGATTTATTGACCTCCACTGCCATCTAAGGCAGCCCGGCTTTGAGGAGAAAGAGACCATTGCCACCGGAAC
>JAUVXN010000038.1 GCA_030603605.1 Dehalococcoidales bacterium | reverse complement strand
TCGCTCAAGCCTTCCACGGTCTTAAGCACTATATTCCCGGTGAAACCATCGGTAACAATAACATCAGTGGTTACTTTGAACATATCCTGAGCTTCTACATTGCCAATAAAGTTCAAATTATCAGCCCCTTTCAGGAGTTGGTAAGTTTCCTGAACCAAATGGTTCCCCTTGCTTTCCTCAGCACCGTTACTGAGCAAGCCAACACGCGGCGAACTGATGCCAAGTATATGTTTACTATAGATAGCACCCATTTGAGCAAATTGGACTAAATGACCTGGTCGGCAATCAACATTGGCACCAGCATCAATCAGGATAAATGGGGTAGATTCGGGAAAGTCAAAGATGCAACCTATCGCCGGTCTTTCAATACCCTCTATCTTTCCCAGGCTGAGCAGCGCCGCACCTAATACGGCACCGGTATTGCCTGCCGAAACAAAAGCTGAAGCACTGCCTTCCTGCACCAGGTTAACACCGACCACTATTGATGAGTCCGGTTTGCTGCGAATTGCCTTCATTGGCGATTCGTGAGGGTCAATAGTCTGGCTGGCATCAATAATAGTTAAGCCTGGTTTACGCATATGGCGACCCACCAGCACATGGAGCACGTTCCTCCTGCCTACCAGGGCAACTTCCACTCCATATTCCTGAACTGCCTTCACGGCTCCCTTAACTATTTCGTGGGGAGCATAGTCCCCACCCGCAGCGTCAACGGCAATCATCATCTACTTCCCAAATTTAGATTCTCGGCTGCTGGTGCTTCCTTCCCACAGGTCACAACGCCCGCCCCATCGGGCAAGAACCGTACCATTAACCGAAAGCTGGTCTATCTCACAAAAGCTGGGGCAGGCTTTACATTCAAACGAAGAAATATGATACTTTACCTCACTTATGCCAAATCCGGTGAACTGGCTGACATTATTACTACTTACCATCTCTTCATGCACCAGTAAGGCGGCACCGATTGCTCCCATGACCTCGTGATGTAGCGGAACAATGATTTCAGTATCAAGCTCATCCTGGAGCGCCCTAACTATGCCCCGGTTAAAAGCAACCCCTCCCTGAAATACTATCGGCGACCGTATATCCTTGCCTGAGCCAACACTGCTGAGGTAATTGCGGACCAGTGCCTGGCATAAGCCGTAAAGGATATTCTCAGTTCTATGCCCCATTTGTTGCTTGTGAATCATGTCTGACTCGGCAAAAACGGTACATCGCCCGGCAATACGAACCGGCCGGTCACTATCCAGTGTCCGCTGGGCAAACTCTTCCCTACTCATGTTGAGACGCAGTGCCTGGTGGTCCAGAAAGCTACCGGTACCAGCCGCACATATGGTATTTATGCCAAAGTCAGTTACTATCCCGTCTCTGATAATTATAATCTTACTATCCTGCCCGCCAATTTCAATAATGGTCTGTACTTCAGGAATATAGCGCAAGGCAGCCACAGCGTGGCAGGTAATCTCATTCTTAACTAAATCAGCACCAACTATAACTCCGGCTAAATAGCGAGCACTACCGGTAGTAGCCACACCCCCAATCTCGGCATCTTCGGGCAGTTGCTGCCTGACCTGTTTCAGCCCCTGCTGCACCATGGTAATGGGTTCACCCTGCGTCGGCAGATAGAGTTTGGCAATCAGCTCATCACTCTTATTCAGCACAGCAAACTTGGTAGTTACTGCGCCAACATCAATACCCAGATAAACTTCCACAAACCCTCCTCGGTTTGTATTACTTTCCTCGCCCAAACTCCTCTTTGACCCTGACAACTATCCCCGGATTAGCCACCAGGTCAACAACCGTCATCGCCAGTGCCTTTCCCGCATCAAGAAGCCCGCGGAGACCAGCCTCTGAAGCAGCCGCCGAGGCAAACTGAGGAGAATGGACCAGTGCTTCAACCGGAGCTATGGCTACCGAAGGATGAATGCCGGGCACCACCTGACTGACATTCCCCATATCACTGCTACCTAAACTGTTAGTCGGGTCAAGGAGATGCACCTTGCGACCCAGGGACTGCAGGTTCCGCCTGAACAGTCGGGCTAAAGTCATGTTACCGCGTAATGGAGCGTAGCGCACCTCTCCCCACTTGTATTCCAGTCTAGCACCACTGGCCGTTGCCGCGCCAGTAAAGCAGTTTATGACCCTCTCCTTTAGTTCATCAAGGTAGCTATCATCCTCGGCGCGCACTACAAAATTCCCGGCGCTGTGGGCAGGAACTATGTTAGCCGCCTCGCCGCCATCGGTAATAATACCGTGGATGCGGGCTTTATCCTTGATATGCTGCCGCAGTGAATTGATGGCAGCAAACGATTGAAGCATTGCCTCCAGGGCATTGATGCCTTTCTCCGGTCGGGCAGCAGCGTGAGCGGCTCTGCCGAAAAATTCAACTTCCAGAGTCTGACAGGCCAGAAATTGAGTGGTAGCCGTATTTAATACCCCTGGGTGCACCATCATCGCCGCGTCCACGCCGTCAAAGGCTCCCCGATTGACCATTATTACCTTGCCCCCGTACAGCTCCTCCCCCGGCGTGCCGATAACCAGAATGTTACCCCCGAACTGGTCTACAGCTAACTTGGAAGCTATCCCGGCAGCCACCGCACTGACCGCTATCAGGTTATGACCGCAGGCATGACCCAGCTTGGGCAAGGCGTCATACTCAGCCAGAATAGCGATAACCGGTTTGCCCTGCCCGTAACTTCCCCGAAAAGCAGTTTTTAGCCCACAGATGCCCAATTCCACAGAGAAGCCGTTTTCCTTCAGATACTCGGTCAGCCAGGCTACCGCCTTGACCTCCTGGAAAGCCAGCTCGGGGTTGGCGTGTATTTTCAGACTCAGCTCATTGAGCTGGTCACGGCGAGCGTCTATTTTATCTATAACCGAAGTCTTCAGTTTTTCTGTATCCAAACTCTTCCCCTGCACTGAAGATGACTTCTTAACTACCACAATGGTTATTATAGCTTAATGCGACCAGAACTTCTATGTTTATAAGCCTGGCAACATACAGGTGCAATTTAGCCAGTAATGCCTTATAATACCGCTAAAAGGCAAAATGAGTGGCAGATTAGAAGCCGAATGGAGCCAATAAGTGGGAAAACTAAAAATCCTATTATTTCTACTGCTGGGTGTAATCCTGCTCGCCAGTGGCTGCCAGGCTGCCAAAGAGGCTAAGGGTGTTTACATATCGGGAACATCAGCCGGGGATGCGGAAACTCTCAACTGGATTCTGGCCGCTGATAGTGCCTCACTGAGCTATGCCGGGCACACTCTGGATTCTCTGGTTATCTATAATAATGAGTGGGATGTTCAGCTACGCTGCGCCGCCAGAGATGTTGAGACAAGTGAGGACGGTCTGGTTTACACGGTAACTATTAGAGATGACTTGCGGTGGAGCGATGGTTCTATGGTTACCGCCGAAGATTATGTATATACCATGAAGAACCTGATGTTCTCCGACTGGCTCAATTACACCTACAAAAGCGATTGGCAGGAAGAGGTGGACGATGAAACCGTATTCGTTACCCCTGCCGTAGTTGACGAGACCACCTTTACCATAACTCGCCAGACGGTTGACCCCGAATTCATATACAACGTGCGCACTCTGACCTCCTACCCCAAATACATTGCCGCTAAATACGAGGGTGACATTGACGCCTTCACCCAGGCTCCCGAGTTCAATAATCTGACCTACACCGGAAACCTAGGACCATATAAGTTCGTGGAGTGGGTACGAAATGACAAGTTTGTCCTTGAGCGAAACCCCGAATACTACCTGGGCAAGGATATCGAAGCTCCCTACTTTGAAAATTATATTGTCAAGATATTCGGCACCCCGGCTACAGTCCATGCCGCCCTGGAAGCCGGCGATATTACTTACACCGGCATTGACCCCGACAAAGTAGGTAAGTTCAAGAAGATGGACTGGATTAATATCCATACTGTGCCTACCAGCGGCTATTTGCTAATGGTTTATAACTTCAGGGACAACGGCTGGGAAGGTCTCAAGCAGAAAGAGGTGAGACAGGCTCTGTCTATGGCCGTGAGCAAGGAGCTGCTAATAGACCAGGTGCTTTACGGTTTTGGTGAGCCTGCCTTCAGTTTCATACCCAAGCCATCACCCTGGTATGTGGATGAAGGTATCGCCAAATACGGCGTTGCGCCCCTGCTGGATAAGGAGAAGGCTAAAGAAATGCTGCTTGAGGCGGGTTACGCTATAAAGAAAGCCGACGGCAGTATTGAAGTTACCGATAGAGAAGGTAAGCCCCTGAAGTTGAGCCTGGTCACCAATTCGGGTAATGAGGTAAACGAAAGCGTGAGCTACCTCATAAGGCAGGAGCTCTCGGCTATTGGTATTGAGGTGGAACTCAAGTTTGTCCCCTGGGCAACCGAGCTGCGGAAATACCTTATGAACAAGGTAACGGGGACAGACCAGGAACTAAGATACAATAACGGTCCCGAAGCAGTAAGCGAAGAACCCTGGGACCTGTTGGTAATAATCTTCAACACTCATCCCCTCTCGCCTTCGGGTTCGGACGTCTTCTTTGCCTCTGAGGGAGGATTAAACTTCTGGGGCTATTCCGGTACTCAGGTTGACGAGTTGTTTAAGAGAATAAAATCAAAAGAAGCACTTGACGAAGAAGTAAGGAAGGAATTATATGCCGAGCTATCCAAACTCGTCTCCGAAGAGGAACCGGTGAACTTCCTGGCTTTCCAGCTGGCAACCGTTGGCTTCCAGAAGAATGTTCAGGGAATAGAGCCCGGTATAAATATGGGGTATAACTATCATCTGTGGTACTTTGAATAACCTTTTCCAACCAACCCTGTTAAAGAGAACTTTACGGCTTAAGCCGTATACATTTTCAGGCAGCTTTGCTTACCTCTAGTTCTAAGCTCTTTGGTAATGCTATGAGAAAGACCTGGCTTAGAGATTACATCATCAAGAGACTGCTCTATGCGGTAGTTATTGTCTGGGGAATATTAACCGTCACCTTTGTCCTGGTCAGGATTGGACCAACTTCACCAGCCGATAAATATCTGGCTAATCTGGCAGCGCGCGGGCAGGATGCAGCCCAGGTGATTGCCGCCATAGAGGCTAGACACGGTCTGGATAAGCCGATATATGAGCAGTACTTTAATTATGTAGTCAATTTATTCCGCGGGGATTGGGGCTGGTCTTTCAGCACCTCAATGCCGGTGATGGACCTAATTCAAACCCACTGGATTTACTCTTTCCAGTTGATATTATTGAGCTCCATCTTTGCCGCTTTTCTCGGTATCCTGATTGGCATTTATTCTGCCGTCAAGCAGTACAGCAAGACCGATTACATAGCCACCTTTTTCTCCTTCATTGGTATATCCATCCCCAATTTCTGGCTGGGAGTGATGCTCATTCTGCTCTTTTCGGTGCAGTTCGGGTTGTTTAAGACCTATTATGACACCGGCTTGCCCCTCCTCTCCCTGGGTAATCTCAAGCAGCTAATCTTACCCGTGATTACCCTCGGCACCGGCATGCTGGCAGGCTATACCAGATATACCAGGTCAGCCATGCTGGATAATTTAAGAAAGGAGTTTGTCAAGACGGCAAGAGCTAAAGGTTTGCCGGAAAGAACGGTCATCGGCAAGCATGTCTTCAGAAACGCTGTTCTCCCCCTGATAACCATCATAATGTTTGATCTGGGTAGCATTGCCTTCGGCGGTGCTTACCTCACCGAGATTATCTTCGGCATCCCGGGTTTAGGACAAATATCCTTCAATGCTATCTTTGCCGACGATTATGCCGTAGTGGTGACGGTAACCCTTATCTCGGCTTTTCTGATATTGATGGTTAACCTCATTACCGATATTACCTATACTTACCTTGACCCGAGGATAAGATATGACTGAGCTATTTAAGAACGTAGCCCGAAAGATTGGCGGGGTCAGGAAGCTGGTTCTCATCCTGCTGGCTGCCTTTCTCGGCATAACCCTCTTATTGGATATCCTGGTGGTGGAGACAATTTTCGACCCGCTTGTCTATCTCTATATTGCCCTGGGCACCATAATCGCCCTATATGGAATCCAGCCCCTTTACACCAGTCGGAGGCTGGTGCGGTATTACTGGCACAGAGCCAAGAGGAATCGCCTGGCGGTTGGAGGGTTAGCCTTCATCCTGTTTCTAATCCTGCTGGCTGTCATCGGCCCTTTCTTCACCGCTGACCCGACCGCGGTCAACTTCGAGGAGAAAAACCACCCACCACTGGGTTTCACCATCGAGGAATCAGTCTATGACTCGGAAACACAGCAATTCGCTACCAGAACAATCACTGCCGTAAGGGAACATCCGCTGGGCACCGATAATAAGGGCAGGGACTTGCTGGCAATGCTAATCTCCGGGGCCAGAGTCTCCCTGCTGGTCGGATTACTTGCCACCGGCATAGCTGTGCTCCTAGGGACGCTTATTGGCACCATATCTGCCTATCTGGGCGGCAAGGTGGACAACGCCCTGATGAGATTCACCGATGTTATGATGACCTTCCCCTTCTTCCTCCTGCTGGTGCTCATTGTCTTTATCTTCGGCCCCAACCTGGCCTTTATCGTGGTGGTAATCGGCCTCACTGGCTGGACTGGCACCGCCCGGTTGATTAGAAGCGAAACCCTCTCCTTGAGAACCCGGGAGTTCGTCATGGCTTCTAAAGCCCTGGGAGCAAGTGACCGCCGGATTATTGTGGCTCATCTCATTCCTAATGTCATCAGCCTCATTATCGTAATCGCCACCTTATCCATCCCGGGGGTCATCCTGGCTGAAGCCGCCTTGAGCTTTATTGGCCTGGGCGACCCCACCGTAACCAGCTGGGGGATGATTCTGAGAGCCGGGCAACAAAATCTGGACACCACCTGGTGGGTAGCCGTAGCCCCGGGGATTATGCTTTTCCTCACCGTTCTCGCCTTTAACTTTATGGGCGATGGGCTCAGGGATGCCTTTGACCCGAGGAGCGCTGTTTGATATGGAAAAGGTAATCTTAAGAGTCAAAAACCTGAAGACCTACTTTTTCACCAGGCGCGGCGTCGTCAAGGCGGTGGATGGCATTGATTTTGACCTTCGGAAAAGCGAATGCCTGTGCCTGGTAGGTGAATCCGGCTGCGGGAAAACGGCAACCGCCCTCTCAATTCTGAATCTAATTGATACTCCACCCGGCAGAATAGTCGGTGGCGAGATATACTACGACAATGTAAACCTGCTGGAATGTCCCCGTGAGCAGCTAAGGCATATTAGAGGTAAAGAAATTGCCATGGTCTTTCAGGATGCGCAGTCGGCTATGAACCCGGTATTTACCATAGGCGACCAGATAGCCGAGCAAATAAAACTCCACATGGGGGTGAGCAACCGCGAAGCCAGGAAAAGAACCACAAGCTTGCTGGGGGAGGTAGGCATACCATCACCCGAAAAAGCCGCCGACTACTATCCCCACCAGTTATCCGGCGGGATGAAGCAGAGAGCCATGATAGCTATGAGTCTGTCCTGTGACCCGCAGGTTATCATCGCTGATGAGCCAACCACGGCTGTCGATGTAACTATCAAAGCCCAGATCTTGGACATTTTTCAGCGGTTAAAGGAAACCCGACAAATATCTCTCCTTTTCATAACCCACGAACTGGGGGTGGTTTCTGAAATTGGAGACAGGATGGTAGTCATGTATGCCGGTAGACTGGCGGAAAAAGCTCCGGTATCAGAATTACTGAATAACCCCATATTCCAGCATCCTTACACCGCCAGCTTAACCAAGTGTTTGCCTGACCTAACGCAAGAAAGGGACAGGCTGGAGTCCATACCGGGAACTGTGCCCAACCTTATTGACCCCCCCAGTGGCTGCCTTTTTCACCCTCGCTGTGCTAAAGCCATGGCTATTTGCCGGGAGGAAAAGCCACCACCGGTTACTGTTACCAAGGGACATACCGTTTTTTGCCACCTGTATTCTCACTCAAGAGGCTAAAAAGCTATGGAGAACCACAAGCTACTGGAAGTAAAGAATCTGAAGAAGTACTACCCGGTTACCGGGGGACTGCTTTCTCGACATCTTGGCGATGTAAAAGCCGTGGACGGTGTATCCCTCTACATCAAAAAGGGAGAGGCTTTAGGGCTGGTGGGTGAATCAGGGTGCGGCAAATCTACATTGGGCAGGATAATATTGAGATTGGAAGAGCCAACCCAGGGGGAAATTACTTACCAGGGAATCAATATCACCAGGCTAAGCAAAAGCCAATTAAGAGAATTACGGAAGGAAATCCAGATTATATTTCAGGACCCTCAGTCCTTCCTTGACCCGAGGATGACCGTCGGTCAATCCATAGGCGAAGCCCTGCTCATCCATGGCGTAAAGGACGAGCAAGAGCGAGCCCGAAGAGTTGCGGAGATACTGGAACGGGTGGGCTTGGAAGCACAACACGCCCTGCGCTACCCCCATGAATTCAGCAGCGGGCAGAGGCAACGCATCGGTATTGGACGGGCTCTCATTCTGAGCCCCAAACTCATTATCGCTGATGAGCCGGTAAGCGCCCTGGATGTTTCCATCCAGGCTCAAATCTTAAATCTAATGCTGGACCTGCGGGAGGAATTTGGTCTGTCTTACCTGTTCATTGCCCACGATTTATCAGTGATAAGGCACGTCTCCCATCGGGTTGCCGTCATGTACCTGGGCAAAATCGTTGAGCTAGCTGAAAAGAATGAGATTTTTCAAAATACCCTTCACCCATACACCGAAGCCTTACTATCCGCCATCCCCAGTGTGGGACAAAAAAAGAAGACCAGAATCCTGCTTCCGGGCAGTGTTCCCTCCCCCCTGAACCCACCAGCCGGGTGCCGCTTCCACACTCGCTGCCATCGGGTGTTACCAATCTGCCATCAACAAGAACCGGTTCTTAAGGACATCGGAAGCGAGCATCTGGTGGCATGCCACTTGTTCAGTTCCGACTACCCCACAAAAATATAGCGCAGCCGAGCGTCACCACAACCAGAGCTACACCCACAACAGTGAAACTGGTGTAAAAACCAAAATGGTCAATGAAATAGCCCATCACTGGCGTTATTACACCCGCACCTCCCCTGCTGCCGAAGAAGTAGATACCGAGTACTGTCGAGCGATTACGCTCCGAAGTATGGCTGACGAGGTAAGCCTCCGATACTGGCATAGGAATATGCATAACCACGCCGACGAGAATCAGCACCGCAGAGATACCCCAGCCAAAGGGTGCCAGGTTCAGCAGATAAATGATAGGACCGGCAAGAAGGCAGGCTACTACCAGCACTGGTATCCTCCCCAGGCGGTCGGAGAGATACCCGCCTAAAAGACCCGCCCAGAGCCCGCCGGAAAAGACAAGGGCTAACATGGCAGCGCCTACTTCCTCACTGACTTCAAAATGGTCAACAATAAACAGCGGGATGAACGATACTACAGAAATAATCAGAGACAAAACGACTATGCCTAGAACGAGAATCGTCACCAGTCGGCGCAAACCACCCGGAGTGGGTATGCTCTCAACATGACCGGAGGGTATCTCTTGCCTGGCTTTCCCGGCGTACCCCCGCCGTCCCAGGAGCACATAAAATGCAACTCCAAATATAATAGTGGGGATAGATGCCGCAATGAATGAGCCACGCCAGCCTAAGGCGGTGGCAATGCCAACAGCAATTAATGGGGCCAGAAAAAAGCTGGCAGAGCCGCCTATCTGGTGAATACCCAGTGCTCGACCCCGATTTTTCGGCTCAACCGCCGCTGAGATAAGTGGGGCGGCGGCTGGGTGGTAGCCACCACCCGCTGCTCCCAGCAACACTAAAAAGACAACCATCACAATATAGGTTGGTGAAAGACCGACCAGAAGCCCAGACAGTCCCACACCGACGACGCCTATAGTGATTACGGCACGAGAGCCAATACGGTCAGCTAGCCACCCCGCCGGTAGCTGACCGATGCCATATGCCACAGTGAACGCTGAGACCAACCACCCCACCTGAGTGTAATCAAGAACAAAGTCGTCACGGATGAATGGCAGAAGCGGAGTCAGCAGTGCCGCCAGCAGGTGATGCCCAAAGTGTGCCAGCACGAAGAGTGGCAGTAACCCCGAAAAAAACGAACGAAAGCTGGATTTCTTAATGGTAGCTCCTCAGCCAAGTAGAACTAACACAGTTGTTTGGTGCCATTACATTATGGCATTGATTGGCTGTGATTAACAAATATTTTGGGACAAAACATTACGGCCGGGAGCAGGTAACAGGGGGCAGGATAGCGTTGTGACTCCATCTAATTGTATATAATCTTGTATTTAATTAATTCAGATATAGAGAATATTAACCTATATAATAGCAATTTAGCTTTAACTAAGGATAGACAGCTATAGCTATAGTGTTTTTTACAATCGCAGAGGCCATGCTATTCTTAAGGAAGTTCTCAAATGCTTGCATGTTCTCCTCTCGGCCTTAAGCGCGTTTCCTTCGCGCACTGCTTCCAATATTTTGCCATCTCCCTGGTTCATAGCCTCCCCCTTACTAGCCTGGTCTCTTGCTTCACCGCTGCTTGTACACCTCACAGGCCCAGGATCCTGATGGCGTTGGCACCAAGCAAAGCCTCTTTTTGTTCTGTAGAGAGGAGAGGAAGCTCCATCACCCGTTCTACACTGTGGTCTATATCATACCACGGGAAATCGGAGCCCATCATGACCCGTTCCGGCCCCACGTCCAGGATGAGTTGAGCAAGTTCATGATTGGTGGGGGCGTTGGGCGCACCGGTCCACTCCATTATCTCGCAGCAGTCGAAGTAGGCGTTTGGGTACGCCTGGGCTAACTCCAACAATTGCCGCCACGCCCCACCTCCCATATGTGCTAACACCAAACGCAATTCGGGGAAGGCCTTTAGTGTCTTGGCAAAAGACCTGGGCTCAGCGTACTGGTTAACACCTCGGCTAGGACCCGAATGAGCTATGATAGGAATACCCATCTCCACACAGATCCGGTAGATCGGTAGCATCCGCTCATCATACATATAGAAACGCTGAAGCGCGGGGTGTACTTTAATTCCTTTGGCGCCCTGACAATCCACCATCTCCCGAATATGCGTTTGCATCTCCTCAATACTAAGCACCCAAGGATCCGTAGCTACGAAGGGCACCAGCTGAGGGTGCTCCTTGGCTATGTCACACGCCCAGGCATTAAATGTCTTTAGCCTCTCGCCCATACTCGCGTCTATCTCTTTGAGTGCCTCCTCTTTCTGAGCCTCGTCCAGACCTCCTGGGAGCTCGGCAATAGCATGGGTGCGAGCAAATGCGATAGCGAACAGGTTAACCACTACTGCTCGGCTTGCACCAGCATCATCAATAGCCTTGAGAGCATCCTTCATATCTCCGCCATATGCACTGAAACGCACATCTGCCTTAGCTCCATACTCCCATATTTCATAACTCTCCTTGTCTAGTAAGCCTTGCTCCCTGTTACGATATAAGTGAAGATGAGCGTCAATAATCATTGGTTTGGTCATCGGAACCTCCGTGGTTAGCAATTAAACCATTTGAGTATTTGCCTATCTTTTTCAATCTTGCTCACCTCCCAATTATTTCGTTTATACGATTCTACCACAAATGGGCCAGAGGCGCGATTATGATTTACATACAGGTGTATGTACAAATTGCACAATTCTCCAAGTGATCTGCCCCCCGAAAACTGTACCAGCCAAAATGAGATTTTTATGGGATAATCACACTTTAAGAGGAGGATTATACCATGAAGAGTTCAAGGTACACGCCGGAGCAGGTAGCCTTCGCCATGCGGCAGGCTGAGTCAGG
>JAUVXN010000126.1 GCA_030603605.1 Dehalococcoidales bacterium | reverse complement strand
GCCGGTACCTTTCCCAGTCCGAAGAAGAACACCGCCGGGATGAGATAGACAAAACTGGGCATGGTCTGCATGCCGTCCAGAATAGGCTTCAACATTGCTTCGAAGCGGTCGCTCTTGGCAGCTACAATGCCGAGAGGAATGCCTATCAGCAGGGACACAACGACAGAGGTAATGATTATGGCTAGGGTGGTCATAGTTTGGTCCCAGAGCCCCATGACGCCGATAAAAAACATCCCCACCAGGGCGATAACAGCAATCCTGCGCCCGGCAAATCTCCAGGCTACCCCGGCAAGGATGGCAATCACTGCCCACCAGGGAAGCCACCATAGACCATGTTCAAGCTGTACCAGCGGCTCCCTGATACCTATTGTAATGATATCAAAGAAAGGCGCCCAGTTTATGGTCAGCCATTTCACTGCCAGGTTAATCCAGTCACTTAGGAGGGGAAAGGCTAATATCTCCGGGAAATCAAACATTATCTTATCACCTCGTCACCTTCAGAGATACCCCCGCTCTACTCAAAACCAGGGCGACCGTAGGGCGGGGGTATAAGAAACTTAAATATAACCCGTCTCACCGTATCCAATAAATCGGCGGGTACTTCTCTCCGGCTATATCTTGGCTACAGCTTCTTTGACCTTCTCTGCTATATCAGACGGTACGAACGTAGTCCATATGTCCTCTTTGTTCTTGAGGAACCACACGGCAGCATCAACCGGTTCGCCGCCGCTCTCATCCATATAGGACAGGACCTCGTCAAGGGTCGCCGTACTCAGCTTCCATTTCTTGAACATCTCGGTTACGTCAGGTGCCTTATCCGGGAAGTCCTTGTGCGCAGCTACGAAAAGGTCAACGGCAGGATAAGCGCAGGCGTGGTTATCATCCCACACTGCCTGGTCAAAGGCAGGCTCTTCCAGCAATGTCAGGTCGAGTGCACCGGCAATCCAGGTGGGACCCCACAAATAGCCTATCCAGGGTTCCCCCTTATCATAAGCACCCACCAGGGAAGCGAAGAGTCCCTCCTGGCTACCGGCGTTTATCACGTCGTAGTCGTCGTCAAGCCCATAGACTTCCACCTGCTCTATGGTGACTATCTCACATTCCCAGCCTGGTGGGCCATTCATGAGCATGCCCTTTTCCTTGTTCTCCGGGTTTTGGAACAGCTCCTTGTGTTCCGGCTGGGTAAGGTCATAAACAGTCTTCAGATTCGGCGCCATCGGCTCAATGCCTCGGTCAGGGTCGCCCTTGATAACATAGGTCGGCACAACAAACGCGCTCTGCCAGTTATCGTCGTTCATCCAACTCAGCTGGACGATATCCCCGGCTGCCATGGCCTCGTCATAGGCTTCCTGCTGGTTTTGTAGCCAGCCCTCCAGAAACACATCAAGGTCGCCGGTGCGTGTTCCCTGGAACATCGGTATAGTTGCTCCCGGAATAAGCTCTACCGGGTAGCCGTAACCCTCCTCGATGATTATCTTGGCTAACTCAGATTGGAAGTGGGCACTGCCCCAGTTGAGGTCGGAGAGCTTGATAAGGGGTTTGGGTGCCGGTTCCGGAGCCGGAGCCGGGGCTGGAGCGGGAGCCGGGGCTGGCGCTGGAGCGGGAGCCGGGGCTGGTTGAGCACAGCCTACTATAACCATGCTCACGACTATTACCGTAAGTAATAAAATAGTCAAAACTTTCTTCATTCCTTTTTCTCCTTTCCTAATGCTTTCAGTTCCGATGTTGTGGGTGCAGGTCATATCTCTCCACCAACGCCAACGCTGGACTATACGGCTTTGAGCAATACAGGCCTGGTGATTACCCCGAGCAGGCGCCGCTTCTTGTCCATTACCGCCACTGGTGTGTCGCCCTCTGCCACCAGTTGCAGGCACTGCTCAAGTGGGGTATCCGGTAATGTGGCTGGGAATTCCTGGTTGGCTATCTCGCCTACCTCGATTGAGCCGTTATCTTTCTCGGCTACAGCCTGCTCCATAGTCAAAGTCCCTTTAAGTACGCCGGAAGGATTGACAATGAAAGTCAGGTCGGTTCCATTTTTCTCCATTTTCTCTATGGCGCTGGTGATGGACTGGTCGCTACCAATCACTGCCGAAGGTTTTTCCATAATAGCCTGAGCGGCTATTACCTTCCCGCGGGGCACATCTTTGACAAATTCTTTCACGTAATCATCAGCCGGGCGGGATACGATATCTTCCGGAGTACCTAACTGTACTATTTGCCCGTCCTGCATAATGGCAATGCGGTCACCTAAATGTAGCGCTTCAATTAAGTCGTGCGTGATAAAAACTACTGTCTTTTTTACCTTGGTGCACAGGGCCAAGAATTCCTCCTGCATCTGCCGACGAATAAGAGGGTCCAGAGCGCTGAAAGGTTCATCCATAAGCAGTATCTCGGAGCCTACCGCCAAGGCGCGAGCCAAGCCGACTCGCTGTTGCATGCCACCACTGAGTTCATGTATCCGGCAATTCTCCCAGCCTTTCAGTCCCACCAGTTCCAAAGTCTCTGAAGCCTTTTTCCGCCGTTTCTCTCGGCCCTCTCCTCGAACCTCCAGGCCGAAGGCAATGTTATCCAGCACCGAACGGTGTGGCAGCAAACCGAAGCTCTGGAATACCATGCTCAGTTTATGGCGGCGCAATTCTTTGATGTCATGGTCAGTCATCTGAGAAATGTCCGTGCCTTCGATGAATACGGTGCCCCTGGTTGGTTCTATGAGCCGATTGATACAGCGGACCAGGGTTGATTTCCCACTGCCCGACAGTCCCATAATAACGAATACCTCGTTCTCCATTACTTCAAACGAGGCATCTCTTATAGCAATAACGTGTCCAGTCTCCTCCATAAACTTTTGTTTGGACACACCATTTTTAATAGAATCAAACGCACCTTCGGGGTTAGCCCCGAAGATTTTCCATAAATTCTGGCAACATATTTTTTTGTTGTTTTCAGTCATAACAATTTCAGGCAATAAAATCGGGGTGAAAAATGAACACTAGATGCTCAACCTAAAGTTAAACCCCTTGAAAAACGCAAGAAATAATGAGGATTACTGATGGTGAATATGAACATCATATTCAGTTCCTGATACTGTAGTGGCTCCCTCCCTCCTTTGAAAGTACTTTTAATAAAACCTCCCTAAGCCTTAATATTTACGGGCATAAGTCTTGTGCAATCTACCAGACAAAAAGCGGTAAGTCAAAGTTGTTAAGTAAAATTTCTATTGGTAATAATTTAATATTGTTAATTAAGCAACACCGTATAGAGCTTTCTTACT
>JAUVXN010000103.1 GCA_030603605.1 Dehalococcoidales bacterium | reverse complement strand
CAGTGCCAGCTGGAAAGCAAGCTCGCAAAGCATCAAAGGCACTCATGTCACGCCGTAGCTTACCCTGCACATGGGTAACGAGGTGCATAACATGGGAGTAACGTTCCACCTCCATCAGTTCACTGACTTCAACGGTGCCGGGCTCGCTCACCCGCCCAATGTCGTTGCGCCCCAAGTCCACCAGCATAATGTGTTCAGCACGTTCCTTTTCATCACTGCGAAGTTCCTGTTCCAACATAGCATCTTCAGCCAGGGTTTTTCCCCGTGGCCTAGTCCCAGCCAGAGGACGGGTTACTACGACACCATCTTCCACTCTGACCAGAATCTCAGGGGAAGCCCCAACAAGGTAAAAGTCAGCAAAATCAAGAAAGAACATATATGGCGAGGGATTAATGGTGCGTAGTGCCCTGTAGATTTCAAAGGGGTCAGCATCAGTAGGCTGAGCCAGACGTTGGGATAAGACCACCTGAATAGCCTCACCAGCCGTTATATACTGCTTTATCTTAAGCACACTTTCCTCGAACCCCTCCTCAGAGAAGTTTGAGGAAAGCCTGGACTCACTTGTAGGCCGAGTAGCCGCCTTCATCTGCTGGCTCGGCTTAAGCGGTTGGTTCAATCTCTCCACCAGGTTGTCTATCTTATCTACTGCTTTTTGATATGCTTCCGCTATGTCTCCATCTAGATGGACATGGCTCAAGACCTTAATCTTATGAGTGACATGGTCAAAGATAAGCAAAGTATCCACGAACATAAATAGCGATTCGGGTAAGCCCAAGGGAGCGCGGTCAGGAGAGGGTAACTGCTCGAAGCGAGTTACCGTTTCATAACCAAGATAGCCTATAGCACCACCGCAGAACTTGGGAAGCTCACTAACCGGCACTATCTTATACCTGCCTAGCTCCTCAGCAATGAGAGGGAGCGGATTGGTCTTATCCTCTCCCCTAACAGTTAGCACCCGGTATGGCTCAGTACCTATGAAGCTGTAGCGAGCCAGACGTTCACCACCTTCAACACTTTCCAGAAGAAAAGAATAGCCGCCACGATTGATTTTGAGAAACGCAGACACCGGAGTCTCGAGGTCAGCAACGATTTCACGGTAAATAGGTACCACATTACCATCCTGGCTAAGTTTCTTAACATCTGGTAACGTTGGATAGTACATAATACCTCCCCGATATGACAAATAAAAACCTCTCACCCATAGGGGCGAGAGGTTAATCCTTCGCGGTACCACCCTACTTGATTGCCAAGCAACCTAGGCAACCATCTCTTTTAGGTACAGCTTAAACATACTTAAGCAATACCTTAGGCTCTGATAACGGTACCCTTTCCGTCAAAGCCTACTTGGGAAAATCCCTTTCGGTTTGCAGCTCCCGAGGCCATTCAACCCCTGCGCCTGGCACCGGCTCACATCTTACCCGGCTCTCTGAGCCTCGCTGGGGGCATACTAGTCTCGTTCCCAGCCTTTATTTATTCTGTTTTCTAAACAACTATAAGTATAGCTAGAGAGTAGATGTTTGTCAAGTGGTGGCATAACTAGCGCCAAACCCCGCTACCAGTTGGCCGGGCCGTGTGGTCGAAGCGAATACCTACATAGCATATTCCCGTCTAAATGGCATACCGGAACAGGCCGGGTTGTGTAGCTATTGACATTACAGGAGTGAATAGTTTACCCTTCATATCAAAAAGGGAGGTAGACCAATGCAAGCATATTGTATGAAATGCCGTGCCAAAAGGGAAATGAAGGATGCTAGGAGCATAACTATGAAGAACGGTAAGCCGGCAACTCAGGGTGTATGCCCAACCTGTGGCACCAAGATGTTCAGGATAGGAAAGAGCTAAAGCTCATAAGTAATTACATACAAAAGAAGATAATTTGTCCAAACGTTGAGAAGTAGTCAAGATTGTAGAGATACAGGTTATATTTGCTCTGCTTTAACACAGAGTTTTTCAGGCGCATTATCAAAATACCGGCGTAAAGCAGGACATAGCCAGCCTTCCATTTGTTGGCCTTCTATCTTATACCAGTCTCCGTCATACTCTTCCCTCACCCATGTCAACTCTCTCTGATAGCCGGGAAAGGGTGCTGAAGAGAATATTAGCCTGAATCCACTCCTGGCATTCGGTATTGCCTTGACCAGGTTATCAATCATCTCCGGAACACCCGCCACAAATGGCTCCTTATTCAATCCAACGGATTCATCATCAAAGACCCAAGTACCCTCATACCAATAGGGTACGATAACCCTTAGAGCATTAGCCATTTGCACCTTCTTACCCTACTGTGCATCGTCAGCAACATTGGCACAACTGAGCAATGAATACTATGAATAGCTGACCTGTTTTTGTCAAATCCGGAGAATAGAGAGGAAGCTATAGGTAGTTCAAGTGTTGAACGAAACGGACTTCTGTTATCTCTTTTTCATCTTGTAACCATGAAATGTCAATATATACACCCTTTATCGTCATTCATGTATCAGCAACGGTTCGTATGGCCCCATCATCCCCATCACATTAAAGTTGACCCAGCATTCGACGACTGCGCCGTAGAGCCTGGCAAGCGCGAGCCGACCTTTACTCTCTATCTCCATGCTTTCAATAAGGTCTGACCATTTGTCGCCGCTTTGGCTATGCCATGCCATCGCTATCTTTGACTGATTTATCCGCTGCTCAAGCAGGGTCGCATTTTCCCGTGCTACCTCTTCGCTCGGGTTTAAAAGTGCTATTGCCAAGTAGTAACCATCCTTGTCGATACCGACACCAGTAGCGAATGCCTGATAGGGAATGTCGACTGCGCCTACACTCTTACCCGGGGTACACTGGAAGAGGTGCGTGAGGATGTAAAGAGGTGCATAAAGCAGGCTGCCCGAGGTGGGGGATATATCTGCATGTCCAGCAATTCGATTCATTCAGCGGTGAAGCCGGAGAATTATATAGAGATGGTTAAGGCGATCCATGACTATGGGAAATACCCTATCTCAATCTAGTCCCTAAGCGCATTGGTGCCGTCTAAACTCTGTGAGTACACATTTCGTCAACTTGTTATCTCCATCATCATTATCTTGACATACACAGACGACAATTATAGACTATAGGCGCAAACTTCTGGGAGGGATATCCCTCACGAAGTGCCCGAAGTGCCAGGCTGAAAATCCAGAGGGAGTGAAGTTCTGCGGGGAGTGTGGTCACAGATTCTCTGATGTGGCACTCTTTGCTGGTCTTTTACTTGCGCCGAGCGTCAGCTTCACCTTGGAGATGGCTGCCATAATACTCATATTGCTGGGCAGCTTGTCGAAGGCTGCCGGTGGACTGCATCAGTACGGTGGGGTGATGGGGAAAGCCGACCCCATGGCCTGGTGTACCGCAGATGTCTGCAGATATCCCTCAGATGCAATGAGCCGTCTTTTAACTCGCAAGAAGGGGGCTAGGAAACAATGGTGACTCCTCCGAGCTTAGGCAGGGCAAGGAATGGCATTGTGAGGAAGAAACCTATTGTGGCCGCAGTTGTGGGTGTGGATGGATCCGGGAAGAGCTCCACCTTTGTTGGCACGCTGAGGGCATTGGCTAATCGTGTCCGAGTTGTAGGTATTGGAGATCAAATACTGCACGGTGGACCGGGCGAGTCGATAAGTGAGCTCGCCAGCGTTCCCCTCTCGCGCTCAGCGAAGTTCCTCGGGCGTTTCGCCAAAGGTTTGCGTTGGCAGCGGCTCTACAAAAACTTCAAGTTAGTTGAGCTCGCCGAACTGGCGCATATTTGTCAGTATGTGACCGATCACGATCCTCCTGATGTCATTCTTACTGACGGTCAACCACTCATCAATGTTGCCGGTTGGGCCTGCGCTCGTTTTTACAGGGAAGACTTATCAGACGATGACGAAGAACTCTGGCGCGTGATATGCTACCTGGGTGGCGAGGACCGCATTCCTCTGCGCAGATTGCCACACTACGTGCTTCGAGCATGGCAGTTGCCGTTGCTTAACTTGCTAAGGTTGAGTCGCTTCTCACCCCCAGACCTCATCTTTTTACTTGACATAGATCCTGAGGTGGCTATGGGACGCATCCGCGCCCGCGGGAGGCCTGTTCAGATGCACGAGACAGCAGCCTTCCTCGGCGAGTTGGGCCGGGGTTACGGTCGAGTCTGCACTTTGCTTCACGAGCAGCGCGGCATCCCGCTCACGACGATTCGCGCCAACCAATTATCATTAGAGGAAGTGGTGGAGATCATCACGGCTGACGTGCTCCAAAACCTAGCGGGTGAAAACCCGGTCGAAGGTACCAAT
>JAUVXN010000128.1 GCA_030603605.1 Dehalococcoidales bacterium | reverse complement strand
TGGCGATAGTGGAATATGCGCCGGGATTATCGGTGAAATAGGTGGTTCCTGGCCATTGCAGGACAACGAAAGGAAAGTCATGCGCGCCGCTGCCCATGCCCAGCAACTCACTGGTGCCTCGATAAACATACACCCAGGACGTAAAACGGAAGCACCGTTGGAAATAGTTGAAATACTGGATGACGCCGGTGCTGATCTGAGCCGCGTCATTATGAGCCACATTGATGCCCGCATCCGCGACCACAGCAGACGCTGTAAATTGGCAAAAACAGGTTGTTTCATTGAATATGACCTTTGGGGGTGGGAAGGTCACTTTCCTTCGTACTGGACAGCTGACTTGCTAGACCTACCGAATGACACACAACGTGTTTATGAAATTAGGCAACTCATTGATGAAGGATACCTTAACCAAATTCTTATCTCTCACGATATCTGCGTAAAGTCAAGGCGCGTCTGCTATGGTGGCTGGGGATACGCTCACATTTCTAATTATGTAGTACCCATGATGCTGAAAAGAGGCTTGACCCAAGCACAGATAAATATAATTATGGTTGAAAATCCGAAACGGATGCTCTGCTTTGTTTGATTCAGTTTGGTATTTTATCTCTTCAAGGGAGCGCTTTGTTGGGTACTCCCTACTTTTTTAATCTACCCGGCATGATGTTGACTAATACCTAGGCGTTTGCTATCCTACCAGTTACAGGTAAAGCTGGAGGCTGGTGCCACCTATTAGCTATATTTTTTAGGAGGGTTGGAGAGGATTGGATTCATTTGACAGGCAATGGCAGCGGTGGTTTCCTGAAGATAGAGACGAGAAACCTGTGCCGCCTACCAAGCTTGGGCGGACGGCTACCAGGGTGCTCTTAATCCTGGCCGGGGTCTTGGCCCTGTTTTTTATCATAAATATAGCCAAGGGGTTCTATACTGAGTGGCTCTGGTTTAGCAGCCTGGGTTATGGCAGTGTCTACACCACTATTCTGAAGACCAAGGTGCTAATCTTCTTCTTCGCGGCCATCATCTTTTGCATCTTGTTTCTGGGGAACTTGGTGCTGGCTACGCGTCTAGCACCCAAAAGCAGACCAAATATTTGGCCCTGGGCCATAGTGCGTCGGTTACGACAGATATCCAAGTTGAGCATTATCACCGGAACGGCACTACTCAGCCTGATATTCGGTCTGGTGGCCCAGAGCAACTGGGAGGTTGTGCTTCGCTTCTTCAATGGGCAGCCCTTCGGCATCACCGACCCGGTTTTCAATAGAGAAATTGCCTTCTATGTCTTCTCACTGCCTTTCTTTAATATGCTGCGAGGCTGGCTCCTGGGTGCACTGATAGTCACCCTTCTTGGCACTGCCGGGGTTTATTTTCTCAGCCATATGGTGCAACGGCTCAGGTTCGACTTTGCCCGGCCGGTGTTAGCCCATGTTGGTGGACTGGTCATAGCCATCCTGGGCCTTTTCGCCTGGGGTTACTGGCTTGGCATCTGGGAACTGGTCTTCTCCACACGGGGGATAGTCTTCGGCGCCAGCTATGCTGATATGCATGCCAAGCTTCCCGCCCAGTGGATTCTTTTGGCAGTAGTAGTCATCTGCGCCGGGCTCCTGCTGGTTTCCGTATTGCGGCGTAGATTTCGCTGGGTCGTCTATGGTATTGGGGGGTGGATAGTGGTTGCCATCGTCGCTGGGGTAATCTTTCCCGCCGTGGTACAGCGCTTTCAGGTACAGCCCAGCGAGCTGGCTCGAGAGATGCCCTACATTGAGTATAATATCCAATTTACCAGAGAGGCCTTCGCTCTGGACCGGGTTGAGGAACAGTCCTTTCCTGCGGAGGAGGCACCAAGCCCCGAGGACATAGTCCAAAACGAGGTGACTATCAACAACATCAGGCTCTGGGACCATCGCCCGCTAAAAGACACCTATAACCAGCTCCAGTCCTTTCGACTCTACTATGACTTCCATGATGTCGATATTGACCGCTATATCATCGATGGCGAGTACCGACAGGTCATGCTATCAGCCCGAGAATTATCGGCGGAGAAGCTGCCTGAAGAAGCACAGACCTGGGTCAACCGCCGGCTACAGTTCACCCATGGCTATGGTATTGCCCTGAGCCCGGTTAATGAGGTCAGTGCTCAGGGGCTGCCGGTATTGCTGGTAAAGGACATACCCCCCATTGGTGACTTCAATGTAGAGCGGCCTGAGATATACTTTGGGGAAAAGACAGATGATTACATAATTGTGAAAACAAAGACTGAGGAGTTTGACTATCCTATGGGTAATGAGAATGTCTACGGTTATTACCAGGGTAAGGATGGGGTTAGCCTAGGTAGTTTCATCCGCCGATTGGTCTATGCCTGGCAATTTGGTGATTTCAATATCCTTATCAGTGGCGAGTTAACGTCTGAGAGCCGGGTAGTCTATTATCGGAATATCCAGGAGAGGGTGAACCACCTGGCACCATTTTTGACGCTGGACAGTGACCCCTATCTGGTGGTGATAGAGGGGAGGTTGTTCTGGATACAGGATGCCTATACCACCACTGACCGCTATCCCTATTCTGAGCCGCTTGGGGGTGGGCTAAACTACATTCGCAACAGTGTTAAGGCAGTTATTGATGCCTACAATGGCAGCGTAACCTTCTATGTCACTGACCCAGAGGATGCTTTGATACAAACCTACCAGGCCATCTTCCCTGAACTCTTCGTCCCCGCCGAGCAAATGCCCGAGTCCTTGCGGGTTCACCTCCGTTATCCCGAGGACTTCTTCAATATCCAGGCCTCGGTATACCAAACCTACCACATGCGTGATGCCCGGGTATTCTACAACAAGGAAGACCTGTGGACTGTGCCCAATGAGCTCTATTTTGGTAAAGAACAGCCTATGGAACCTTACTACATCATCATGTGCCTACCCGATGAGGAAAAAGAAGAATTTCTGGTCATGTTGCCCTTCACCCCGGAGAACAAGAATAACACCATTGGCTGGCTGGCTGCCCGCTGTGATGGAGAAAACTACGGTAAGCTGATTGCTTACTACTTCCCTAAGGAGCGGCTGGTGTATGGTCCCAGCCAGATAGAGAACCGAATCGGACAGGATACCGTCATCACTGAGCAGCTTGCTCTGTGGGGTCGTGGTGGTTCTCAAGTCATCCGCGGCAACCTGCTGGTGATTCCTTTAGGTAAGTCCGTCCTGTATGTCGAGCCGGTCTTTCTCCAAGCTGAGGCTGGCGGGCTTCCTGAGCTGAAGCGAGTTAT
>JAUVXN010000102.1 GCA_030603605.1 Dehalococcoidales bacterium | reverse complement strand
TATCCCTGATGATAATGTTCTGCCGCCTCAACAGGCTAGTAGAATAGAATACTATAGGAAGCTTTTTGGCAGATAAGGAGTAAAGTCAATGAGAATAGACCCTGAATTATGTTCATCCTGTGGTATTTGTCTGGTTTATTGCCCACTAGATGCCATTCATACAAATGATGTCGCCGAAGTTGACCAAGAGTTATGTGTTGAGTGTGGCGACTGCATACGGGCTGGGGTTTGCCCAACTGATGCCTTTATCTATGAAGCTCAGCCATGGCCCCGCTCAGTGAGAGAGGCATTCTCCAATCCCCTGTCCGAGCATAAGGAAACCAGGGTTCCCGGGCGCGGTACCGAGGAGATGAAGACCAATGATGTCCGCGGTCTCTACGGCCGTGGTATTATTGGTGTGGGGGTTGAGGTGGGCCGTCCTGGAGTCTCCTGTAATTTCCATGATGTGGAGACGGTAACCATGGCACTAGCCAAGGTCGGGATGAAATTTGCTGAGGGAAATCCGGTCACGACGAACATGGTTGACAGAACTACCGGCAAGATAAACCCAGAAATTTTGGATGAAAGGGTCATGTCAGCCATAGTTGAGGGCATCATTCCCATAGAGAAGCTTGCCGATGTCATTAAGGCAGCCAAGGAGGCAGCCTCACAGATAGACACTGTCTTCAGCCTTGAATTCATAGACCGCCCAGAAGCTGACCGCTCAGTGCCAATGGAGAAAACCTTAAAGGAGCAGGGCGTGGCCTACTATCCTAATGGCAAGTTTAACCTGGGGCTTGGTAGGCCTTTAGTACAATAAGGGAGAAGAATCACAAATGACGCATACTTTGCATCGCTACGGAAAGGTAGACACCCTAAATGATGACTTTGTTTTTCTAAGCATGTCGGCAAAGGGCTTCGCCAACGAAAGGGGCTCTGGGGAAAAGATGAAGAAGACCCTGGAGATTGCCCAGAAGCATAACCCGGTTAACATTGGTGATATGAAGACCGGTAACATCCTGGCCATTTCTGAAGATGAAATAATGAAGAATGTCATGGACACCAGCATTGTGCACGCTGTTTTCGCTAATATAGAGGATGCCGCTGCCTTCGCTAAAGAGGTTAAGGAAGCTGAACTGGGCATATCCCTGGTAGTAAGCACCCCTTTTGACCGTGCCTGGAAGATTGCCGATATGGCCGGGTGCATAGGGCATACCATTGAGTACTCTGGTGGCATCTGGGGGAAGACCGAGAAGCTGCCCCCCCCGGAGGTTCTGGAGTTTACCACTATGTGCGGTCACGGCATGATTTCCCGCTATCTGGTGGAGGATATAATTAAACGTGTCAAAGAGGGAAAAATGAGTGCTAAGGAGGGCTCCGTGGAGATTGGTAAACAGTGCTGTTGTGGCATCTACAATCCGGACCGCAGCGAAAAGCTCTTGAAGGCTCTGGCGGCTAAAAAGTAGCTGGTAGTCTTTCGGCTCATGTCTTTTTGGGTTACTGGCGAGCAACGTGACTAAAATAGGAAAAAATTATATAAGGAGCTTATGACAAAATGAGTGAAACACGTCGTCCACTCGATGGGGTAAAGTGTGTATGTATTATCACGTTTCAGCAGGGACCAGTAGCCTTTTCCATGATGGCCGACCTAGGAGCTGAGGTAATCAAGATAGAACAACCTGGTATCGGCGAACGGGGCAGAGGGCTACTGGGGCGCCCGGAACTCCCGCTCAGTCCTTACTTTGAGACGAACAACCGTGGTTTCAAGGGTATAACCCTGAATATTCGGCATGAGAAAAGTAAAGAGATTCTCTATAAGTTAGTAAAGGATGCCGATATCTTCGCCCAGAACTTCCGTCCTGGTGTGGCTGAGCGCCGCGGTTTTGCTTACGAGGACCTGATTAAGGTTAACCCCAGTATTGTTTACCTCAGCATGTCATCCTATGGTCCAGACGGCCCTAGCGCTGAATTACCAGGAACTGATGGTGTAGCTCAAGCGACTGGTGGCCTGGCTAGTCTCTTTGGCGAGGAGGGCAGCCGCATGATAACCGGGCAGCATTCAGTTGCTGACGAAACCGCTGCCTTTATAAATTTTCAAGCGGCAATGGTTGGGCTATACCACAAGAGAATGACTGGTGAGGGTCAGAGGATTGAGACCTCACTGCTTGGTGGCCAGATTCGTCTGATGGGCTATTCCATGACACGGGTTCTCATGAGTGGTGAAGAGATAAAACGCAGTCGGGTTCGTGTCTTGGGCGGGGCAACACCAAGCATAACTGCCTGCTTCAACGACAAGGATGGCAAGCCCTTCATGATTCAGGTGCTCGGTGAAGAGCCCTGGCAGAAGGGTTGGGTAGCCGCTGGCTTTGACAAGATGCTGGCCGATATCGGCTGTGCCAAGCTGGGGGATGTTACCGAGTCTAAGGAGAAGGCAAAGCTTTTCCTGGATACTATGGATAGATTGTTTGCCGCCAATACTCGAGAGCATTGGTTAAAGATACTTCGTGGGGCTGATATAGTAAGCGCTCCGATTAATACCCTGCTTGAAGCCTCTCAAGACCCCGATGTCATCGCCAATAATTATATTATTGAGGTCGACCACCCCAGAGAAGGTAAGATAAAAGAGGTAGGCTTCCCCTGGAAGTTCTACAAGACCCCGGCCAAGGCTGGAATCGCACCTGAGCTGGGTGAGCACAACAATGAGGTCTACAAGGGATTGGGCTATTCTGATGCGGATATTGAGCAGTTTAAAAAAGAGGGGGTAATCTAGGATACCAGTTACTCTGACTTATTTGCAGAACCGGTGAGTCATCCCGCATATCAGATTAGCTAGGAAGTTTTTACGCGAGCACAACATAAAGATAGGCTAGAGGGACTGGATTGCATTCAAAAATTGGTTATTCTTAAATCCAATGAGAAGAACTAAAACATCACTCCCCCCCTTGTTAGGTATAGGAGAGATTTTTACTAATTCCTAGCCCTTCTCCGGGCGTAGATAATTTCTCTCACACAAATACTTCCCCCTTTGCATAGGCTATGCTACAATAAATCTAAAGGCTATTATTCCTCCTCTCTGATGAGGATAGCCCCCTCAAAAACTATACTTTCCCCCTACCCTGATAAGGAGAAAAGGGGGGACAGGTTTGACAAGCAATCTTATAGTAGAACAACTAAAACAACTACCACCCAGCCCCGGCGTCTACCTTATGAAAGACGCTGAAGGTAATATACTATATGTCGGTAAGGCGGCTAATCTTCATCAACGAGTAAGGTCATATTTTAGCGCTGGGCAAAAGCTTTCACCAAAACTTGAGCGGATGGTAGCCCGAGTAAATGACCTTGACTTCTTTGTTACCACTTCAGAACAAGAGGCTCTAATCCTCGAGTTAAATTTGATAAAGAGGCACCGCCCTCGCTACAATGTTCGGCTCAAAGACGATAAGACCTTCCCTTACCTCAAGATAGACATCAATGAAGATTGGCCCAGGGTGCATATTACTCGGCGCCTGGAAGAAAATGGAGGGCGTTACTTTGGTCCCTTTGCCAGTGCTAAGTCAGTGCGCCAAACCCTGAAGGTACTTAAAGGAATCTTCCCATTTCGCTCTTGTCGCAAATCAATCACTGGCACTGATTTACGACCCTGCCTTGAGTATCACATCCACCATTGTCTTGGACCCTGTATCGGTATCGTGAGCAAAGAGGAATATGCTGAGGTAATAAAGCAGGTAATCCTTTTCCTTGAGGGGAAGCAAGAAATGGTAGCCCAAGAGCTACAAAGTAAGATGGAGAAAGCCGCTGAAGCCTTGGACTTTGAAAAGGCTACTTTACTTAGAGACCAAATCCAGGCTATAGACAGGGTTATTGAAGGACAAAGAATCGCCACCACGGTAAGCGGCGAGCAGGATGTTATCGCCTTTGCTGGTGATAAAGACCAAGCCTATGTCCAGGTTTTCTTTATCCGCAGTGGTAAGCTGATTGGACGAGAAAGCTTTGTATTGCAGGGCGCTCGCTCTGAAGACCCAGGGCAAATCATGACCAATTTTATTAAGCAGTTTTACAACTCTGCCTCTCATATACCTCCGTTATTACTACTCCAGTATCCGGTGGAAGACAGGACTATTATTGAGAACTGGCTTCAAAGCAAAAGGGGGGCTAAAGTCCATATTCAAGTGCCTCGACGGGGCAATAAAAAACAACTGGTAAGAATTGTCACTAAGAACGCTCAGCAAGGTCTAGAGCAACTTAAAGTCAAGCAGTTAGCTACCCCTATAGCACTGGCGGCGGCTTTAGCTGAAATAAAAAGGAAACTT
>JAUVXN010000076.1 GCA_030603605.1 Dehalococcoidales bacterium | reverse complement strand
CCCGTAACTCAGTAATCGTGTCAACGGTATATGAAGGACCAGTCCGCTCTATCTCTATAGTAGACAGTTTGAAATAGGACTTATCGGCAAGGGCCAGGCGCAACATCTGGAGACGGTGCTCCGCCGGCGAGATAGGTCTTTCCGCCTTTAGCCACGGCTGACCGGCGGGCACAAAAATAATCTCACCTAAATTTAGCCGGGTTTTTACCTCCTCAGCCACAATAAGATGCCCGTTATGGACGGGGTCAAAAGTGCCCCCAAGAACACCAATATTCATTTCTACTACCACTCCCACTCTAAAGTCCCACAGCGAACCCTATCGCCCGGTTTAATTCCAGCCTTCTCCAAAGCCTGGCTGACCCCCCGCCTGGTAAATTGCTTCTTGAGCTGCCGACGTACCTCAGGACTAGCCACTCCTGTCCTGGCCACAATGCGCTCCAGTCCCGGTGCCTCTACAACAAAGATATCCCCTTCTTTATGCACACTTGCACCGCCAGCCTTGGGCTGAGGGTGAAATACCTTCCTCGGAACTTTCTTGCCAGCTTCTTTCTCAGCAGTAACCTGGTTCAGCATTTTCATAGTTTCCGCCATCAGCTCGGAAACACCTTCCCCGGTTGCTGCCGAGATAAAAACAACCTTGGTTCCAGCGTTACTAAAGACACCACCTATCTCAGTTAATCGGGTCCGAACCTGAGGCAAATCAATCTTATTAACCACCACAAGCTGTGGTTTTTGCGCCAGAGTTGAGTCGAATAAGACAAGCTCATTATTCACCCGTATCATGTCTTCCACCGGGGACACCGCACTGCCATCAATCAGGTGAATAAGCATCCTGGTGCGTATAATATGGCGCAGAAAATCGTGCCCCAGGCCGCGCCCAAGATGAGCATCTTCTACCAGCCCCGGAATCTCCGCCAAGACAAAAGCTCGCTGCCCAACCTCAACCACCCCTAAAACAGGCTCGCAAGTAGTGAATGGATAACCGGCTATTTTAGGTTTGGCTGCTGAAGCCGTTGCCAGTAAAGTCGACTTACCTACATTGGGATAACCAATAATACCCGCATCAGCAATTAGTCTCAATTCCAGTATTATGGAACTCTCTTCCCCGGCCCCCCCTGTCTGTGCAATCCGTGGAGCCTGATTGGTAGACGAACTGAAATGAGTATTACCCAAGCCACCCCTGCCACCCCTAGCCACTACCACCTGCTGACCAAGTTGCTCCAAATCAGCCATAAGCGCATCATCACCTATCCGTGTCTTTTGCAAAACCACAGTTCCCACCGGCACGGTTAAAATTACATCTCCCCCATTCTTGCCATGTTGCCTTTTCCCTTTGCCAGCCTTACCATCCTCTGCCCTATAAAATCTCTTCTGCTTGAATTTCCGTAAGCGGGTGCCCGCCGGGTCAGCCCTAATCACTATATTGCCGCCATTGCCACCATCCCCACCATCCGGACCACCAAAAGGAACAAATTTCTCCCGGCGGAAGCTTATTGCCCCACCCCCACCCCTGCCTGCTTTTACTTCTATTTCTACTCTGTCAAGCATTCACTCAAACCCCCAAAATCGGAGTTCAGGTATCTCCAAACAATGTTACTATAATTATATATTATAATCTTTATAATTAATCATTTATATTAATAACATTAATAATATTAAGCTAGCGGGTACTATTAAATAGCAAGAAGGGTGACACTGAGTAAAGTAGATTTGGAACAGTTTGGGAATTTCTCCCAAAAAGCACATAAATTACCCGCAAAATAGCCACCAAGAGAAGTATAATTATCCACAGTCTCGGCTTTTCTCGAATTAGTTTGGCTAAAGTGGGAGAGCAGATGTGAAAATTCAGGGCATTAATATTTCGAGGATTTTGGCTTGGGATTGATTATTTTTTGTATATCCAGGATTTTACGCCTTAGATAGTGGTTGGCATCAAAATCACTGGCTATTTTTTTATGAGCATTGGTAACTGCCGAGGGGTCTCTGCCTCCCAACTCCTGGCCGATTTGAGCCAGTGAACAACCTGTTTCCTGCCGGAGAAGATACATTGCCACCCGTCGGGCTAAATTGGTTTCCTTATCTCTCCTGTTGCCTTTCAGGTCAAAGGGAGCTAGCTGGAAACTGTCAGCCACGGCTTCTATCACCAGACTGGGTGTAACAGAAGCACTCCTGTTTTCTTTACCGGTTATGTCCTCAAGTGCTTGAGCGGCTAACTCCATAGTAGGTGAAGCGCTAAACAGCTTGGCATAAGCAACAACTCGGTTTAGAGAACCTTCCAGTTCCCTTATATTTGGTTGATTCTGCAGGGCAATAAACTCCAGCACATCCAAAGTAACATCTACCTCTCTCTGCCTGGCTTTGGCCTGCAAAATAGCTAGACGTGTTTCAAAATCAGGCGGTTTAACACCAACAATTAACCCCCATTCAAAGCGGGAGCGCAGCCGTTCTTCCAATAAGGACATTGATTTAGGCGTTCGGTCGCTGGTAATAACTATCTGGCGATTAGCATTATGGAGCTCATTAAAGGTATGGAAAAAGCTTTCCTCTGTCTGTTTCTTGCCAATGATGAAATGGATATCATCAACTAGCAACATCCCTATGCTTCTATATTTATTGCGGAATTCGTCGGTTTTCCTGTCCCTGACAGCATTTATGAACTCATTGGTAAACTGCTCGGCACTAACGCAGATTACCTGAGTATTGCTAGCTAGAGCCGCATGACCGATAGCGTGCAGGAGATGGGTCTTACCCAGGCCGGCTCCTCCGTATATAAATAGCGGATTATAGGTGTGTCCCGGGTTCTGGGCTACCCCGAGGGCAGTAGCATGGGCCAAGCGGTTACAGCTACCTACAATGAAGGAATCGAAGACATAATTTGGCTTGAATCTGGGGGAGCATACTTGTGTGGCAGGAAAGTTTTTCCATTCAACACCATATGCGCCCGATGAATTTTTATACCGGCCATCTACCTGGAAAGCGACTTTGATGTCGGGGGAGGAGGTGAGGTTTATAAGGGTCTTTTCAATTAAAGAGCGCTGGTTCTTGTCTAAATATTCAGCAACAAAAGTATTGGGTACACTGACCACAAACTGGTTATCTTGATAATTTAAGCCGGCAGTTTTTTCCAGCCAGGTTCGGTAGTTTGGCTTGCTGACCTGGATTTGCAGTTCGCCCAAGGCAGCTTCCCAGATTTCTTGTGCCGACCTAGTTCCCATTTGACCCTTTCTTACTATTTTTGAACCTGGGTTTATCCTTAAAATCCCTTTAAAAGGGACAGTTTTCCCCCGTTAAGGCACAAAATCACCCCTCATTGGGAACTTGTCAGCGGGAAGCTCCAGAAGAATGAAAGTTTTAACTTTCGATACCTAATAGAATAATACCAAGTTTCTTTTCTGGCAAGGGTTTTGTTAGGAAACGCTGGGCATTTTTACCCCCCCTTTTCCCTTACTAAGTCCACCAAGCTTTCTCTTTTATTCAATATTGGGCTGATAAATATAAAATGGCTGGTTGTTTAAAAAAATTTTTTTTAATGTTACAATTTGGTGCTAGGAGGCCTAAGTTGCGCATTCTTTTCATGGGCACACCCGAGTTTGCGGTTCCTTCTCTGGAGTGCCTTATTCTTAATGGATATCAGATTGTTGCGGTTTATACCCAGCCGGATAAACCGGCAGGGAGGGGGCGTTCTCTTGTTGCTTCGCCGGTGAAGAATGCCGCGGTAGCCCGGAAGTTACCAGTGGCGCAGCCGGTCAGCTTAAAGAAAGCAGAAGCAGTGGCGCAACTGGCTGACTTTCACCCTGACGTAATAGTGGTTGCCGCCTTTGGTCAAATTCTGCCACAGTCGGTCTTGGACATCCCTCCTTACGGGTGTATTAATATTCATCCCTCGCTGCTACCTAGATTTAGGGGCGCCTCGCCAGTAGCGGCGGCTATTCTGGGGGGAGACGAAGTTACCGGGGCCAGCATTATGCTGATGGATAGTGGCTTGGATACCGGTCTTGTATTAGCCCGGGAACAGATTCCTATTTCCCCGCAGGATACCACCGGCTCACTTACGGTCAAGCTGTCCCAGGTAGCGGCTCGATTGCTCCCGGAAGTTCTGGTTCGCTGGACAGGGGGTGAAATTACTCCCCAACCTCAGAATGAAGCTGAGGCCACCTATTCTGGCACAATCACCAAGGAGGCTGGTGAGATTGACTGGCAGCTGCCGGCTGTAGATATAGGGCGGCGGGTGCGTGCCTTCCAGCCCTGGCCGGGGTGTTACACCAGATGGCAGGGGAAGCGACTTGAGATTATTGAGGCAGTGCCTCTACCCGGAGAAGGGTCATTTGAGATAGGGCAGGTTGTTACTATAAACAAAGAAGGGGTGGCATTTGGCGTCAATACCGGGGATGGAATTTTAGGCGTGTTAGAGGTTCAAATTGAGGGGAAACGAGTTATGCCCACCGCTGAGTTTTTGAGGGGGCAGAGGCAGTTCATCGGTGCCGTACTCCCATCGGCTAAAGCGTAATTGTGCTAGAATTATATTCATCAAAAAAGGAGGCTACTTTGTCCTTGCCTGACAAGCTCGATAAGTTTGAAACCCTGGTAAATATTATCGCCAGGTTGCGCTCTCCTGACGGTTGCCCCTGGGACCGGGAGCAGACCCATTCCTCGTTGAGGGGAAGTCTACTGGAGGAGTGCTACGAGGTATTGGAGGCTCTGGATGAGGGGGATTCGGAAAAGCTCAGCTACGAATTGGGGGACCTGCTGATGCAGGTTGTTTTCCATGCTCAGATTGCTGCTGAAGCCGGGGAATTTGAGATGGGGGATGTAATAAAAAAAATAAATACCAAGCTGATTAATCGCCACCCCCACGTCTTTGGTTCGGCTAAGGTAAAGGATGCCAAAGAGGTGATACATAACTGGGAGGCTCTCAAGAAAGGGGAGAGAGGAAGCGAGACTTCCATGCTGGACAACGTGCCCAGGCAAATGCCGGCGTTAAGCTATAGTCAGGAGATTCAAAGTCGGGTGGCTCAGGTTGGCTTTGACTGGGAGGATATTAGCGGCGTTATAGATAAGCTGGCGGAGGAGGTTAGCGAGTTTAAGCGGGGGGAGGACCAGGAGCAAAGGGAACAGGAGTTCGGTGACCTGCTCTTTACTCTGGCTAATATTGCTCGCCGACTGGGGATTGACACGGAGGCGGTGCTGAGGGAAGCCAACAGGCGGTTTTACCGTCGGTTTTCATGTATGGAAGAGTTGTGCCGCCAGCGCGGGGTAGACTTTGCTGAGCTATCCTTTGACAAGCAAAACAAACTGTGGGAAGAGGCGAAGAATAAGGTAGAATAGAATGGTCGGGGCGAGAGGATTCGAACCTCCGACCTCAGCGTCCCGAACGCTGCGCGCTAACCGGACTGCGCTACGCCCCGATAGCTTTATTATAGTCGGATTTAAGCTCTTCGGCAACAATCTCCTTTGAAGGGACAAATAATATGAAGAAAGGCAGAGAGGGACGAAGTCCCTCTAAAAATAATCCCTCCCCCTCTCCTTTGAAGGAGAGGGGGACACAGGGGGTGAGGTTGATAAAAATCTCGTAAACCGAGGGTGAAAATTTATGAAATACTGTATTCTGATAATGGATGGTGCCGCCGGCTTGCCGCTACCTGAGCGAGAAGGGAAGACCAGCCTTGAGCTTGCCCATACCCCCCATCTGGATGCCATGGTATCGGAGGGTATTCTGGGGCTGGTCCGCACCGTACCGCCGGGTATGGAACCGAGCAGCGCCTGCGCCTGCATGTCGGTACTTGGCTACGACCCAAAGGTCTATTACCGCGGCCGGGCAGCCATTGAAGCCAGGAGCATGGGCATTAGCATT
>JAUVXN010000131.1 GCA_030603605.1 Dehalococcoidales bacterium | reverse complement strand
TCATTACCCCAATTGGTGCTTTCAGACCGGTCCATTTCTCAAAAGCTAACGCCCCCTGCCAGACCAGCATATCAAGCCCGCTTATAGTTTTGGCACCAACTGCCTCAGCCTCCCGCTGAAGCCTCGTTTTGATTGGATTATACACGATATCAAAAACAACCAGGCTAGGTTTGAGCAGATTGGAGGCAACCGGGGTTTCATTAATATTGGGGCTCATGCCCACGCTGGTAGCATTAACCAAGATCTCAGCCTGGCTCAGGGCTACTGCCAGATTTTGCCTATTCAGTTTTAGAGCCGTAGCTTCGCTTTGGAAAATCTCTGAAATCCTATCAGCGCATATCTTTGCTTTATTCCGTGTCCTATTAAGGATAACCAAACTAGAGCCTCTCTCAGCGAGGATAAAAGAAATTGCCCTTGAGGCGCCGCCAGCTCCCAGAATGACCACACTTTTCCCTTTTGGCTCAATCCCCCTTTCAAGAAGAGCTTGCAGAAATCCGGTAGCATCCGTATTGTAACCTGTCAAGACTCCATTATCGTTCACTATGGTGTTAATGGCGCCTATTTTATCAGCCAGATGGTCTAGCTCATCTAGAAACTGGATGACAGCAACCTTGTGAGGTATGGTAACATTCAACCCTCTTATATTCAGGGCTCTCATACCTTCAATAGCCTTGCCCAGTTCTTCTTTCTTCACCCTGAAGGGAAGATACACATAATCTACCCCCTCATTCTTGAAGGCGGCGTTGTGCATTACCGGCGACATAGAGTGCTCTATCGGGTCGCCTATTATCCCACAGATTCCGGTTCTTCCCGATATCAATCGCATCTTGCCACCATTTCATAGAGTTCCCTTAGCTCCCTTACTGTTATCTGACCTGAGGCGGATTCTCTGCCTGGCTCAATTGAGGCGTAGGTGAAGTCTCCGCCAACCAGCGGACAAAGAACCCGGCTGGCGAAACCTAACGGACCCATAGCAAACGAGACTATCCTTGCTTTGGGAAATTCTGAGATGAGCTGTAAAATAGTCAGGTTGTCCTCAAACCTCTGTGCCGTAGTAACTACTTTACAGACATCGGCACCTGCCTCTAATTGCCGACGAACTATCCCTTTCATATCATGGAGAGAAGGGGTTTTGTCTAGGTGGTGATATGATAACATACATTTTGCTCTCTTCTTAATCAGTTCCACAGTCGGCTTCAGGTTTGTCGTCCTAAGTTCAACATCAACTATATCTGCCCCCAGCTCGATTGCTTTAAGAAGCTTCTCTATCCGGCTGGCTTCGTCCCCTTCCCACCTACCACCCTCATCAGCAATTCGATTACAACCTATCCAGGGCTTCTTAAACTGCTTAACCAATTTCTGCCAGCCATCACCGATAAGGTCTATCCGGACCTCAAACAGGTCAACGAACGGCTCAACTTCCCTTACCGCTTCAAGGTCATTATTTACGATGACAGCACAAATTCTAGGTTTCTTCATTCTCCTCAGCCAAAGCCTGTTCTACCAAAGAGGGGCTTACCTCGTCAGTGATAAATACGTTTCCTATTGATTTTAATAAGGCAAACCTCATCTTGCCCTGCAAAATCTTCTTGTCATGTTTCATCGCCTGGATTATCTTTTCCAGTTCAAGGGATGGCAGTTCTGTCGGCAGGCCGGCTCTGGCGATAAGGCTCCTAAGCCGGCTTACTTCTTTCTGGTCAAGCATGCCCAGCCCGTTTGAGATTCTGGCCTCGACCAGCATGCCGATAGCGACCGCCTCGCCGTGCCAGACTTTGAGTTCTGAGACCGATTCAATGGCATGTCCTACCGTATGGCCGTAGTTCAGGATGTTTCTCAGCCCTAAATCCAGCTCGTCTTTTTCCACAACTCCGGCTTTAATTTCGGCCGAGCGGGAGACAACTCTCTCCAGCACCTGCTCATCTAGCGATTTTATATTATCGAGATTCTCTTCAAGATAGCTGAAGAAGTCTCCGTCCTGGATTGCTCCGTGTTTTATTATCTCAGCCAGTCCATCACTGAGCTCTCTGGGGGAAAGGGTTTTCAGGGTACTTATGTCAGAGATGGTTAACCTGGGGTGATAGAAAGTCCCGATTTTATTTTTCAATCTGCCATGGTTTACTGCCACCTTGCCGCCAATGCTGCTATCGCCCTGTGCCAGCAGGGTTGTTGGTATTTGTATCAGGGGCACTCCCCGCATATAGGTGGCGGCAACGAATCCGGCCACGTCTCCAATGACTCCACCACCTAAAGCTAAGATTGGTGTTGTCCTTTCAGCATAGAAGTGGCTCAATTCATCGTATAGCCTGCCTGCGGTCTCCAGTGATTTTTGCTCTTCCCCCTCAGGAACCAGCAAAATAGCTACTTTGAAGCCGTCGCTAATGAGACTCTGCTTTAGAATGTCGCCGTATAGACTTTTCACCGTGGGGTCGGTAACAATTACCAGTTTATCCCCGAACCCAATTTCTTTTAACTGCTGCCCGGTCTGGGTAAGTAATCCTGAACCTATCTGAATCTCATAGCTATTGCTACCAAGTCTCACCCTAACTTTTCTCATCTAACACTACCTACTTTTTGCTTCTCCCAGACACAACCACCTTATTAATTCTGCGACAGGCATCAATAACATCTTTAAGCTCATCGGGTGTAATCTGCTGTTGAGCATCTACCAGCGCTTCCGCCGGGTTATAGTG
>JAUVXN010000118.1 GCA_030603605.1 Dehalococcoidales bacterium | reverse complement strand
GAGGGCGAGCAGGGGGTTGAGGGACAGATGGTGCTTATGGCTACCGGGCGCGCCCCGTATACGGAAGGACTGGGCTTATCAGAACTCGGCATAAAGATAGATGACCGAGCCATTGTAGTCAATGAACGCCTTGAAACAAATGTTGAGGATGTTTATGCCGTCGGGGATGTTCTCGGTAAGAGTATGCTGGCTCATGTTGCCTCCTACGAGGGGGAGGTAGCTGTTGAGAATGCTCTTGGGCGCTCCCGCCTGGCTGACTATCGAGCTGTCCCCAGCTGCGTCTTTACCCAACCCGAGATAGCCGGCGTTGGCATCACCGAGAAGGCAGCCAAGGAAAGCGGCATTCCCCATAAGGTGAGCAAGTTCCCCTTCGCTGCCTGTGGCCGCGCTGTCACCATGGATGAGACCGTGGGCATGGTTAAGATGATTTGCGATGCTGAAAATGGCAGGGTTCTCGGCATGCACATTATGGGACCGCGTGCCAGCGACCTTATCGCCGAAGGTGTGCTTGCCATACAACTGGGGGCAACCGCTAAGGACATCGCCCATACTATCCACGCCCATCCCACTTTACCTGAAGCAGTGCTTGAAGCCGCCATGGGGCAGCTAGAGGGTTCAATCCACTTCCGAAGGATGTAGGGCTTTAATGGTAACTGTTTCCGCGAACAGGAAAGTGTACGATGCCGTTTACCTGGGGCTGGTGCCATATGAGCCTGCCTTGAAGCTGCAACGAAGTTTGGCCGAGGCGAGAGCTCAAGGCAGTGTTCCTGACGTATTACTGCTCCTGCAGCATCCACCAGTCTTCACCATAGGGCGATTCAGAGGAGAAGAGGACATTATTGTCCCCCCAGAGCAGTTGCAGCAAGAAGGAATAGCCGTTTTTCATACCAACCGGGGGGGCAGTATCACCTACCACGACCCAGGGCAGCTTGTCGGCTACCCTATTCTCAACCTTAAGGAAAACGGGCTTGGGGTGCGTGAATACATCTGGAAGTTAGAGAAAGTTATCATCAAGTTACTGTTTACTCTTGATATTCAAGGTCACCGAGTTGCCAAGTACCCCGGTGTCTGGGTAGATGGGAAAAAGGTTTGCTCCATAGGTGTACATGTCAGTCATCATATCACCATGCACGGCTTTGCTCTCAATGTAAACACTAACCTGCAACATTTTGAGTATATAAACCCCTGTGGCATCAAGGGCAACGTAATGACCTCCATCTCAAAATTATTGGGGTATCCCGTTGAAGTTACCGCCATTACCGAGGCTTTACTCGATTCCTTCTCTTTGGTATTCGGATTGAAACGCGAACGAGGGTTTTATAAATGCCTGGCTACGCCAGACGTCCCGAGTGGTTAAAGCTAATTCCCCTAGACTCGACTACCCTCTCCCGGATGAGGAAGCTCACCCGGCTTCTGAAGCTGCATACTGTTTGCGAAAGTGCCCATTGTCCCAACCGCCCAAGGTGCTTTGCCGAAGGCACGGCTACCTTCATGATACTGGGTGATATTTGCACTCGCAATTGCACCTTTTGCGCGGTAAAGAGGGGGAGTCCTTTAGCTCCTGACCCCCAGGAGCCGGAGCACATCGTAGAAGCAGTGAAAGAGCTGGAGCTTCAGTACGTGGTCATTACCTCTGTAACCAGAGATGACCTTCCCGACGGTGGTGCGTCACACTTTACCCAAACCATTAAAGCCGTGCAAAGTTATGATGTCGGGATTTCGGTCGAAGTTCTGATTCCTGATTTCAGAGGTTCTCTCTCGGCATTGCAGACGGTGATAGACTCCTCTCCGACAGTCCTCAATCACAATGTGGAGACAGTGCCCCGCCTCTATCCCGAGGTTCGTCCTGAGGCAAAATATCAGCGCTCACTTGAGCTTTTGAAACAGGCTAAAATCCTCAACAGCAGACTGGTAACCAAGTCAGGGTTAATGCTGGGATTGGGCGAAACTCAGCCGGAGGTCATTGAAGTAATGTCCAATCTCAGAGAGGCTGACTGTGACCTTCTGACCATAGGTCAGTATTTACAGCCTTCGCTAAGGCATCACAAAGTAGTCAGGTATGCACCCCCGGAAGAGTTTGAAGAATATCAAGATACAGGCAGAGAAATGGGTTTTATCTCGGTCATTTCTGCCCCGCTGGTGCGCAGCTCTTTTCACGCTGCCGAAACATATCTTTTAACCAAGGGGAGCTAGCCTTTTTCAGCCTAAATTACCAGGCTTAAAGTCTCCTCATCTCATAGGCGCCAGGGAGACCAATCTCCTGCGCATATCGAATCTGCTTTGAAGGGTCAATTCGGGTCTCTTGCTCAAAGACTCCCGGCTTAACCTCATTTATGAGTTGCAGCGAGGCGCTATCTATGGCTACCGGCTCGTTGGATGCCAGATAGCCTATGTCGGGGCAGATTATAGGACCGGGGTGGGACTCACAATCACAGCCGCGAGCAATATTCTCCAGAGCGCTTATGTAGAGCACCCGCTTACCCCGGATGCACGCCCTGGCGGCCAATGCCAGTCCCTTTTGCAGATGCATGACCTCATAGCTCAAAGCCCCGCTAGGACAGGTGAATACGCATTCCCCACAACCCAAACAGGCAACCTTATCGTATCTCCATTCCGAATCCACAGTTATGGCATTACAGGGACAGATTTCAGCACAGGAACCACAGAGGTCGCACTTATCCGCCAGATACTTCGGCATGCTCATGCGGTGGAGCATTCGCTTCGTGCTTTTGGTCATCCCGCCCATCCCCAGGTTTTTTATCGCCCCGCCGAACCCGGTCTGCACGTGTCCTTTGACATGAGATATGACTACAAGATGAGTATTTTCATATATCTCCTTCGCCACCTCAAAGCTATGACCACCTTCAACCACCTGCACCCCTTTGTCCCCAATAACCACTTCACAGCCCATTTTATCCTCACTAAAGCCGTGTCGGTGAGCCACTCTCTTATATCCAAATATTGTAGCCCGGGGACTGGGGTAAGACACGGTGGTATCAAACAGAAAGGGCTCCGCACCTATATCCTTCAGCCTGTCTACTGTTAGCTTTACAAAGGAGGGAGAAATGTAGTACCTGTTACCCGGCTCCCCCATATGAAGCTTGATTGGAACCCTCACCCCCCTAAAGTCTTCAATACCAAGCAGGTCAAGAGTTCTCAGGAGCTTCTCCGTCTCAGTGAAAAAATAGACCTCAGCCATATTAGTGCTATTATCCAACCTATTGACCCCCAGTGCAACCTTTGCCAATTCTTTTTATGCAGTTGGAGATGATAATCCGTCAACTTCATTGACAAAAAAAACAGCGCCCCACATAATTAGTGGCATTAGCTTAATAAAAATTGCCACGCCTGAGCGAACGGGCAAAATATTAAAGGCGTAAGGAAGGAGATGGACTAAATGATTAATAAAGTACTCATTGTTATATTAGTTTTTCTCGTGATTCTTAGTGGTGCCCTGGGCGCTTATTCCTACACACTTAGCAACCAGATTAATGCCCTGAGCGAACACCT
>JAUVXN010000027.1 GCA_030603605.1 Dehalococcoidales bacterium | reverse complement strand
TGGACCTCGTATGGCAAAGATTCCACGCACTTCGTTATCCATATATGGTTTTGCCTCCAGGGACACCCCTCGAGACAAATGAAAGTGGTATATCAGAATAATGTGAGAAAAGCCGTCAATATCTTTCAAGCCTTTAGCATATTCGGGGAATATCTCAACCGTTCCGCCGATACCCTTGCCACTGGCTGGTTGTATGGGCGTCCCTTTGGGTTCCTTGAATGGGGAATGAATGACTCCTATTGGCTTGTACTTTATCTCGTCCATGAAATCTCGCCGCTAAAACTCCTGCCTGCCCTCGATGGCTCGGGTCAGGGTAACGTCATCGGCATATTCCAGTTCGGTGCCGAAGGGCAGTCCACGGGCAAGGCGGGTAACCTTAATCTTCAGAGGTGAAATCAGACGGCTGAGATACATGGCGGTCTGTTCCCCCTCCAGGTTGGGGTTGGTGGCTAAAATGACTTCACTCACTGAGCCGTCCTGCAGCCGACTTAGCAGTTCCTTGATTCTTATATTGTCAGCACCTATTCCCTCGGTGGGTGAGATGGCACCGTGGAGCACGTGGTACAGTCCCTTATAAATCCCGGTATGCTCCAGAGCCAGGATGTCCTGGGGCTGTTCCACGATGCAAATCTTACTGCGGTCGCGCTCGTCACTGCGGCAGGTGGGGCAGGGGTCGGACTCGGTAACATTAAAGCAAGTAGAGCATAGGACAACTTTCTGTTTTAGCGAGAGGATAGCTTCAGCGAGGAGCTTGGTCTGTTCATCAGGGGTACGTAGCAGATAGTAGGCAAGTCGCTGGGCGCTTTTTGGTCCGATGCCAGGCAGCTTATTGAACTCCTGGATGAGCTTATTGATGGCTTCGGCAGCAGGGATGAGATTCTGGTCCAATCTTGATTCTCCTTGGCTGTATCAGGTCAACCCTGGAATTTTGAGGCCCCCGGTCAGTCCGCCGAGGTGCTCGGCGGCAACTTCCTGAGATTTGGCAGTGGCTTCACTTACCGCTGTCAATACCAGGTCTTCCAGAAGCTCGACATCATCAGGATTTATCACTTCCGGTGATATTTTTACCGACTGTATTTTTTGTTGACCGTTCATAGTAACCTTGACGGCGCCTCCGCCCGAGCTGGCTTCAACAGTGATATTGCTTAACTCCTCCTGGGCTTGAGCCAGCTTTGATTGAAGTTTCTGGGCTTGCTGCAGTAAAAACTTGTTCATTTTTCCTCCGTATCAATAATCTGGGCGCCTATTTTCAGTGCTTCATCTATCAGGTGATTGTCTTCCGGCTCATAAATACAGCGCACACGACAGGTATGCCCCAGAAAGCTGCTTATGATTTTCTCGGCTATCTGCTGGTTCTCGGGTTTCTCCATATTCTCTTTGTGAAAAGAAAATTTAAAGGATAGTACTATTGTGTCGTCTTCGATGGCTTTGGGCTTGGCGCTCCGTAGCAGGGCGGCTGCCGGAGTTCGGCTGACATCAGGTGGAGCCTCACTGATAAATTGCCTCCAGTTCGCTTGCAGTTGTTCGATTTCACCACCTGGTTTTAACCGAGTGGTGGGGGCAGTTTCTTTCGTTGGTGGCATTGGCGCTGGTGCCGCTGTAATGGCTGGCTCAACTTGTCCTTGAGTATCCTTAGCTATTTTTGCAGTTTGCTCCTTGGCTTTTTTCTCGGACGGTTTAGGTTTGGCTGCTGGTCGTTTAGGCTGGGGCGTGGGTGCTGGTGGGGTAGCCATCTCTACTGGCTGGCGTGGTTCAGATTCAACCTGACTGGGAAGTTTTTCCTCGGTTGGGGACAGGGTGCAGTCAACCAGCGCTAACTCCAGAGGTAGCGTAGAATAGTTATCAAAACCAAGCTCAAGCTGACCGAAGAGCTTGACTGACTTCAATATCTGAGATAGCGAAGCCTTGGCAGCTAAGTCCTTCAATTCAGTTATGTCCTCAGCCGGAAGGTCTATAGCCTCGTCGGAGCCGGTTTTTATTAGGAGCAGTCCTCTGAGATATTCCACCAGTTCCCGATTGAATTGACGCAAATCCAGCCCATCGCTATTAACACCGTTTATGGCAACCACCCCGGCAGAAACATCGTTATTAATAATGTGCTTTACCAGCTCTTTGGCTCGCCAGTCACCAGTGATACCCAGGACAGTCTGAACCTGCTGGAGTTCAATCTTAGAACCATAATAAGTAGTTAGTTGCTCCAGCAGGTTTTCGGCATCTCGCAGGCTACCGGTGGTAGCCCTGGCGATGAGCCGTAGTGCTTCTGGCTCCATGTGAATGCCTTCGGTGCTACAGATACGGGTCAGCTTGGTCACCACATCTGCCTGAGAGATGCGTCGGAAATCAAAGCGCTGGCACCGTGACAGAACGGTGGGTAGAACTTTATGGGCTTCGGTGGTAGCCAGGACAAAGATAATATGTGGTGGCGGTTCCTCCAGTGTCTTGAGCAGGGCATTGGAGGCACTGGTACTTAACATATGGACTTCGTCAATGATATATACTTTATAGCGGGCTTCGTTGGGAGCGTAGTTGACTCTTTCACGAAGGTCTCGTATATTCTCTACACCGGTGTTGCTTGCCGCATCAATCTCAATAACATCCAGAGCTCTCCCCTCGGTTATTGCCTGGCACATAGAGCAGGTATTACACGGCTCTCCCTTGCCATTGGTAAGACAGTTAACCGCCTTAGCTAAAATGCGCCCGGTGCTGGTCTTACCGGTGCCTCGAGGACCGCAGAAAAGATAGGCGTGAGATATGTGACCGCTACTCAGGGCATTGTGTAATGTCTGGGTTACCTGTTCCTGCCCGACTACATCAGCTAAGGTTTGGGGACGCCACCTACGATAAAAGACCTGGGAAGTCATTTCCTTTATTATACTCTATATGGTGTGACGTTTCTAGAGAGTCTTTGCGTAGATAGACGCTGAATTTTTGGACACCGAACCGATATTTAAAGGTGGCTCAGGCGCAATGGGGATTTGGGTAGTCATAAATGCCGGATTTACATCACTGAATCTATATAATAATCGGCACCCCGAATAGTAAAACTGGCAAAATAAGCTAATATCGGTTAGCTATAGTAACGAAGGTATATCCTTGGAAGCGTCATCAATTACTTTAAGTTTGACTTCTGTTTCTTCCTGCCTCTTTTTAAACTCAGGGATAAGTTCGGTCGATTTAGCATAATAGTCCCTGACCTTTTCCACATCGCTAAGTTCAGACAGAAGTACAGTAACATCCAGTACGCCCCTTTCTCTGGGGTAATCGCCGTTTCTTATTAAAGCCTCTGGAGCTATATCCCTCATATAATCCGAGAGTGCCTTAACCAAGTCCATATTCATTTCCTTAGACGGCGCCGAGATGAGATACAGAGCTCTCTTTGAATCTCTGGGATTGCACTTGAGCGATAGCTCACTTATCGCTTCGTCCATGGCTTGAATTCCTTTTAGCGTTTCGCTGCCCTTCTTCCTGAAATCACGTGACCGTTCCCTGGAAAACCTGATTAATGGTAGGTCCGATTTCCCAAAACCTATTACTGACCAGCCGGTTACAGTCTGTATTATGTCTCCGGCATCAAGCACCTTTGACGCAATGTATTTGGGTTTTTTCTCCTCACCGGCACAGAGTAAGTTGTAAAATGGGTCAGCAATCATTTCATTAATTTTAGCTAGGTTATTCTTAATCGATGTATCTTTTCTAACGAACCTTTGATTATCAACGAGAAATACTGCATCAGCTACTGAATAGGTAGATTTAAGGCATGTGGCTGAGTTATATATGGTCCTATCCTCTGTTGTTTCTTCATGCTCAAAGGGAAGGACAATAAGGCAATATATCGGCTTATCTATATAGCGTTCCTTTATATGTTGTGTTATTACCGAAATTGCTCCGGAGCCGGTGCCGCCAGCAGCACCAGCGATGAATAAGAAGGCATCTGTCTCAAAGAATCGCTTGGTTGTTCTTATAGCATCTATAACTTTATCGGCATCCTCTCTGGCTATCTCGGCTCCCAGTTCGTTTATCTTGCCAACGCCGTGCCCACCAGTTTTGCGACTTCCAATGAGAATTCGGTGCCGGTAATCGCGTTTTATGTTTGTTAAGCCACTCAGGTCAGCAGCATCAGTGTTAACAGCGAAGGTGCCCGTAATTATTTCAATTCCGCGCTGACTATGTGCTTTTCTGTTCATTCGAGAAAACTCATCAGCAATCCTGCCGCCACATTGTCCAAAACCTGCAACCACTAATTTCATTTCTCACCTCAGCATTAAAGTTTAACTATTTTAAACATACTTATAGGACAATGTCAATCCTTTTGTTGTTACAAGGTAATAATGCCCGTAGTAATAAAGTCCATAGTAATAATGTCAGGGTAAGATTGCAAAATGATTCTATCATTCCCGTTTTTACCTAATTTGGATAGCAAACTGGTCTATCAGCACTCTGAATAAGAAAGGACTATTGAAAAACTTGAAAGCCTGTAATAGAATTAGTAACACTAGAGGTATTGAAGGAATGATTAGAGAAGCATCTCGAGAACTCTTAGACGACGCGGAACATGATATTGGTGCCTTTGAAAAAGCGGTAGCCAAGGCTGAGGAACTAAGCAAGGCAGCCAGGGGAGCAGCTGAGACGTCGGCAAGAGCCTCCCAGGAAGCGATAAAACGGGCTGAGAAGATAAGCAAGGAAGCTAGGGCGGCATCTGAAGCCTCGGCAAGGGCTTCCCAGGAAGCGGTAAGTAAGGCTGAGAAAATAAGTAAGGAGGCCAGGGAGGCGGCAGAGGCATCAATCAGAGCTGCTCAGGAGGCAATAAGTCGGACTGAGGAATCAGCCAAGGTCCCCAAGGAAACGGCTAAGGCAATAGCCAGAGCCTTCCAGGAAGCAATAGCCAGAGCTGAGGAAATAAGCAAGGAGGCCATGGAAGCGGCTGAGGCATCACTTACGGCATCACAGGAAGGATTAAGCCGGGTTAATGAAATAAGCGAAGAGGCTAAGGAAGTGGCTGGGGCGTCGGCGAGAGTGGCTAAAGAAGAGCTAAACAAGGCTGAGGAAGCAGGCAAGACAGCCAGGGAAGCGGCTGAGGTGTCAACCAAAACGGCTAGGGAAGCGGCAAGCCGGGCTGAGAAAATAAGCAAAGAGGCTAAGGAAGTAGCCGAGGCATCAACCAGAGCGGCTAGAGAAGCGGCAAGTAAGGCTGAGAAAGTAAGCAAGACGACCATGGAAACTGCTGACGCCTCGGCGAGAGCGGCTCAGGAAGTGGCACTCAGAGCCGAGGTAATAAGTGGGGAGGCTAAGGCAGTGGCTGAGACTTCGCTAGGAGTCTCCCAGGAAATAATGGGTAAGGTCAGGGAAATAAGCAAAGAAATTAAGCAGACGGCTGAGGCATCAACCAAAGCATCTCGAGAGGCGATGAACCTGGCTGAGGCAGTAAGCAAGGAAGCCAAAGAGGCGGCTGAAACATCAGCCAGGGTCACCAAGGAGGCTGCTGAAGCGTCAACCAGAACCTCTCAGGAAGCGATAAGCAAAGCCGAAGAGATAAGTAAAGAGACAAAGGAAGCTGCTGAGGCGTTGGCAAGAGCCTTTGAGGAAGCGATAAGTAAGGCCGAAGAAATAAGTAAAGAAGCCAAGGAAGCAGCCGAAGCGTCAACTATAGCCTCTCAGGAAGCAATAAGCAAAGCCGAAGAAATAAGTAAAGAGACAAAGGAAGCAGCTGAGGCATCAACCATAGCCTCCCAGGAAGCGATAGCCAGAGCCGAAGAAATCAGCAGAGAGGCTAAGGAAGCTACCGAGGCGTCAGTCACGGCTGCCAAAGAAGCTGTTGAAGCCTCAACAAGGGCATCTCAGGAAGCATCTGAGGCATCAACCAATGCATATCAGGAAGCAATAAGCAAAGCTGAAGAAATAAGTAAGACGGCTAAGAAAACTACTGGAGCGTCAGCCAGGGCTGCCAAACAAACTGTTGAAACAGTGATAAGGGCGTCTCAGGAAGCAGTTGAGGCATCAACCAGAGCTTCTCAGGAAGCGATTGCCAGAGCCGAAGAAATAAGTAAGGAGGTTAAGGAGGCTACTGAGACATCGGCTAAAGTTGCCAGGGAGGCAGCCGAAGTGACGGTTAGAGCTGCCAAGGAGGCTACGGAGGTATCCACAAGAGTCGCTAAGGAAGCGGCTAAGGTGTCAATGAGAGCCTTCGAGGAGGCGATAAACCGGTCTGAGGCAACCGGCAAAGTAGCTCAGGAGACGGCTGAGTCATCGCTAAGAGCCTTCGAGAAAGCAATAGGCAGAGCTGAGGAAATAACTGAGGAAGCCAAGGAGGCTACTGAGGCAATAGGCAAACCGGAAGTTGAGGTGGCTGAGTCATCGATAAGAGCCTTTGCGGAACCGGTAGGCGGAACAGGAGAGACTAGCGTAAAAGAAAAAAGAGGGACTGAAAAAGCTAAAGGTAAAGGAAAAGTTGAGGCGCGTTTGGAATTCCTGGCCAGAATGTATGAGACAAAGAAAACCAAACAAGCTGGTGAGGAGCCCACGGTGGAAGATGCGGAGGCAGTCGAGGAATAATTGGGTGAGAGGTTAATCATTGGGCAGTGTATCAACAAAATTGGTAAAGGAGGTATCCTATGACGGATCCAAGGAAGCAGGCTAAGAAAGCTAGTGAGGAAGCTGAAGGGGAAACTGTGCAACCACTTGAAGAAGTTCAAGAGCAGGTGGAGCAGGCCGCCGAGGAAGCTGAAGAGCAAGTCGAGCTGGTTGCTAAGGAAGCCGAAGAGCAGGTTGCGCGACCACTTGATGAGGTTCTAGGGCAAGCTGAGAAAGCATATGCGGCCTATATGGAAGCTCAACGGCAAGTGGCAAGCGCTTATAGGGTGAACGAACAGCAAATAGCAAAGGCCTATAAGAGGGCAGAACAACAAGCCAAGAATGCTTGTGATGAGAATATAAGGGAGGCCCTAAAAGCCCGCGACGAAGCTATAACGCAAGTCCTAAAAGCCCGCGACGAAGCTATAACGCAAGCTGAAAAGGCTGTTAAGAAGGCAAAAGAGCAAGCCGAGAGAGCCTGTGAAGCGAGCATAGAAGAAGCCTGGCAAAAGCGAGAGGAAGCTGCAGAACAAGCCTGGCAACTGCGTGAAGAGACTATAGATCAAGCCTGGAATATCTATTCTAAACTCTCAAGGTAAGAGAGGAAGTCCTTCATTCAGATTACATAGTTAGCTGATACGCTGTTACTTAATGGGCTTGGGCTGGGCAACTATAATAAGGAGGGAATATCCTTTAGGGTAATCTCAATTCCTTTATATTTACTTTCTACTCCTTCATGCCTCTTTTTAAGAGTAGAAATGAGGCTGATTGTTTTGGTAAAGTAGTCCCTGACCCTTTCTACATCGCTGAGTTCAGACAGAATTACGGTAACATCCAGAGAGCCTCTTTCCCGGGGGTAATCGCCACTCCTTATTACCGCCTCCGGGGCTAGACCTTTTATATAAGTACCGAGTTCTTTAATCAAGTCCATATTCATTTCCTTGGCTGGCGCCGAGACGAGATATAGAGCTCTCTTTGAATCTACGGGGTTGCACTTGAGTGATAATCCAGTTATCGCTTCATCCATGGCTTGCATTCCCTTTTGGGCTTCAGTAGCCTTATTTCTGAAATCACGTGCTCGTTTAAAGAGAACTTTGGCAAATGAAATCTGCGTTTTTCCATAGCCTATAACTGTCCATCCGGTCACAGTCTGTATTATATCACCGGCATCAAGTATTTTTGCCCCGATGTATTTGTGCTTTTTCTCCTCACCGGCACAGAGTAAGTTGTAAAATGGCGCGGCTATTGTGGCATTGATTTTAGCCAAGTTACTTCTAAGCGATGAATCTTTCATGACATACCTTTGATTATCAACAAGGAATATCGCATCAGCCACCAAATAAGCCGATTTAAGACAGGTGGCGGCATTATATATAGTTCTTTCCTCTGTTGCCTCTTCATGCTCAAATGGAAGGACAATAAGGTTATATACTGGCTTATCTACGTAGCGTTCCTTTATGTGTTGTGATATCACTGATATTGCTCCAGAACCGGTGCCGCCAGCAGCACCAGCGATAAGCAGAAAAGCATCCGCCTCAGCGAATCGCTTGTCTGCTCTTACGTTATCTATGACCTTATCGCCGTCTTCTCTGGCTATCTCAGCTCCCAGTTCATTTATCTTGCCGACGCCGTGCCCGCCGGTCTTGCGACCTCCGATAAGGATTCGGTGCTGGTAGTCGGGCTTTATGCTGGTTAGTCCACTCAGGTCAGCAACATCAGTGTTAACGGCAAAGGCTCCGCTAACTATATCAATACCACGCTGCCCACGTGCTTTTCTATTCAATCGAGCAAACTCGTCAGCAATCCTGCCACCACATTGGCCGAAACCCACAACTACTAATTTCATTTCTCACCTTTGTGCGAGGTAATTGTACTATTTTAGGCATCCTCACCCGGTAATGTCAATTTTTATCAATAGTACTATCTGGCTACTTATCCTTCTGACTGCCTTCACTTGTTGAGGAGAAGGTGAACGCAGAGGAGAGAGCGACGAGGCTCCTTTCTAAAATCTCTTCTCGTTTAAGTGTCTGTTATCAGCTATAGGCCCTTATCAGCAACATAAACAGCCAGGTCAGCCAGACGGCAGCTATAGCCCCACTCGTTGTCATACCAGGCAAGAACTTTAACCATATTGCCGCCAATAACTATGGTACCGAGCGCATCGACAATGGAGCTGGCAGGGTTGCCCTTAAAATCCATGCTGACCAGAGGCTCTGAACAGTACTCCAGGATTCCAGCTAAAGGCCCCTCAGCCGCAGTTTTAAAAGCCTGATTGACCTCTTCCACGGTAACCTCTCTATCTAAGTCGGCAACAAAGTCAATAATAGAGACAGTAATTGTCGGCACCCGGTAAGCCAGTCCATGAAGTTTACCCTTGAGTTCAGGAATCACTACGGTTACCGCTTTAGCCGCGCCGGTAGTAGTCGGGACAATATTCATTGCTGCCGCTCGAGCTCGGCGCAGGTCATTGTGAAACATATCCTGAATTCTCTGGTCATTGGTGTAGGCGTGAATGGTACTCATTAACCCTTTGTTTATCCCAAAGTTTTGGTGTAATACTTTGACCACCGGGGCAATGCCGTTGGTAGTGCAGGAGGCATTGGATATGACTTTATGTTTGCTTGGGTCATAGTGGTCTTCATTGACGCCGAGGACAACAGTTACGTCTTCATTCTTAGCCGGGGCAGAAATTATTACTTTTTTGGCACCACCCTGCAGGTGGGCCGCTGCCTTGGTAGCATCGGTGAATAGACCGGTTGACTCCAGTACTATGTCTACGCCGTGTTCTCGCCAGGGAATGCTGCCCGGGTCACGTTCCGAGAGCACCTTTACCTCTTTACCGTCAACAATAATTGCCTCCTCGCTGGCTTCTACTCTACCGGGGTAGGGACCATATGTGCTGTCCCATTTCAGCAGGTGAGCATTGGTTTTAGTATCGGTAAGGTCATTAACCGCCACCACTTCCAATTTACCTTTGTGGTATTGGTTGATTGTTCTGAGGGTTAACCTTCCGATGCGCCCAAAGCCATTGATTCCGATTTTGGTTGTCATGTTCTACCTCCTTAGCAATTTTTGCGCAGCCGCTTCCTTTAGCCGATGGCTTGCTGACTATATTTTAAGCTTCGCCGACGCCGCTGTAGCATATCAAGAAAGGCCTCGACTCGCGTTTTGGTATGCTGAGTTAAGAAAAAATCATCGTTTCCCTCCAGAGTCAAGGTAGGCAAGTCAATAGCATCTCGAAAGATAATATCGCCAATGCCTCGGTGGCAGAATGCCTGGACGTAGTGAATAACCCCGTCAGACTGCCGCCGGCGGAGCTCAGTGGTGATATCCTTCACCCGCTCATATATGGAGTAGGGGTAAGTATAGTTGGAGTACTGCTCAGCCAGTGAGCCTCCAGGCTCGGGCATGGCAAACTGGCGTTGAATTTCATTGAATACCACCCTGGCGTTGTTACTCTCTATGTAGTGATAAAGGTCACGTCCATAAACAGAAGGTACACCGATGTATGCCAGTCTTAAAAAGTCTGGTGGATAAGGCTGGCGCTGGCGGCAATCGGCCAATAACCTTTGTAACTGAGAGTAGTATCTATGGTGGTCTTGATTGAAATCAGAAGTAGAAACCAGCCACAGGTGGTTTTCCCAGCCACTGACCAGACCGTCTCTCCAGGTAAGCCGGTCGAGTTCCAAGGCTAGGTTGCGACTTGGCTGAAGTTCACTTCTAATTGTGTTAGCCGCTTCCAGTGTGGTGCCCAGGGTCTCGGCTAAAGCCTGTAGGGTAGACTGCATTCGTTGAGGAGCAGGCTGGTCAGGGTAGGCGAAGGGTATAGTCTTAATCCCTTTAAGCTTGAGCACTTCCATTAACATAATGGTATTGGAGCAATCGCCAGTGGTAACGCAGAGGACGGTATTAATTCCGTAGTCCATACATACTCCGTAGATTCCCTTAATCCAGCTACAGCAGTTCAGGGGGAAGCCCGACTTCTCGGCAATATTAACCAGTCGTTCCGGGTTGGGGTCATTAATGAAGACATTATTCAGGTCAACCGGCTGATAGTCAGCAGCAAGCAGTATTTCTATGGGAACGGTGGTGGTAATACCGATTTTATTCATAAGAGCTTCATTTACCGTATTCCTTCAAATTATAAAATGCCCCCATTCCGGCAAAGCTGGCATTTGCCCCCAGCTCATCTTCTATTCTGAGGAGGCGGTTATATTTGGCGGTGCGTTCCGAGCGGCAGGGGGCACCGGCTTTAATCAACCCTGTGTTTAGACCTACTGCCAGGTCGGCTATGGTAGTATCCTCGGTTTCACCGGAGCGGTGACTTACCACCGCTGTCCAGCCTGTCTGCTGCGCCATTTTAATGGCGCCGATTGTCTCGGTGATTGTGCCAATTTGATTGAGTTTGATAAGAATGGAATTGGATGCTTTTAAGCTGATACCCTGGTTGAGGCGGTTTACATTGGTAACATAGAGGTCATCACCGACAAGCTGGACTTTGCTCCCCAGTTTTTCGGTCAGGAGCTGCCAGCCGTCCCAGTCATCCTCATCCATTCCATCCTCAATGCTGATTAGGGGATAGCTCCTCGCCCTCTTGACATAATAATCAACCATCTCCACAGAACTTAGTGTAGTTCCTTCCCTTGCCAGAATATATTTACCATCTTCATAGAATTCGCTTGCGGCCGGGTCCAGGGCGATAAAACAGTCCTTGCCCGGCTTGTAACCGGCTTTCTCAATAGCTAACAGGACTGCCTCTACTGCCTCTTTATTTGAGGCTAGGGGAGGAGCAAAACCTCCCTCGTCACCAACATTGGTATCCAGTCCTCTATCCTTGAGCACCTTCTTTAAGGAGTGATAGACCTCGGTGCCCATCTGGAGAGCATGTCTGAAGCTACTGGCTCCAGCCGGCACCACCATGAACTCCTGGAAGTCGGTGGAGTTGGCAGCATGCTTACCGCCGTTTAAGATATTCATCATTGGTACCGGCAAGGTGTAATTGCTTGCTTTGCCCAGATAGCGGTATAGGGGTGTGGCAAGGAGGTTAGCCGCCGCATGAGCTACTGCCAGCGAAGTTCCCAGAATGGCATTGGCTCCAAGGCGTGATTTGTTTGTCGTACCATCGAGTTCAATCAATTTGTGGTCAATGGCTGTCTGGTCGGTAGCCGGCATCCCGACTATAGCAGCAGCGATATGTTCATTAACATTGGCTACTGCCTGCAGGACGCCCAGTCCGTTAAATCTGGACTTGTCTTTATCTCTAAGTTCTACCGCTTCATATTTGCCGGTGCTGGCTCCGGAGGGCACTGCCGCCCGACCTGTTGCGCCGCCAACTAATTCTACCTCCACCTCTATTGTCGGGTTGCCCCTGGAATCCAGAATTTCTCTGGCTTTTGTATTCTTGATAGTTGACATTTCTTTCTGCATAACCTTCAACCTGATTATTACTTTGTAGTCAGGCTGAGCGCTTTCCTTACTGCCTCAGCGGCGTTCTGTGCCGGGATTATTGAGTTGTCTGTCTTGCCATTTTTGGATAATGACCAGGTATTCAGACCGATAATCGGGATGCCAGCACGTAAAGCGTGGGCTATCTCGGATAGGGTGCCATATTTACCACCGATAGCGATAACTGCCTGGGCGGATTTAATCACGATGACATTTCTTGCTTCGCCCAGGTCGGTAACTATTGGTATTTGTACATGGGGATTGGCTTGCTGGCGACTATTCCCAGGGAGAATACCGATAGTTAAACCACCCTGTGAGATGGCTCCCTTGCAGGCAGCGGCCATGATTCCACCCATCCCCCCGCATACCAGGATGGCGCCCTGCCTGGCTAGCTCGCGACCCACCTCTTCAGCCAGTTCGGCTTCCTGTGGCGAACATTCACTACCACCAATCACGGCGATAAATCTCTTCTTATTTGTCATCTTAGGCATACATTAGATGTATAGGGATTATATCACTTGAGTATGGACTCTGGCAAAGTGTGATTGTTTAAGGACCTATCTCTCTGACTCCCTTCCCTTGGGATTTATGGTGACCTCACCTCCTCTTAAACACCCCCCACATTATTAATTCAGAGCAAAGAGAGTCAAAGAGAGGCGAAGCCTCTCTTCTAATATTCTTCCCCCTCTCCTTTTAAGGAGAGGGGGATAAAGGGGGTGAGGTCAACAAGCATTCTCGCAATGAACTAGTTGTACTTATTCATGGCTGCCGTCAGCCCCTCGTTAAGCAAGCAGAGGATAGCTTCGCTGACTTTGGGTATCATCTCAGTGATGACCTTCTTTTCCTCAGTGGTGAAATCATTGAGCACATAGGCGACAACATCGGCTTCCCTGTCTTCGGCAGAGCCTTCAATCATGGGCGGTCGTCCGATGCCCACCCTGATACGAGTAAAGTCCTGACTTCCCAGATGGGTAATGATGGAATCAATTCCTTTGTGTCCGCCGGAACTGCTGCCCTGACTCAGGCGAATTTTACCCAGAGGAAGGTCAAGGTCGTCATGAATGACAATGAGGCTATTGAGGCTGATATTAAACTTGTTCACCAGCCGAATTACCGACTCGCCGCTTAAATTCATATGAGTCTGAGGTCTGGCCACTATCAGCTTGTTGCCAGCGGCCTCGCCTGTGCCAGTCCGGGCTTGACCTTGCTTTTTGTCAAACCGGATGCCCTGTGTCCTGGCGAAGTGACTAACGCACATAAAGCCGATGTTATGACGGTTATGGTCATAAATCCGCCCCGGATTGCCCAGGCCTACGATTAATTTCATATCAGCTTGCCTGCCTCAGAAGCTGGAGGAATTCTTCTTCATTAAGTTGCTTGATGCCCAGACTCCGGGCTTTGGCTAGCTTTGAACCGGGGTCGGCGCCTACCACGATATGGGTGGTCTTCTGGGTAACACTGCTTCCAGTTGAGCCGCCGAGGGCTTTTATCTTTGCCTCTGCTTCCTGCCTGCTGGAGGACTCCAGTGTGCCGGTAATGACGAACTCCGTATCAGTTAGAGGGAACACTTCTCGCTTAACTGCGGCTTCCTCCAGTCGAACTCCAGCTTCCCTTAGTTTCTTAATAATCTTCTTATTT
>JAUVXN010000132.1 GCA_030603605.1 Dehalococcoidales bacterium | reverse complement strand
TTTGAAGAAAAAGATATTTGCCGAGCTAGATAAAATCTGTCCTAAGCATGCAATCTTAGCCACTAATACCTCTTGCCTGTCTATCATTGATTTGGCTATGGTAACCAGCAGGTCGAAGCAGGTATTGGGGATACACTTTTTTAACCCGGTGCCGCTTATGAAGCTAGTAGAAATCGTCAGGACTGTCGCTACCGGTGACGAGACCCTTGAGGCGGGTAAGAAATTTGGTGAGTCACTGGGAAAGGTTGCCGTTATTGCCCAAGATGCACCGGGCTTTATCGTAAACCGCCTTATGATACCTTTCCTGAACAATGCCATTCGCATGCTGGAGTCTGGCGTTGCCACTAGAGAGGATATTGATACTGGCATAAATCTAGGCTTGGGGCATCCTATGGGACCGCTAACCCTGACTGACCTTATCGGTCTTGATACCACCTTCTTCATTACCAACGCTATATATGAAGAAACTAAAGACCCGCAATATGCTCCGCCTACCTTGTTAAAGAAGATGGTTGCTGCCGGTTGGCTGGGGCGTAAGACAGGGAAGGGATTCTACGAATATAAGTAACTGAAGGGATGGCAATCTTAAATTACTAAAGCCTCCTGGCAGTGGCATATTTTCCACAAGGGGTCGCCCCCTCAGTATCGTCTGCGCTGGGGTGTTTCACTTCCGTGTTCGGGATGGGAACGGGTGGTTCCACCTCGCTCTAACCACCAGGAGGCGCACATCGGCTCCGTTTGACAAAGTAATGTTAAACAAAAACTATAATAGCACAAACAGACCAAAAATTACAACCAAAATATATTCTAGCACACTAACCATTATAAGAAAAGACTCCCATACTCCCTTGACAACCTTTGAGACAAGTGATAGCGTATGAGTAGGAATTTCGCAAAATGTCAGCCCTTTGATATGCTATCTCTAGATTTGTGTGAACAGTGATTAGCCCTGAGGATGGCTTAAAAATAATGTTCTGAGGTGATAATAATGGGCATAGAACTGGTTCACATCGGATTTGGCAACATATTGGCTATGAATAGGGTTATTGCTATGGCCTCACCAAACTCAGCACCTACTAAACGCACTATCCAGGAAGGGAAAAACAAAGGGCAACTAATTGATATGACCAACGGCAGAAGGACCAAGGCGGTTATCTTCCTTGATAGCGGACATATTGTTCTATCGGCTCTTGCCCCAGAAACTATCACCGGCAGACTGCAGGTAAGTCGAGTGGGCTCAGTGCTAAAACCAGAGCAAGGCGACGAAAAAGATGAGCCGTGATAGTCAGCCCCCAATCAACCCCCCAAAAAGACCATTACTCATAGTTCTCTCTGGTCCCTCGGGAGCCGGCAAAGATGCAGTTTTAACCAGAATGAGGGAATCAAACTATCCTCTTGAATACATTACAACAGCAACCACACGGCCTCAGCGAGCCACCGAGAGAGATAATATAGACTACCACTTTGTCTCAACGAAAAAGTTCCAGGAGATGATTGAAAATAATGAGTTACTGGAGAGGGCAAACGTCTATGGCAATTGGTATGGCGTGCCTGAGAAGCCAGTTAAGCAGGCACTGGATAAGGGACAGGATACGATAGTAAAGGTTGACATTCAAGGAGCCGCTACCATTAAAAAAATACTACCTCAAGCGGTATTCATCTTCCTCACGCCGCCATCAATAGAAGAACTTAAGTTGAGGCTCAAGCAGCGCCACACCGAAACACCCTTTGACCTGGCACTACGTACCAAAACCGCCGAGGAGGAAATAAAACAACTATCCCTATTTGAGCATGTGGTTTTTAGTCGGCAGAATGAAATTGACCGGGCGGTAGCCGACATTGAGGCTATTATCACTGCCGAGAAGCGCCGGGGAATCCCGAGAGAAGTCTCTTCACAACTCTAGACTATTAGTTTAAGTAACCAGGTAAATAAATAACCCAGCACACCACAAATAGGAAAAGTTATTATCCAGGCAGTAATAATGTTGCCGGCTACTCCCCAGCGCACCGCCGAAAACCGCTTGGTAGCACCCACCCCCATAATGGCTGAGCTTATGCAATGTGTAGTGCTTACCGGAATACCTAACTGAGAGGCTGTTTCAATAACTGCCGCTGCTGAGGCTTGAGCAGTAAAACCCTGAGCTGGTCGGAGTGTGGTAACCTTCACCCCCAATGTTTTAATAACTCGCCGACCACCCATAGCCATGCCGGAGCTAATAGCCAATGCTGATATGACTATTACCCACCACAGGGAGCCTTGTAAGGAGAGATGCTCCCACAGGCTGCTATCATTATAAAAAGTAACCAGTGCCATAGTAATGATGCCTATGGGCATCTGACCATCGTTTTTGCCGTGGGCATAAGCTGCAAAAGCCGTAGACAGAATTTGTAAACGGCTAAAAATAAGCCGCATCCTCTCCAGGAGAGCGCGTCGGAAGAGCCAGAATATAGCAATCATCAGCACAAAGCCGCCAGTAAAGCCGAGTACAGG
>JAUVXN010000058.1 GCA_030603605.1 Dehalococcoidales bacterium | reverse complement strand
AGGAAAACACGGTGCCCACATTTAAGGCACTCAAGCCCGATGTCAGCACCGAGCCTGACTACCTGCCACTCATAGCTGCCGCAGGGGTGTTTCTTCTTGAGACGGACCACATCACCCAGCTTTATCTCCATAACCATTCTTTTTCCCTGAAAGTTAGTATTTAGCTATGGGATGGAGGTGGACAAAAAATAGTTAATCTGTTCCTGTAGAGATGAGGCAGCCTGGCGCGCTGCCTGAGCAAAATCTTTCCCTGGCGAGGCGTAAATGATTCCTCTTGACGAGTTGATAATTGCCCCTTCTCCCCTGGCATTAACTCCATAGCGGACAGTGGCCGCCAGGTCTCCCCCCTGGGCACCAATACCCGGTATTAGCAGTGGCATATCGGGGTGACTTTGTCGAATCAACCTTAATTCCTCAAGATAGGTAGCGCCAACAACCAGCCCTATATTGCCGTATATGTTCCACTGACTGGCTTTCAGGGCTACGAGCTCAAATAGGGGGCGATGGCTGTGCTCCTCTGTCTCACACTTAAGGGACTGGAAGTCGACGGCACCAGTGTTTGATGTCCGGCACAGGATGAATACCCCTTTGTCTTGATACTGAATAAAGGGTTCTACTGAGTCGAAGCCAAGGTACGGATTCACCGTAGTGGCATCAAAGTCAAAGTTATCAAAGATAGCCCGGGCATAAGCTTTAGCCGTATTACCGATATCGCCCCGCTTGGCATCCGCAATTACGGGAATATCATCCGGTACATATTTAACCGTCTGCTTCAGGGCATCCAGCCCCTCGTTACCCAGGGCTTCATAGAAAGCAAGGTTTGGTTTATAGGCACATACTAAATCGGCAGTAGCCTCAATAATTGCCTTATTGAATTCAAAAATACCCACATTCTTGGGCATCCGCTTTGGGTCAGGGTCAAGCCCGATACAGAGCAAACTCTCATTTTCCCTGGTGGCGTTGGTCAGCTTTTCAACGAAGTTCACTTTGTCCCTCTGTTAATGATGATAATATCAGTAGCCATAGATGAGCGTCAAGTGTCGCACTCTCAGCTCCCAGTTCAAAGTGGTGAGGTTCAATCAGTAGTGATATAATGGGCTTCTGATATTCGGGAAGGAGCGGAGGGAGTGGATTATCAACAGGCTTTAGATTACATCTACAGCTTTATTGACTATGAGACGGTGCCCAGGCCACGCGACGCAGCTTATTATGACCTGAGACGTATGGAGGAGCTACTGGGGCGTTTAGATAATCCTCACTTAAAAGCTAAGTCGGTTCACATTGCCGGTAGCAAGGGTAAGGGGAGTGTGGCTGTCATGATGGCGTCGGCCCTCACTGCCTCCGGTTATACTACTGGGCTTTTCACCTCACCCCATCTGCATACCTTCAACGAGCGTATCAGGGTTAATGGCGAGTTAATCTCTGAAGCAGAGCTGGCTAGTTTAGTGGAAAGACTAAAGCCTGAGGTTGAGGCAGTGAACGAGAAAGCCACCTATGGTCAGTTGACTACCTTTGAGCTAATGACAGCTCTGGGCTTTGCCTACTTTGAGCAAAAAGGGGTGGATTTTCAGGTGGTGGAGGTAGGGTTGGGGGGCAGGCTTGATGCCACTAATGTAATCCAGCCTGAGGTTTGCATTATTACCTCGATTAGCTTCGACCATACCGAGGTATTGGGTAATACCTTGGCTGAGATTGCTGCTGAGAAGGCGGGTATCATCAAGCCTGGTGGTGTGGTAGTAGCCTCACTACAACGTGATGAGGCAGCCCGAGTAATCAAGGACACCTGCCTCAATCGTGGGGCAAGGCTGGTCAGGGTAGGTAGTGATGTCACCTGGCAGAGTCTCGGCTTTGATTCTAGCCGACAATCACTTCGCGTGGCGGGAAGATTGGCTAGTTATGAATTATCCATCCCGCTTCTTGGTCAATATCAGCTGGAGAATGCGGCTACGGCGGTGGCTGCCCTGGAGGTTTTAGCTGAAAAGGGCTTTCATATTTCCGGAGATAGTATCACTAAGGGTCTGGCGCAGGTGAGCTGGCCGGGTCGGCTCCAGGTTCTAAGCCGCCGTCCCCTTCTGGTAGTTGATAGCGCCCATAACCCTGACTCAGCCCGCAAGTTGAAGCAGTCTCTTGAGCAATACTTTGACTTTGACCGAGCTATCTTGATTATCGGAGCCTCGTCTGATAAGGATATAGCTGGAATAGTCTCAGAATTAGTGCCCCTTTTTGATAAAGTAATTGTCACTCGCTCTATTCATCCTCGGGCTATGGCCACAGCCCCTATTGTGGCAGAGTTTAGCCAGCATGGGGTGGAAGCACAGGCAACGGATGATATTTCAACTGCCCTGCCTCTGGCTCTAACTCTAGCTGGGGGCAAGGATCTTATTTGCGTTACCGGTTCTCTATTCGTGGTTGCCAGAGCAATTGAGCAGGCGGGTAAGCTTTGTTTGACAATGTGACCAATGAAAAGAAGTGACTGCTTCCGGTGGAAGCGTAAGAAGGTATAATTAGGCGTCAGGGCAGGCAAGAAGTTGATTGTGAAAAAACAAGGTAATTGCCGATAGAATCGTCTCTAACGGGGTAAGGCTGGCAAGTGAAACTCAAGGGGTAGTATATTGTGTAGTCAGAGCTTCTTCAGGTAGCATATTGCTTAGCATTCTCTCCAGTGCCATGGTATGGCTGCAAACCTCCCAAGTTGAGAAAAAGGGGCACGAGCAATGCCACTTTCCATCTTTGTATTCAGTAGTGTAGTCGTTATTCTCTCCTCGGAATTTTACTGAAAGCTCAGAGAATGTAACCCGCTCTGGCTCCTGAGCGTAGCGTTTGGCCTTTTCGATTTTCCCAATCAGGCTGGACTGCATAACTACACCTCCTTAACCTAAAAAGCACTGGCCTAATTAGACTCAGTGCTTACTTTTCTGTATTACTTGTTAAAATTGTAGCTACTAAACGCATATTATCTACCTCTAATTAACATTTTATCATTTACTTAATTTTACTCCCTTTTTGCTTAAAAGTCTAGGAAAATATTGGGTCATTTATTGAAAGAAGGGCAACAAGAGGGTGAAGTTGATAAACAATTTCAAATTGCCTTAGTAGAGCTATTGCTGTAGAATATATGGGCAAAAATTATGTGAGGTAAAGTAGTGCCTATCTATGAGTATAAGTGTAGTCTTTGTCGCTTTCATTTTGAAAGGAAGCAGAGATTTGATGAGGAGCCGGTGGCTATATGCCCCAAGTGCCAGGGGAAAGCTCGCCGTGTCCTTCACTCCATTCCTGTTATCTTTAAGGGGAGCGGCTTCTATATTACGGATAATCGTAAAGGTGGTGAGAAAACCGAGGAGAGGACGCCTGATAAGGGTAAACGGAAGGAGAAGCAGGGGTGAAGGCACTGCTACAGCGAGTCACCAGAGCCTCAGTTAGCGTTGGTGGTGAGGTGGTGGGTAGGATAGGTCGGGGGCTGGTGGTTTTTGTAGGAGTAGCCAGTGGGGATACAGAAAAGGATGCGCAATATCTGGCACAAAAAATTGTTAGCCTGCGTATTTTTTCCGATGAAGAGGGCAGGTTTAACCTTTCCGCTCTGGATATCAAGGGTGAGCTATTAGTGGTGAGCCAATTTACTCTGTTGGCTGATACTAGAAAGGGTCGTCGTCCTAGCTTTATTGAGGCGGCACCGCCGGCCCAGGCCGAGGAGATATTTGAGCGATTTGTGGAGCAGGCTCGTGCCACCGGATTAAGGGTGGCCACCGGGCGTTTTCAGCAATATATGCAGGTAGAAATCCATAATGATGGTCCAGTAACGATACTATTGGAGAGTAAACGAAAATTTTAGGCGCATTTTCCCCTGGCAATAGAACGGTGAATTTTTTAATCTGTTATTGCATTTAGCTGCAAGTGCAAAAGCTTGCGGAAATTATTTTTATCCGGTACAATATATTAGTTTGTTAAATTAGGTGAAGGTTAAGTGAAACAGCCCGGAGGTATGGCTAATAAGTTAAGCGAGCTAGGATATCGGCTGACGCCTCAGCGGATAATGGTTTTGTCGGCTATTGAGGATAGCGACGACCATATTAGCGCCGAGGAAATCTATGCCCAGATTGCGGCTAAATACCCTCAGGTTAACATCTCAACTGTCTATCGCACCCTGGAACTGTTAAAACGACTCGGTCTGGTAACTGAGACCGACCTCGGGGGAGGTCGGGTCAGGTATCATTCGGCGGATAAAGGGCACCACCATCACCTGGTCTGCGAGAAATGTGGGACTATAATTGATATTGATGAATCAACACTGGCTCGTCTCCAGGATGTTTTATTTCATCGGTATAACTTCAGTGCTCGGCTGAGTCATCTGGCTATTTTTGGTCTCTGTGAGGAGTGCCGGAAATAATTTTTTTTAATTTATTATTGCGTTTAGTTGCAGGTGCATCAAATTGCTTATAAACAATCAGAAACATTATAGAAAGGAAAATCATACTTTATGAAAAAATCTAAAGGTCTCATTATTGGTATTTTGGTCCTGAGTCTCGTCATTGCCTCAATTCTGAGCGGTTGCGAACCAGCAAAGACTTCCCAGCTTAAGGTAGTTACCAGCACCTCCATGATGGCTCAAATTGTGGAACGAGTGGGCGGTGACCTCGTTGATGTGGTTAACATTATTCCCCCCGCCCAGTGCCCGGGGCATTTTGATGTCAAGCCCGGCGATATTCAGAAACTAGCTGAGGCTGACCTTTTTCTCCTGCACGGCTGGCAGGGGGAGATATTTTCTCAGGAGCTAATCGCCTCAGCCAATAATCCTGACCTCACCGTAGCCACGATTGATGTTAAGGTTGGTGAAAACCCCGACTGGATGACGCCACCAGTCCAACTAGCGGCAGTAGATAGGATTGTGGCTGCCCTGTCTGAGGTAGATGCCGAAAACAGTGCTGCTTATCAGGAACTGGCGGCCGAGTACAAGGATAGGATTGAGGCTAAAGAGGCTGAGATAGAAGCCAAACTGGCTAAAGAAAACCTTGCCGACATCAATGTAATGTGTGCTGACATGCTGGTCGGGTTTGTCCAATGGACGGGTCTCAATATCGTGGCTGTTTTTGGCAGGCCCGATTCATTTACCCCACAGGTGGTAAAAGAACTGGTGGACAAGGGAAGGGAAGAAAATGTAACCCTGATTATCGATAACCTGCAGAGCGGGCAGGATGCCGGGCTGCCAATAGCTATGGACATCGGCTGCAAGAGAATAATACTTTCCGATTTCCCTAGCGGCTTTGATAATACCGAGACCTGGGAGAAAGCTATTGACTATAATATTGAGTTGATACTGGAGGCAATAGCTCAGTAGATGGATACCAGGTAAGAGAGGGAGGATAAGAAGGTGGGAGCTACCGTTATAAATATTGAGGATGCCGTGGTTTCCTATCGGGAAGATATCGCTCTTCGGGGCGTGTCGCTTAAGGTAGAGTCTGGGGAGTTCGTTGGTATTATCGGTCCTAACGGTGCTGGAAAGACTACGCTTCTTACCATAGTTAATGGGCTGGGCAAACTGCTTAGCGGGCGGGTGTGGGTCTTGGGGGGCTACCTCACCCCGAGTAATGGTCACTCTCTGAGAAAAAAGGTTGGCTATGTGCCTCAAGTTGAGAACATAGACCCACGGATGCCAATGAATGTCCGTGAAGTAGTGATGATAGGTCGCTACGGGCTTTTGGGTTTGCTTAGAAGACCAGGCAGGCACGACTGGGAAATCGTGGACGAGATGCTGGAGCTGGTGGGTATGACTCACCTTGCCCGGCGACCTATTGGTCACCTCTCCGGCGGTGAGCAACAACGGGTAGCCATAGCCCGGTGTCTGGCACAGGAGCCGGAATTGTTTCTGCTCGATGAGCCAACTGCTTCACTGGACTGGAAGGCACAAACGGAGATACTGGAACTGGTGAAACGAATTCATGATTCACGGAACCTTACCACTCTATTTGTGACCCACGACCTGGGGGCACTGCCTGTCGCTTGTGACCGGGTGGTGCTAATGAAAGAAGGTCTCATCAAGGCTGAGGGCCCTCCTGATAAACTGCTCACTGATGATAACCTCAGTCAGCTATATGATATGCCCATCTCGGCGGTTGAGAAGAGGCGGAGAGAGGTCATTTTGGGCCAGGGTTAAGGAGTCTTAGGCTTGGATTTATCCATTTTTGGCTACCAATTCATGCAGAATGCCATCCTCTCTGCCTTTCTAGGTGGTATTGCCTGTGCTACCATAGGTGTTTTCGTGGTGCTAATGCATATGCCCTTTATCGGCGTGTGTATGGCACACGCTGCCTTTGCTGGAGCACTGCTTGGACTGTGGCTGGGCTTTAACCCCTTGGTCGGCGCTTTTACCTTTAGCCTGCTATCGGCAGCCATTATTGGCCCTCTGGCTGACCGTGGGCAGCTTAGTCCCGAAACTTCATTAGGGGTTATCTTTTCTCTTATGCTGGGGATTGCCTTCCTCTTTATGGGACTGATGCCCGGCACCAAATCGGGAGCCCTAGAGTTACTATGGGGTAGTATTCTCACCAATACCAGAAGCGATATCATACTTTTGGCAGTAGTGACCGTGGTGGTGGTGGGGTTGGTTTTTATCTTTTATAAGGAAATCCAGGCCACCATTTTTCACCGTAACATGGCCCTCTCGGTGGGTTTACCGGCCACGCTGATTTTATATGGTATCCTGTTCTTGACTGGGGCTACTATTACTGCCTCCCTGCGTTCTATAGGCGGACTCCTTATCTTCAGTCTGATTCTGAATCCAGCCGCCGCTGCCTACCAGCTTACCTATAGTATGAAACGAATGTTTCTGCTCTCGGCGGGTTTTGGTGTTCTCTCTGGCTGGATAGGTCTGTTGATATCCTACCTTTTCAACATTCCCAGTGGCGCCACAATAGTAGTTACCTCATCGGTAATCTTTATGATAGCCGCTATTTTCTCTCCCAAGAGGAAGGTGAAAGGTTGGCAAAAGAAACCACTCTCGGAAGAATAGTAATGGTTAGGGCATATTTCAACGAGAAGGCTGCCAGCTGGGATGAAACCAGTTCGGAAAGGGACACAACCAAGCTTGAGCGAATGGCTAAACGCTTGAAGATTAAGCCTGGTTCTATTGTACTTGATGTGGGGACAGGGACCGGTGTATTCATTCACTTTCTCCTGCGTGAGGTGGGAAAGGGTGGGCGAATAGTTGCCCTGGATTTTGCCGAGAAAATGCTGGGGTGTGCCTGCACCAAGGGCTTCAACGGAGACATTGATTACCTTTGTGCTGATGTAACTAATATCCCCCTGGGTAATGAAATCTTTGATATTGTAGTCTGCAATTCCTGCTTTCCCCACTTCCAGGATAAGCTAAGAGCCCTCGCTGAAATGAACCGGGTAATTAAAAGGGGCGGTAGGCTGTTAATTTGCCATACCTCAAGCCGAGCTAGCATTAATGAGATTCACCGCCAAATCCCTGCCGTGGAAAATGACATC
>JAUVXN010000044.1 GCA_030603605.1 Dehalococcoidales bacterium | reverse complement strand
TAAAGGTATATCGTCCAACCTCTCCCGGTAGGCGGGGTATGAGTGGCTCTACCTTTGAGGAAATAACTAAAGGCGAGCCAGAAAAATCGCTGCTTTCACCTCTCAAAAAGAAGGCTGGGCGTAACAATCAGGGGAGAATAGCGGTTCGTCACCGAGGTGGCGGGGCGAAGCGGAGGTTCCGCATTATTGACTTTAAGCGGGATAAGATTGGTGTTCCCGGTAGAGTGGCGGCTATTGAATATGACCCTAACCGTTCAGCACGTATTGCGCTCATTCACTATGTTGATGGGGAGAAGCGCTATATCCTGGCTCCTTCAGGGCTTGGTGTCGGGGACACCATAAAGTCAGGTGGTGATGCTGAGGTAAAACCAGGTAATGCCTTACCCTTGAAGTTAATCCCAAGTGGGACTTCAATCCATAATATTGGGTTGAAGAGGGAAAAGGGGGGGCAGTTGGTGCGGAGTGCCGGGACTGCGGCTCAGCTTATGGCAAAAGAGGGCGAATATGCCCTAGTTCGATTACCATCTAGTGAGGTGCGGCGTATTCGTGGCGATTGTTTGGCTACTATCGGTCAAGTAGGGAATGTTGACCATCAGAGTATTAAGTTGGGCAAGGCAGGCCGTAAACGGTGGTTAGGCTGGCGACCTACGGTGAGGGGTTCAGCGATGAGTCCACGTGACCACCCTCATGGTGGTGGTGAAGGCAGGTCACCAATAGGCAAGCCCGGGCCTAGAACACCCTGGGGGAAGCCAGCTCTGGGCTATAGAACTCGTAAGTCTAAGGCTACAGATAAAATGATTGTTAAGCGCCGGGAGAAGTAGATAAAATGTCAAGGTCAACTAAGAAGGGACCAGCCATTGATGCTAAGCTGCTAAAGAAAGTGGATGCGCTTATTCGCTCTGGTCAGAAGGCAGTAATAAAAACTTGGTCGCGTTCGTCGACTATCCTACCCCAGATGGTGGGGCTCACTATTGGGGTACATAATGGCAGGCGACATGTGCCTATCTTTATCATTGAAGATATGGTGGGGCACAAGTTAGGTGAGTTTGCTCTAACTCGAACCTTTAGGGGTCACTCCTCTAGGGGAGAAAAAACTACTATGATAAGAAAGAGAAAGTAGGTTTAGGTAGGGTGCGAGATGGAAGTAAGAGCCGTAGCTAAAGACACCGGTATATCACCGCGTAAGGTGCGCCTGCTGGTAGATATGGTGCGGGGCAAGAAGGTGGATGAGGCACTGACCATACTTAGGTTTGCGCCTACACCAACGGCTCGAGTTGTAGCTAAGGTGGTGAAATCAGCGGTAGCTAATGCTGAGAATAATTTTCAGATGTCCCCTTCGGATTTGAAGATTGTCACTGTCTTTGCTGATGGGGGGCGCACCCTAAAGAGGTTTCGCCCTCGGGCTCGAGGGCGAGCTGACCAGATCCTTAAACGGTCGAGCCATATTACAGTTATTGTTGCTGAAATGGAGGGTTAAGTGGGACGTAAAGTTCATCCGATGGGCTTCAGAATTGGTGTCATACGCGATTGGCAGGCAAAGTGGTATGCTGATAAGCATTATGTAGAGTTTTTGCAGGAAGACCTGAAGCTCAGGCAGGCTATCCAGTCAGGTTATAGTGAAGCTGGCATCTCTCAGGTGGAGATTGACCGCCCGGCAAATAAAGTGGTGGTAACTATCTATACTGCCCGGCCTGGTGTTGTCATTGGTAGGGGAGGACAACGAGTTGATGAAATGAGGCAGCGCCTGGAGAGCCTTATCGGGAAGAGGATTCAATTGAATATCCAGGAGATTCGGCAGCCTGAGCTTGATGCTTATTTGGTAGCTAGGTCGGTAGCTGAGCAGATTGAGCGCCGTGTTGCTTACCGGAGGGCTATGAAACAGGCAGTTTTTCGCACCATTCAGGCTGGTGCTAAAGGAATGAGAATCAATTGTGCTGGTAGATTAGCTGGTGCTGAGATAGCTCGCCGTGAGATGACACATGAAGGGCGAGTGCCCCTCCATACGCTACGGGCTGATATTGATTACGGCTTTACTGAGGCGCGTACTACCTTGGGTCGGATTGGGGTAAAGGTGTGGATATATAAGGGTGATATTCTTCCAGAACCTGAGGCGGTGGAAGTTGAAGAAATACCTGTTGAGGCAGAAATGAAGCCTGTTGAACCAGAAGCGAAGCCTGCTGAACCAGAAGTAAAGCCTGTTGAACCAGAAGCGAAGCCTGTTGAGGCAGAAGCAAAGCCTGTTGAGGCAGAAGCAAAGCCTGTTGAGGCAGAAGTGAAACCTGCAAAACCGAAAACGAAACGCACTAGATTGGCAGCCAGTAAGAGCGCGGAGACAGAAGCAAAGCCTGTTGAGGCAGAAGCGAAACCTGCAAAACCGAAAGCGAGACGCACTAAATCGGCAGCCAGTAAGAGCGCGGAGGCAGAAGTAAAGCCTGTTGAGGCAGAAGCGAAACCTGCAAAACCGAAAACGAAACGCACTAAATCAGCAGCCAGTAAGAGTGTGAGGACAGAAGTAAAACCTGCTGAGGCAGAAGCGAAACCTGCAAAACCGAAAGCGAAGCGCACTAAATCGGCAGCCAGTAAGAGTGTGAAGGCAGAGCCCTTTACTCCTGTGAGAAAAGAGGAGAAGGATGGTACAACCCAAGCGGGTGAAATACCGCAAGACTCATAAAGGACACCGTCGGGGTAGAGCCCAGGTAGGGAATGCGGTTGTTTTTGGTGATTATGGTTTGCAGGCGCTAGAGTCTGCCTGGCTCACCAGCCGGCAGATTGAAGCAGCCCGGCGGGCTATGACTCGTTATATTCGCCGTAGTGGCCAGGTCTGGATACGCATTTTCCCTGATAAACCAGTTACCAAGAAGCCGGCTGAGACCCGTATGGGTGGGGGTAAAGGTCCTCCAGACCATTGGGTAGCTGTGGTCAAGCCGGGGAGAATTCTGTTTGAGATGAGAGGTGTTAGTGAGGAAATGGCTAGAGAGGCGATGCACCTGGCTTCATATAAGCTGCCTATACACACCAAATTTGTGTTAGGGGGAAAAGGGATAATCGTTGATAGTGATTCTGTAGGGAAGGAGCTAGCGCAAGTTGAAGGTTAAGGAAATTCGGGCTCTCAAGCCCAAGGCGTTGGCAGAACAATTGGAGGCAGCTCATGAGGAGCTTTTTAACCTTCGCTTTCGCCTGGCCACCAAGCAGTTGGTAAACCACCGTGAAATTCGGAGGGTGAAAAGGGAGATTGCCAGGCTGAAGACCATAATAAGGGAAAGGGAGCTAGGGATAAGGTAGGGTTTGAGTCTATGGAGAAGAAACACAAAACCAGGGTCGGCCGTGTGCTGAGTAATAAGATGGATAAGACGGTAGTGGTGAGTGTAGAAACACTCAGGCATCATCCGCTATATAAGAAGACTATCAGGAGAGCGGTTAAGTATAAGGCTCATGATGAAAAAAATGAGTGTAGGCTAGGGGATACAGTAAAGATTATAGAAACGCGTCCCCTGTCGAAAGAGAAGCGGTGGCGAGTAGCTGAGATAATAACCAAGAGAGAGGTAGTGGAGGTTCAACCTAAGGAAATAATCTGAAATTAGTTTCAGGGTAAAATGATATGATTCAGAAAGAAACCAGACTTAAGATAGCAGATAATACCGGCGCCCGGCAGATTTTGTGCATTAATGTGCTGGGTGGCTCGGGTAAGAGATATGCTCGGGTGGGTGATGTCATTGTGGCTTCAGTAAAAAAAGCAACTCCAGCGGCATTGGTAAAGAAGGGGGAGGTAGTCAGAGCGGTTATCGTTCGCTGCGCTCAGCCGTATCGGCGTCCCGATGGCTCTTATATTAGGTTTGATGAGAATGCTGCCGTGATTCTCTCCGATAAAAATAACCCTAGAGGAACCCGAATATTTGGGCCAGTAGCCAGGGAGCTGAGAGAGAAAAATTTTACCAAGATTATATCGCTGGCACCTGAGGTTTTGTGAGGAAAACGGGCTGTGAAGATTAGAAAAAACGATACTGTACTCGTTATTGCCGGCAAGGATAGAGGTAAAAGGGGCAAGGTGCGCCTTGCTTACCCTAAGGATGAGCAACTACTTGTTGAAGGTATCAACTTTATCAAAAGGCATACCCGGGCAAGGGGTCAGGTTAGACAAGCCGGCATAATAGAGCGGGAGGCACCGATTCATATGTCAAATGTTATGCTACTGTGCGGTAAGTGTAATCAGCCTACCCGCGTTGGTTTCCGTTTTTTGAAAGATGGTAAGAAAGTTCGGTTCTGTTGCTCTTGCGGCGAGGTAATTGATTAAATGTCACGATTGAAGGAAAGGTATAGAAAAGAGATTATTCCCAGCCTGATGGAGCTTTGTGGCTATAAAAATATAATGCAGGTGCCCCGTCTGGAAAAGATGGTGCTTAATATTGGCGTGGGAGAGGCAATTCAGAATGCCAAGGCTCTGGAAGCAGCTGAGAAGGACTTGGTGGCTATTTCAGGGCAACACCCGGTGATTACTCGGGCTAAGAAGTCTATTGCTTCCTTTAAGTTGAGGTCAGGGATGCCTATTGGGTTAAAGGTAACCCTGCGAGGGGAACACATGTATGACTTTTTTGACAAGCTAGTAAATGCTGTCTTACCCCGTATGCGCGAGTTTCAGGGGGTTTCCCCAAACTCTTTTGATGGCCGGGGCAACTACACCTTGGGGCTTAAGGAGCAAATCATCTTTCCTGAAATAGATTATGAGAAGATAGACAAGCCGCGGGGGCTAGAAGTAGCAATTATCACTACGGCTAAAACAGACGAGGAGGGCAGACACCTGTTGGGGTTATTAGGTATGCCTTTCATCCAGAATGGAGGTGGGGATGGCTAAGAAGTCAAAAATTATAAAATCAGAGCGTCCGGCCAAATATGGAGTGCAGCAGCATAATCGGTGTTACTTGTGTGGCCGGCCTCGTGCCTATATTCGTAAGTTTGGCCTGTGTCGTATTTGCTTTCGTAGTCTGGCTCTCGCCGGCCAGATTCCCGGGGTGAGAAAATCAAGCTGGTAACTAGAATGAGTATAGAATAAGGGGGTAATGGTGACTATCTCTGACCCAATAGCCGATATGCTAACCCGAATACGCAACGCCATCATGGCGAGGCATGATTCTGTGTTGATACCAGCCTCGCGGATGAAGCTGGGCATTGCTGGCATCCTTAAAGAGGAGGGTTTGATTAATGATTATGAGGTGGTTAGGGGCAAGACGCACCGCGTAATTAGGATTTATCTCAAATACGGTGATAAAAATCAGCCAGTCCTTTCTGGGTTGGAGCGAGTAAGCAAGCCTGGGCTAAGGGTGCATGTTCAGCGGAAGGAAATCCCCCGTGTTTATGGTGGTTTGGGTATTGCTATTCTGTCTACATCTAAGGGTGTGATGGCAGGACAGCAAGCCTGGCGCCAAGGGATTGGCGGTGAGCTTTTATGCTATGTGTGGTAGACCAATATTTGGAGAGTAATTATGTCTAGAGTAGGACGAATGCCTATAACTGTGCCAGAGGGTGTGGTGGTGGATATTAAGCAGGATGGGGTCACTGTAACCGGACCTAAAGGGGAGCTCCGTCGTCATTTTAATCCCGATATGTCTATTAGCCTAGACAATAATAGCTTGATGGTGTCACGACCTAGTGATAGTAAGGTGCATCGTTCCTTGCACGGATTAACCCGAAGCCTTTTAGCTAACATGGTGGGGGGGGTAACTAGCGGCTTTGAGAAGAACCTTGAAATAGTAGGGGTGGGTTATCGGGTTGAAAAAGCAGAGGACGGGTTGGTAATTCGTGTCGGGTTTTCACATCCCGTGGAGGTATCACCGTTGCCGGGTGTCTCCCTGGCTGTGGAGGGGACAAATCGTATTAAGGTTATGGGGATTGATAAGGAAGTGGTTGGCGAGATGGCAGCTAAAATTCGGGCTATTCGTCCCCCTGATGCTTATAAAGGTAAGGGCATTAGATATGCTGGAGAGTTAGTTCACCTTAAAGCCGGTAAGGCAGGTAAGACGATAGGTATGAGGGAGTAATGGGTAAAAGTGAGCTAAAGGTAGCTCGTATTAGAAGACACCGTCGGGTCAGAGCCAAGGTGGAAGGCACAATCTCTAGACCCCGTTTGTGCGTTTTCCGTAGCTTGAACCATATTTATGCTCAGGTTGTTGATGATTCGCAAGGGCACACGCTAACCTCTGCCTCAACCCTCGACCCAGAAATGAAAGACGGGGCAGTTGGCAAAGTAAAGGTGGCTAAGGCAGAACTTGTCGGTTCTCTGGTAGCTAAGCGAGCCTTGAGTAAAGGGATAAACCAGGTGGTTTTTGACCGCGGCGGATACAAATACCACGGCCGGGTTAAAGCCTTAGCTGAGGCAGCTCGGCGGGAGGGATTGAAATTTTAAGGAGGATGGTTTTAAGATAGATGAAGGGGTTGGTAAGCAAGATAGACCCAACAGAACTGGCACTGAATGACAAGCTGGTCTATATTAATCGTGTGTCTAAAGTAGTGAAAGAAGGGAGACGCATCAGTTTTAGTGCCCTGGTGGTAACTGGGGATGGTAATGGATATGTAGGTATCGGTGTCGGTAAGGCTAATGCGGTGCCAGGGGCGATTAGCAAGGGTGGCGCTATTGCCAGAAAGAATTTGATTAAAGTGCCGTTAGCTGGGACTACTATTCCCTATGAAATGAGGGTTAAATTTGGGGCAGCCAAGGTCTTGCTAAAACCAGCCGGACCAGGTACAGGCATCATTGCTGGTGGTAGTATCCGAGCTGTGCTTGAGGCAGCTGGGATTAAGGATATTCTGACTAAGTCGCTGGGTAGTTCAAATAGGATTAATATGGCTAAGGCAACGATGCTTGCCCTCAGCCAGCTTAAAGACCCGCAGGAGGAATTAGCCAAACGTAAGCCAGCCGTCAAGGTTGAAGAGGTGGCGTCTAATGGCTAAGCTATGTGTTACCTGGGTCAAAAGTAGTATTGGCTACGCTGAGGACCAGAAGAGAACCCTGAAGGCTCTTGGTCTTCATCGGTTAAACCAGAGTGTTACTCACCATGATTCAGTCTCAATTCGGGGCATGATTAACAAGGTGAGGCATCTAGTTAAGGTGGAGGTAGAAAGCTCGTGAGGCAGGACAAACTCTCGCCAGCCCCTGGCTCTAAGAAGAACAGGAAGCGAGTGGGCCGGGGAGACAGCAGTGGACATGGCACCTATTCAGGGCGGGGTTGCAAAGGGCAGAAATCTCGTTCTGGCTATAATATACCCCGCGGTTTTGAAGGTGGGCAGTTGCCTTTAATCAGGCGCTTACCCAGAAAGCGTGGCTTCACTAATATTTTCAGGGTAGAGTATAGCATTGTCAATGTAGGCAAGCTCAGTATGTTTGAGGCTGGGAGTGAGGTAACACCAGAAAGGTTGGTGGGGGCTGGGGTGGTGAAATCACTACGGCACCCAATTAAGATTCTGGCTGAGGGTGATATTAATCATCCCCTTATAGTAAAGGCAAACAGGTTCTCGGCGGCGGCTAAAACCAAGATTGAGGCAGCCGGGGGCGAAGTGGAGGAGGTGGGGTATGCGACCAGAGCGAAGTAGACCACGCTTGCTCCAGGCAATGTTTGATGCCTTCCGCCTACCTGATTTAAGGCGCCGAATTCTCTTTACCCTGTGTATGCTGGTAGTTTTCCGCTTTATAGCTCATGTGCCCCTCCCTGGGGTGGACGCTGACGCCTTACAGCAGCTATTTGAGCGTAATGCAATGCTAGGCATGCTTGACATGTTTAGCGGCGGTGCCATGAGGTATTTCAGTGTGGCGGCGATGGGGGTTTATCCCTACATAACCGCTTCAATTATAATGATGTTGCTAACGCCCATTATACCCCGGCTGCAAGCCATTTCTCAGGAAGGAGAAGCGGGTAGGAATAAAATTAATCAAATTACTCACTGGTTAATGGTGCCGATGGCAGGTCTCGCCGGTTACGGGCAGATAGTCTTGCTCCGGCATGAGGGTGTTCTCACTAGCACTGCAGCCCTACCAACGGCAGCTATGGTTCTGGCAATAGTAGCCGGCACCGTGTTCTTAGTCTGGCTAGGTGAGCTTATTACTGAATACGGTATTGGTAATGGTATATCTATAATAATCTTTGGCGGCATTGTGGCTGGCTTACCTGAAATGATTGGGCAAGGTTTTCTGGCTAAGGAGCAATTTGGCGGTTTGGCAGCTTACGTTCTCATCGCCTTAGTCACTATTGTAGTAATAGTTATCTTTACCGAGGCGCACCGTCGTATCCCTGTTCAGTATGCTAAAAGTGTGTTCCGTGGCGGTCGTATGTACAAGCAATCAGGCTCAACCCATATTCCATTGCGGGTAAACACCGCCGGGATGATACCCCTTATCTTTGCTATGTCCATAGTAATCTTCCCTGGTATGATAGCCAGCTATTTTGCTAATCCAGCCGGGGCTGACCCTAACTTTGCCAATACTATTGTGAACCTGTTTAGTCCTAATGCCGACCTGCCTATGGGCTTATTTTACTGGGGGCTCTATTTTCTTTTGGTGGTTGGCTTTGCCTTCTTTTATACCTTTGTGATTTTTCAGCAGCAGGATTTGCCCGGCACCTTGCAGCGGCAGGGGGGATTTATTCCTGGCATTCGACCAGGGAGACATACCGCTGATTATCTTAATCAGGTTATAAAGCGTATTACCTGGGCGGGAGCTCTTTTTCTAGCCGGGGTGGCAATAATTCCCTTCTTGGCTCGAGAGGTCACCAATGTTCAGATAATACAGCTATCCAGCATGGGTTTACTTATTGTGGTTGGTGTTGTTTTGGATACTATGAAGCAGATAGAGGCGCAATTAGTGATGCGCCGCTATGAAGGCTTTATCAAATAGGGGTAAAAGGTGTATATTATTTTATTTGGTGCTCCCGGAGCCGGTAAGGGAACACAGGCTGAATATGTAGCTCAAAAGCTGAATTTGGTTCATATTGCTACTGGCGACCTGTTTCGCCAGGCAATAGAGCAAGGGACTGAATTGGGAATACAGGTTAAGTCTTATATGGAGAAGGGGATGCTAGTCCCTGACAAGATAACAATAGGAATGGTTCTTGAGCGTATGTCGGCTCCAGATTGTGAATCTGGGGTAGTCTTTGATGGCTTCCCCAGGAATCTGGAACAGACTAGGGCATTGGATGAAGCCCTAGCTAAGCAGGCTAAGGCTATAGATAGGGTGGTATATATCAAGGTCTCTGAAGAGGAGCTTCTGAAGCGGCTTAGTGGGCGTTGGATTTGTCGTAATTGCCAGATGCCATATCATGCTACTGATTCTCCCCCCAAGATTTGGGGTAAATGTGATAAGTGTGGTGGTGAGTTATATCAACGCCCTGATGATACTGTTGAAACAGTTAGGAGGCGGTTACAGGTCTACTTTACCGAGACAGCTCCCCTTATTGATTATTACACTCAGACAGGTAAGCTGATGGAGGTAGATGGAGAGGGGGGTATAGACGGGGTGGGGGGTAGAATAATTGCAGCTCTTCGTGGGGGTGTGGCTAGGTGAGTATAATTATCAAGTCCGACCGAGAGATTGCTATTATGCGGCAGACAGGCAGGATTGTGGCCACTATACTGGGGGTGCTAAGTGAGCAGGTGAGGCCGGG
>JAUVXN010000109.1 GCA_030603605.1 Dehalococcoidales bacterium | reverse complement strand
GAGATTCCAACCCAGAACAAAGAAGAGGATAAATAGGCCAGGTATAGTAACTGTATACCAGTAGGCTAGAGGATTACCGGGTTTTCCCACAATCCAGTTTCTGGAAAAACTTATCATTTGTCCCCAGTCAACGTAGCCCTCCGGTGCCCCAAGGCCCAAGAAACTCAGAGCAGCTGCCGACAGCACAACGGCACCGATATCCAGAGAAGCCATAACCAGCGTGGGGTAGATAGAATTGGGTAATATATGCCTGGTGATTATTCTCAGGTGTGAGCCACCCATCCCCCTGGCTGCCTCTACATAGTCTTCCTCCCTGACCGCCAGGATGTCTCCTCTGATGAGCCGCGCATACGAAGGCCAGGAGACAATGATAAGAGCCATAATCACACTATTCAAGCTGGGCCCAAGGGCGACAGTGATAGCCATGGCCAGTATTAAGGCGGGGAAAGCCATAAATATATCGGTTACCCGCATGATGATTTCGTCTGCTATCCCACCGAAGTACCCGGCGATACTACCCAGCACGATACCTATAGTCAGCACCACTCCGATTACGATTAAGCCTACTCGGAAAGCTGAACGGGTACCCCAGATGACTCCATAGAAGATGTCATATTGGCCTTCAGTAGTACCGAAAAGGTGCTCTGCGTTCGGGGGCTTAGGCGTTGGAGAGTAACCGTCTCGCGGTATCATATAGGGGTCAATATGACCCTCTGGAGGCGGGGCTATGATGGGAGCGAAGATAGCGATAATGATAAAGGTGAGAATAATAACGATACCAATAATTGACAGCGGATTCTTGCGTAACTGATATAGCATAAATCTTAGCCCTGTCATGTCACCTTACCTCCCAGTCTCACCCTTGGGTCTATCCGAGCATAAAGCAGGTCGACTACGAGATTGGTAAATACAAAGAGAACGCCATTGAACAGGGCAAAGCCCAGGATACCAGATATGTCCAGGTGAACAGCCGATTGCCAGGCCCACCAGCCAAGCCCTTTGTAGTTAAAAATGGTCTCGGTAATGACCACTCCATTTACTAGGCTGGCGAAGAGATAGCCCGAAACCGTAAGCACCGGAATCAGAGCATTTCTTCTGGCGTGTTTACTGACAACCGTGCTTTCATCCAGCCCCTTGGCACGAGCGGTGAGGATATAGCCCTTGCCCAATGCCTCGAGCATGCTGGAGCGCATCAGGCGCATGATAAAAGCCATACTTACAATGGTAAGGGTTATCACCGGCAGGACCAGGTGTCTCAAGCTATCCAGCAAAACCCGTCCATTGCCGTTCAGGATAGCATCAATTATATGAAGCTTGGTGTACTGAGTGAAGGATTCAGAATGCACCAGGATGTTCATCTCGGTGCTTAACCTCTCCGGCGGGAATAACCCGGTGAAGAAGCCATAGAAGACCATGAGCAGCATAAGACCCAGCCAGAAGGTAGGCAGAGACCAGCCCACGATAGCGCCTAATCGGGTGGCGTGGTCAATAGCTTTGTCCTTGTGGGCAGCTGCCTTGCTGCCCAGGAAGATGCCACCGAAGATGATGAGGGGTGTAGCAAATATAGCCAGTTCCAGAGTAGCCGGTAGGAAATTCCATATGGCGCTAGTAACCGGCTGGGAGACAACCTTGGACCAGCCCAGATTGCCCTGGAATATCTGGCTAATCCAGTGTCCATACTGCACCCATACCGGCTGGTCAAGACCATACTTTGCTATCATGTCCGCCACACTGCCAAACTGCTTGGGGTTAGTGACATAAAGGGCAACCCTTTCTACAGGTGAGAACAACTGCAGTACGCCAAATACCAATAGAGTTACACCGAACAATACCGGAATGATGAGCAGAAGTCGGCGAACAATGTACGCCCTGAGTTCCAAGCTCAATTCCCCCTACAAAAGCAAAGGAAAGCCCCCATCCGAGGCAAGGGAGACTTCCCTCGCTTCATATGTATGTTACTCCAATCTATACTTTAGCTTAATATCTCTTGTCTGTTCTTGTGTCAGTTACTCTTTGCTCAGTGCGTATATGTTGCCCAATTGGCTTGGCAGGCAGGGGTTGTAGTAGAACCCTTTAACCCAACTGCGGAAGTAGCGTCTTCCCGAGGGTTGAGCTAAGGCAATGCTGGGTACATCATCATAGTAGATTTGTTCTAGCTCGTAATAGATGGCCTCTCTTTCTGTCGGGTCTGTTGTGCCGATTCCATCGGCGATAAGAGCGTCTACATAAGGGTCACTATAGCTCTGCCACCCAGAGAAAGTACCACCGCTATGCATGAACGGGAAGGCAAAGTTGTGAGCGTCTGGGTAGTCCGCCAGCCAGCCGATCACGAACAAAGGCAACGTCTGGGCGATCATGCCATTCAAGAATGTAGGCCACTGCACCGGCTGGATTGCTATGTGGAAATTTTCATTAATGCCGAGCAGGTTCTTCTGCAGGATTTCTAAGGCAATTCTCCTAACATCGTTACCGACATTGTATGTCGCGGTAAACTGGAACCCATTCTCCCAGACGGCTCCATCCCAGGCAGCCTCAAAATACTCTACAGCCTTGTCCGGGTCATACTCGTGCATCGGCTGGTTGGGGTTTACATAGCCAAGCCCCTCAATTATCGGTGAACCGGACTGTACTCCCTCACCCATCAAAACTTCATCGATGAATACGTCCCAATCAAAGGCGTAGGCAAACCCTTTCCGCACGTTGATGTCAGTAAAGAAATCCAGCGGGATGCCATTGCCGTCCAGCTTACCACTGCTGACATAAGTGCTTTCTTCGCTGATAGCGAACTGGAAGAAGATACCATCTAGCTGTAGTGTAGGCAGGTCTTTATAGACCAGCAGCCCCTCTACACCCTCAAGCTCCTCAATATAGGCTCTGGGAACATAGACGCTATCGGCATCACCGGCTTCCAGCATGAGCTTCCTGGTCGTCCATTCATCAACAACCTTGATGATTACCCTCTCAAAGTTAGCCGGCTCTCCCCAGTAGTTGTCGTTCCTCACCAGGGAGGTCTCTATACCAGCATCCCACCTCTCCAGCTCAAAGGGACCGGTGCCATTCGCTATTGACTGTAAGGGTGAGTCTCCGGAGGCTGGGTCGTTGAGCGCCTCATAGGATGCCTGCGTGCCGTCCCAGTCCCCGTTGGCTATGCACCATTCCTTATCAACGATGCAACCCCAGGGACCAGCGAGAATCTGCAGGAACGGTGCGTAGGGAGCGACCAGATTGAACTGTACCCACTGACCGTCTACCTCAACCTTACTCGTTATGTCTGCCAAAGGCATCAGGCCATCGGCTGTTCGTGAACTGTGGGTATCAGTGCCAAAGAGTGGCTCAAAGAGCATCCACTGCGGCCCGCCACCAAAGTCCTGCACCATGCCCCGCTCAAAGGAATATTCCACATCCGATGGGGTTAAATCGTTACCGTTGTGGAACTTGACCCCTTCCGGAATCTTGAACCGATAAGTCTTACCATCTGCTGAGATGTTCCACTCCGTTGCCAGCACCGGCACGAAGTCTTGAGTGCTCTCACCATCAAAGAAGATGAGGGTCTCGTAGATGGCTTGTATTTTCTCGCCACTGGCGGTGTCGTAGGCATAAGCCGGGTCCAGGGAAACAGTGTCGCCAATAGTAGCGTAGATAAAGGTATCAGGGTTCTTGATTTCTTCCTCCTCCTCTTCTTCCTCCTCCTCTTCCTCCTCTTGCTCCCCTGGTACTGCCTCGCCGCAAGAGGCCAGCACTAAAGCTGCCACCAATAAGAAGCTCAATCCCAACCATAAAATTTTCTTTCTCATTCCTTTTGGTTTCATATTTTATCCTCCTTCTGTTTTTTGTAGCTTGAAGTTGTTTTACTCACATTAACGCTTTACCTCCTTTCCCGTGTATCAAGCGTAAAACATCCAGTACTGTAATGTCAATATCAGGTTTAACCCTTCCCGATTCTGAACATCTTAGTACCACACGTAGGGCATACGCCCTGAGTTGCCGGTCGCCCATTCTTCATGGTTATAGCTTTAGGGTCTTTCATTTCCTTCTTGGCGCGACACTTCATACA
>JAUVXN010000060.1 GCA_030603605.1 Dehalococcoidales bacterium | reverse complement strand
AAAGCTAGGGGTGAGCACCGGTTTTATTGGTGCTGTTGGCGACGATCCTGAAGGAAAGATATTAATTAATGATTTTCAGCAAGCGGGAGTAGATACCAGTCAAATCAAGGTAAAGCCCAAGGCAAAGACAGGTTCAGTATTGTGCCTCAGTGATAAACTCGGTCAGCGCTCTCTCCACGTCCTACCCGGTGCCAACAGCCTGCTGACCATAGACGACCTGGATTTAACCTATGTCAACCATTCGAAAATCCTCCACCTCTCCTCTTTTGCTGATGACCATCAACTCAAAATACTACTGGAGTTGGTGGATAGGTTAGAATCGTCCGTTAAACTCAGTTTTGCTCCGGGAGCACTCTACGCTGCCAAAGGTCAAAAGGCACTTAGCCCAATATTGTCCCGGACTCATGCCCTTTTTATCAATGAGAATGAAATATGCCAGCTTACGGGAGAGGGGCTCAAAGCTGGAGCCGAAAGATGCCTTAACCAAGGCAGTCACATTGTTGTGGTTACCTTAGGTAAAGGGACTGGCCACAGGATAGTTAGCGACGTCGCTTATATTAGAGACGCTGAAAATGAATACACCATTGAATCTGATAATCGGAGTAGAATTTCGGCAATAGATACCACCGGTGCCGGTGATGCTTTTGCCACCGGATTTCTCTACGGTTTACTTAGAGAAAAGAGCCTTGAAGAGTGCGGGCGCCTGGGAGACATCGTAGCTCAGTTTTCTATTGCCAAAATGGGAGCCAGGCAGGGCCTACCCAAACTTAGCGAACTGGCTCGGCGCTACCAGGAGTTTTATAACAAGCAATTATAACTATTTTTTACCAGATTTCTTCTTGGCGGTTTCTTCTTTGGGTTTGCCCAGAATTTCATCCACAAGACCATACTTTACTGCCTGCTCCGGGTTAAGAAAGAAATCGCGGTCAGTGTCATGCTTTATCTTCTCCACCGATTGCCCGGTATGCTTGACAAGGATGTCTCGGATTATCTCCTGCTGGCGTATAATCTCACGGGCAGCAATCTCTATATCCGTTGCCTGACCTTGAGCACTGCCAACCGCCTGGTGCAGGTGGATGGTAGAGTTGGGCAAGGCATAGCGCTTACCTTTGGCGCCAGCGCAAAGGAGCACTGTAGCCATGCTGGCAGCCATCCCGACACAGATGGTAGACACCTCACAGCGGATAAGCTGCATGGTATCATAAATAGCCAGGCCAGAGCTGATAATCCCACCAGGGCTCTGGATATAAATGCTGATGTCTTTATCCGGGTCTTCACGCTCTAGATAGAGTAGCTGAGCAATGATAACGTTTGCCACCTGGTCAGTTATTGGCGTGAATAACATAATTATACGCTCTTTCAACAATAGAGAATATATATCCCAAAATCTTTCGCCCCTTGGTCCACTCTCAACTACACCTGGGATGATATTCATTGGTTGGGTATTCATTGCTGTGCCTCCTTCTTTTTTGCTTTTTTATTCACATTTGAGCCTTTAGCGATTTCTACCAGTCGCTGTATAGTTTTTCGCGTCATTAAAATTTGCGTGATTGAATCACGGGACCTGGAGGTATTTAGAAATTCCTGCAGCTTTTCTTTATCCCTGGTGGCACTTTTCAGCATATTTTCAACCTCGGCATCTATTTCAGGTTCACTAACTTCCACCTCTTCCTCTTCGGCAACCTTGCCTAACACAAGAGAGCGGGTGACTCTTTTTGTCGCTAAAGGACGCAGCTCTTCCCGCAACTGCTCCTCTGACTTGTTAATACTTTTCAGGTATTCCTCCAAACCTTTACCCTCCATCTGCAAGCGGCTTGACTGTTCGCTGAGAAGTCGGTCTATTTCCATTTCGACCAAAACCGGGGGAAACTCTACCTGAGCACGGTCGACCACGGCTTCAATTACCCGTTCCTCAAAATCTATCCTGGCTTTCTCCTCAGCCCTGAGCTTTAAGTTGGTGGCGACCCGTTCCCGGAGCGAGCTTAAAGTTTTGAACTCGGGGTCCACCTGCCCGGCGAAGTCATCACTCAGTTCAGGTAGTATCTCTTGTTTTATTTCGACAACTCTCACCTTAAAGGAAGGCTCTTTCCCAGCCAGCTCACCTCTGGGATAATCCGAGGGGAATCGGAGCTTGAACTCCTCCTCCTCACTCTTTTTCATCCCTGATAGCTGCTCGGCAAATCCCGGCGCCGGGAAAGGCAGGTCATGAAGAACCTGATATTGGGTCCCTTCCTGGTTTATAAAAGGCTCACCCTCAATATCACTCTCAATATCTAAAACTACCAGGTCACCGAATTCCACCGGACGTTCTACTGGCTCCCAGGTAGCGTGCTGATGACGCAGTTGTTCTACTGTCGCACCAACATCATCCTCGGTTGTTTCTACCGCTTCTGGCGCAACTTGAATATTGTGATAGTTGTCAAGCTTAATCGTCGGTGCTAACGGCACTGTTGCCTTAAATATTACCGGGTCGGTCTGAGTTACCTCAATATGTGGCTGAGCAACAGGCTCGATTTTTTGCTCCTTAATTGCCTTCTCGTAGGCCTGGGGCAGCAGATGTTTGAGCGCATCCTCAAGAATACCATCCTTCCCCAGGTAGCGCTCCAATATCGCCCGTGGCGCCTTTCCTTTCCGAAAGCCAGGGATATTTGCTCTCTTAGCTAGATGACGATAGGACTCAGCCAAGGACTCCTCTACCTCGGCCGGCTCCATTTCAATGGTCAAAAATGCCTGGCTATTTTCAGTCTTCTCTTTAGTTACTTTCACTACTCCTCCGTCCTATCCAACCCTGTGCTTCTTTTGATAATACTTTAAATACCCGGCAATACTCAAAGGCGTAGTAACCTCAGTTATATATTTATATAGCGGTTCCATTTTCCTGACTGGTTCTAAATCGGCACAGACCTGAGCCATTATTCTTTCCGCTGCGGCCTCAAACCCATCCTCCTTCACGGATTCAGTTATAATATCATCCCAAACCTGAAGCCTGCCTATAGCCGAGCGTAAATTTTCCTGAACCTTATCACTTACGCCAAAGTGAGCAAAATAAATCATGGTTGCCTTCAGCTTTATCAGTCTTTCCAGTGTATCAATGCACAGTTCAGCATCAAAACTGGGCGGTGGAGCATCAAGCAGTAAAATTTCGTTTTCAGCGACAGACATACCTACCGCATCACCGGCAAATAATCCGCTGTTCCGACTCTCATATATACATAGCTCATGCGGGGCATGCCCCGGGGCATCAATGAATCTCAAATCTTGCTTCTCGCCCAGCTTGAGCACATCGCCCTCGTACACCGGCTTTACTCGCTCCGCCGCAATCGGCACAACTTCACCGTGTTTCACCATAGTTTCTTCGCCCTGCGCTTCTATCGCGCTACCAATCAGTTTCGCTGGATTTACCAAATGCTTAGCTCCCCTATGGTGGACCAGCACCTGTGCGTGAGGCATATCCCTGATAATAACGCCAGCACCCCCAGCATGGTCTAAATGGATGTGGGTAACAATTATATAGTCAATATCTTCAGACCTGACACCAGCCCTCTTAATCCCATCAAGGACAACACTTACTGAAGTAGTAGGTCCGGTGTCGATTAATGCCTTCTTCTCTTCATTAATTAGATAAACACTCCCCCACTCCGGGATGGAATACAGCTGGTCATCAATCATGTAGATGTTTTCGGCTACTTCCTTTATGTCAACCACAAACTACTCTTCCCGCAGACGAATGTGTAATTCAGCTAACTGCTCTTCCGTGACTGGTGAAGGAGCATTAACGGTTAAATCGATAGCCGCCTGAGTCTTGGGAAAAGCAATTACCTCCCGGATAGTCTCCTCTCCAGCCAGCAGCATCACAATACGGTCAATACCGAGAGCAATACCGCCATGAGGCGGAGCACCATATTCAAAAGCCTCAAGCATATGACCAAAGCGCTCCTCAATCTCTTCATCACTATAACCCAACAACCTAAACACCTTCCTCTGAAGCTCCGCAGTGTGAATCCTGAGGCTGCCGCCACCTATTTCATACCCATTGCATACCATATCATAGTGCTTGCTCCGCACTTTTTCAGGAGAGGTATCAATTAATGATATGTCCTCATCCCAGGGTTTGGTAAAAGGATGATGCTCCGAGTCCCATCGCCCTGCCTCTTCACTCTTTCTAAACAATGGGAAATTCTTGATGTAGGCAAAGGTAAACGCATCTGGTTCAGCCAGCTTGAGCCTACGCCCCATCTCCCGGCGCAATTCTCCCAGTGCTATATTTGCCAATCCGGGTTCACCGGCAATAATCAGGAGAAGGTCTCCCATATTTGCTCCCAAACGCTTTGCCATTTCCTTAATCTGGTCCAAGGTTAGAAACTTAGCCGAAACCGACTTTACCGCTCCCATGGTTAAATCGTTTAAGCTACCGGTAGAAGTGCCCAGCAGTATGGTTACCAAGCCTTCAGCCCCAAGACTCTGCGCCAGCTCATTCAGTTCATTAAGTTGACGGCGGGTATAAGTTGCGCAACCGGGCGCACATATACCTTTTACCTTGCCCCCACTACTGATTGCCGAACTAAAAACAGAGAAACCAGATTGAGCGACAATATCTGACAGGTCTTTTATCTCCAGTCCAAAACGCAAATCGGGCTTATCTGTGCCATAACGCTCCATGGCTTCGGCGTAGCTGAGACGAGGGAAGGGCTTTATCACCCCCAGTTCGGGTTTAATTGTCTCCACCATAGAGATGAAAAGTTCCTCAAGCAGGTTAAGAATGTCCTCATCATCAACAAAGCTCATTTCCAGGTCAAGCTGGGTGAATTCGGGCTGGCGGTCAGCCCGTGTGTCTTCATCACGAAAGCACCGGGCTATTTGATAATACTTCTCCAACCCGGCTACCATCAGTAACTGCTTGAGCTGCTGAGGAGACTGGGGCAGAGCATAGAATTTACCAGAATGAACACGGCTGGGCACCAGGTAATCGCGGGCTCCTTCCGGAGTGCTCTTAATCAGGATTGGTGTTTCTACCTCGATAAATCCCCTGGCATCCAGGAAATCGCGTATAAATTTCACCACCTGGTGGCGAAGAAGCAGGTTTTCTTTCATCCGAGCCCGCCGCAGGTCAAGATAACGATACTTCAAACGGAGGTTCTCCTCTACTTCGATGTCCTCATTTATATAGAAAGGTGGTGTCTTTGCCGGACTGAGTATCTCTGTATCCCTGGCAATAACCTCAATATCCCCGGTAGGTAATTTGGGGTTCTCGGTTCCCGGTGGACGGAGGGCAACCTCCCCACTAACCCTGACCACATACTCGCTGCGCATGCCGCTGGCTACTTCATGGCATTGCTTTGCCAGTTCCGGGTTAAATACCGCCTGAACTATACCCTCTCTATCTCGCAGGTCAATGAATATCAGCCCCCCGTGGTCCCGGCGACGGTCTACCCAGCCCGCCAGAGTTACCTTGCCACCAACATGCTCTTTTCTCAGCTCACCACAACTATGACTCTTAAGCAAAATCGCCTCCCGGTAGTTGATTATAGCTTATAATAGAGTGAGCTTCAACCTGCTCAAATTGACAAAGGTTAAAGATTAATGCTACACTTTTCCATTATGGTGGCAAGGGAACTGATGATAACGTTATGGGCCATGCGTTGCCCGAAAGGGCTACCAGGATATAAGAACTATAGTCTTATGGGGGTAACGCATGATGAAAACAATAACCGAAATCAACGAAAGGATTCGCAAAGGACAGGCAGTTGTAGTTACTGCTGAAGAGATAATCGATGTTGTAAAAAAGAAGGGCGTGAAAAAAGCCGCCCAAGAAGTGGATGTAGTTACTACCGGCACCTTTGGACCAATGTGTTCCTCTGGTGCCTACTTTAATATCGGGCACAGTAAACCGCGAATAAAGCTTGGTGGCGGCAGAGCCTACCTCAATGATGTTCTGGCTTATACCGGGCTTGCGGCTGTAGATTTGTTCATCGGGTCTAATGCCCTGCCTGATGATGACCCCAGAAACAGAATCCATCCCGGTGATTTCAACTATGGTGGCGGACATGTGATTGAGGAACTGGTAGCCGGGAAGGATATTCGGCTGGTAGCCACCGCCTACGGTACCGATTGCTACCCAAGGCGAAAACTGGAAACCTGGATTAATATCAAAGACCTCAACGAGGCAGTCCTGTTCAACGTCAGGAATGTTTACCAGAACTACAATGTCGCCGTGAACCTCTCTGATAAGACAATCTACACCTATATGGGCATATTAAAACCTCGCCTGGGGAATGCCTATTATTGCAGTGCCGGACAGCTCTCGCCATTGTTGAATGACCCGTACTATAAGACCCTCGGTATCGGCACCAAAATATTCCTGGGGGGTGGAGTTGGCTTTATTACCTGGCAAGGCACACAACACAACCCGAATGTGCTCCGTACCGATAACGGGGTGCCCAAGAGAGGCGGCGGGACACTGGCGGTAATAGGCGACTTGAAGCAGATGAGCCCCAAATGGCTGGTAGGGACAAGCATGTTTGGCTATGGCTGCACCATAACGGTCGGGATTGGCATCCCTGTCCCCATACTCTCTGAAGAAATCCTCAAATATACGGCAGTGAGTGACAAGGATATTCTGGCTCCTATCGTGGATTATTCAGAGGCATATCCGCAGATAAAATCGGATATCCTGGGGGAAGTCAGTTATGCCCAACTAAAGAGCGGCAAGGTAAAAGTTCAGGGCAAAAATGTACCCACTGCTTCCCTGTCCAGCTATCCCAGGGCAGTAGAAATTGCTGCCACTTTGAAGGAGTGGATACTAAGCGGAAAATTCTTACTAACCGAGTCGGTGGCACCCTTACCCGGTGTGGAATCCGGTGTAACCTTCAAGCCACTTAACGAACGCCCGATAGAAGAGTAAGGCTCTAATCCCAAAATCCACTGCATAAATTTGCAGCTAAATAACAACAGAGGTGATGACAATGGTTGTTGCTAAAAAAATCGTTTTGCGCTTTCCAAAGCGCCTGGTCGAACGTCCCGTAATATGCCGACTGGTTAAGGACTATGACCTGGAATTTAATATTCTAAAGGCTTCGATTACCCCGGAACCGGAAGAGGAAGGGCTGTTGGTACTGGAATTATCGGGGGAGCAGAACGAGTACGACAAGGGAATCAAATTTTTGCTTAAGAGCGGGTTGAGGATTCAATCTCTCAGCCAGGATGTTACTCGTAACGAGGAAAAGTGCACCCATTGTGGCGCCTGCATAACCATCTGTCCTCCCGGCGCTTTTGAACTCGAGCCTCAAACCAGACGGGTTAAGTTCAACAATGAGAAATGCGTCGCTTGCGGATTGTGCATAAAGGCTTGCCCGCCAAGAGCAATGGAAGTGCATTTCTAGTCCATGTATGA
>JAUVXN010000026.1 GCA_030603605.1 Dehalococcoidales bacterium | reverse complement strand
CTCGTCGGCAGTTATTTTTTTAGTCAGCAGTTGGGTATAGATGAGAACTCCAGCCAGAGGATTGTTAACCTCGTGGGCAATGGAGGCTGCCATCTGACCGAGAGAGGTCAGTTTCTCAGCCTGGATTAGCTGTGCCTGGTTTTCTCTAAGGCGTCGGTCATATTCGCTAAGCTCCTGGTAAGCTGCTTTTAGGGCGGCATGAGTCTTTTCTCCTTTTTCCATCCGATTTATCAGCGTTGCTGTCAGCAAGCCGATGAGAGTCGTAAGCAGGATAAAGATAAGCGGCCTAAGCAACGGAGCAACGTATGGGCTGCAGAGGAAGGGACGCGGCAACACAACACACAGGAAAAGAAAGGAAGCAATTAAAGCTCCCCAGCCCCTGAAAGCCATAGCGGCGTAGATTACGGGGAGCAAGAACAAAGTCCGATGTATGTCGTGTGGATAAGCAGAGGTTAGGAAGCCACCGAACTGGGCTAAAGGAGTGTGTCCCGCATAATAAACGAACCCAAGAACTGCCATCAGAGCTGCGATTATCCAGAAATGAGGGCTTCGCATACCTCTTGGCGTCTGGTCCTGCGGTAGCCATTCAATGATTTTTCTGGTGCTGCTTTCCTTCCAGCGCTGCCATGCGCTCTGTGGGGGAAGGTCGCTGGTCATGGTTTCCTCTGCTGAATTAAAGCTTGCTTTCTCTTCCACGTTGCCGGTATTTTCAGCTCCTTTCTCAAATTCGCTACCGAGCGCCGGGAAACGGAGACACCGAATTCCTTGTCCAGCCTGTCCCTGATTGCTTCATCAGATAGGGGCTCAGTCTCAGTTTCAAGAAGTTGCCTGAGCAATTCCTTCCTAAACCTCTTTGGTCTGGGGAAGAAGTTTTTAAGGGGGATTTCTTCACCCCAAGGGGAGTCTATGCTTTTGCCTCTAATAGCGCGACTTACCGAGCTGGGAGTGAGCCCAATCTTTTTGGCTAGCTCCTTTTGGCTGAGGGGTAAGAGAGACTTCAAATCACCAGACTCTAGATAAAACGCCTGCTTCTCAATAATATTTTGCAAGATTTGAGTTATTGTGTCCTTACGGCTATTAATTAGTTCCAGCTTCTTGAATAGCTGCCTGGCTTCTTTGCCCTCGGCTTCGGTGAACGCGCCAGTCGTTTTTATCTCTTCAAACCTCTCATAATCAATCGTGTATCTTCCTCGGGCAAGGGAAGCCGAAAAGTAACCGATAACAAGACCATCCCTATCCCTCTCCACTGAAGCGACCCTGGAATAGCGAATGCTGTCTGAGGTGACATTGGAGGGATGATAAAACTCGCTCATGATGGAGAAGTCATCAATAAGGTTATTTATCTTTTGAACCTCTAAAACCTCAAGGTCGCACTCTGCGGCGATTTCTTCCTCAGTCAGCCCAGCTTTACAGAATAAGAAAGACTGTTTGAATTTCTCCAGCCCCAGTTTCTGTATCTGTCGGACAATATGCTCTTTATTCAGCAAGAGGGATTCAATATCCAGAGAGTCTCTATCGGCTACCATCTCTTCTTTAATTTGATAGAAACTGGAGGAAATGTCGGTTCTGGGGAATCTCTGATAGCGGATTAGCTTTTCTTTCTGGTATAGCTTTTGGAAAAGGCGACCCTGTTCTGTCTCAGTGATGAGCCTATGAAACTCTTCCTCAGGCATTTCCAGCAGGCTAGCCTGTTCCATGCGGAGGACCTGGCTTAGTTCCTGTCGCATCTGCTGGGACTGTGTTTGTTCCATTTTTAATCTGGGCATCTTCTACCTCAATGGGCAGAGACAATAATCTGTCAGGGCAAGACTAACAGGATAGACAGGTCACAGTTCTGGAAGTACCGAGAGTACTGAGTTCCACTTCCTCTCTGCACCACAGGAGCTATAGTGTCTGATTGGCTAGCTCAAGATGATACCTGGTATACCTCTCCAGATTCCGCACTTGCCTTAGGCTCAGCATCTCGCAAGCCCAGTCCCAGTGGAAAGAGACAAAATCACCTGCCTGACAATTGGTAATAAACCCTGTGCCATTGAGCTGACGCTGCACCCTTTTCTCCCTTGGTTCACCCAGCTTTAGTTTACCACATTCCAATACCAGTGGTTGATGTTCCACGACCAAGTTGGTTGCTCCCATTTCCTTGACCCGACCCCAGCCAATGCGACAGTTTTCCATAGTCTCCAAGCTATGACCAAGCGTGCCCATGTGATTGTGCACATCAAAGACGTGGAAATTGTGAAAAGGCCGGGCACCAAGGGGCGGCTTGCTCAGCAGGTGCCCTAGCGTCTTCGGGTTTAATCGCTTTGCGAACCGCTCGCGCAGGGAATTGTAGAACTGGGGCAGGTCGACCCGGTCCAGTAGTTCGTTACCCAGCCAGTATGCCTCCACGACACGGGCATCAAAGGGGTCAGGGATGTGATTACTACTGGCAATCAGCTTGAGATAGGGATAGGCTGCCTCAAACTTCTGCAGGATAATAACCAGTCCCGGATCAGTATGCATTGCCGCACAATAATCAAAAAGAGTCCTATTATCGCCGCTCCCGCAATAACCGAGCTTATTTGGCATAAAAGCGTATCGGGCGAACTTAATAGTTCCATCTATAATCATCTCACTGCTCCACAGGAACTGGTGATAAAGCCTCCTTTTGGATTCTGACCTTTGGTGCAATATACCATAGCCCCAGAGTAGCTAAGACAATGAGCAACATGCCCATTATTTGTGCTAGCGAATATATCTTGGCGTCAAGGATAGCATAGAGCAGGCTGGTGATGACCGAACCCAGCACCAGGATGCTGGCAACCACTGAGGCTGGAGCATACTTCAGTCCGGTGTAGAAGCAGGAAACATAGCCAAAAAGGAACACCGAGGTCAGAGCTACCCAGCCGAATTGCTGTCCACCAAGAGTAGCAATGGTGCTTAGTTTTCCGGTTACGCCCAAGAAAACCAGCATCACGATAGCTCCAAAGAACATCCGCCCGAAGGCGGCCACATTTGGGCTAACCTGCTTCATTACCCTTTTGGCAATGATAGCCTCAACTGCCCAGAGGAGGGTAGCTGCAAATATCATTAATTCGCCCCCGCTGATGAGCCATAACTTTGGCCACCCCAGTAGCAGGATATTACCTCCGACCAAGGTCGCCAGGGCAGCTATATGGAATTTGCCCAGTCGTTCGCCAAGGAAGGGTACGGCCAGGATGGCAACCCAGATAAAGAGGGTCTTGTGGATAAAGGCAGCACTCACCGCGGTACCTAAGCTCAGACCGTAGAAGAATAGTAGAAATGGGATGCTACCGCCCACGCCGCCAATAACCCCCAGGGTTAGCCACTGTTTGCGCGATAAATTTTTCAGTTCTGGTAGTGCCTTGGGTAGTATCAAGAAGGCAAAAAGCAACGCCGCCACAGCCACGTTCTTGACGGCAGTGAAGATGAAGGGGTCTTTCATTTCCATTACGGCGAACTTGTTGATGTAGATAGCTAAGCCGCTGATGAGGGCTGTTGCCAGGGCGAAGTAAATCCCCTTCCTGTGCTTTTTCCAGCTTAAAAGTCCTTTGGTCTCATTCATTCCCGTTCCTCCTTCTATCGATTAAGTCTCTTAGAGCGTTGCTGCTTCGGCTATCTCTTTATATAGACTAATTATTTCTTTGGCCTCATCCTCATCAATCCTGGTGGTTATGGTGCCAAGGTTGACCAGCACCCAGTCACCAGCTTTTACATCGGGGACAAGAGCCAGGCTAACCTTATGCCTGACGCCGGCGATTTCAATCTCCGCCAGGGAGTTTTCCTTGACTTCAACCACCTGATATGGTATCGCTACACACATATTTCACCCCCGGACTTAGTCCACCTCCAGGCTTTCCAGAAATGCCTCACTAACATCGACCATCTTCAGTTTTTTGCTCCGGCATTGTGGGCAGAATGGCTCACTTTTCTGGAAGGTAAAGGTATGACCGCACTCCTGGCAGAGGACAGTCGGGTCGAAAGTCTCAATTTCAATCCTTGCTTTTTCGGCGGCAGTTCCCGTGGCGGCTGCTGTTAAGCAGAACTCCAGATTGTCAGGAGTGATGTGGCTTAAATTACTCAATTTCACATTGAGAGTATCAATGCGCTTCACATCTTGTTTCTTGGTCTCAGCCAGTGCGGTCTCTACGATGTTTTTGGCGAGGGAGAACTCATGCATGGTTGCCTCCATTCAGTTCCTGAACCACCATATCAGCCACTACTGGTATTGCCTTCTCCACTTCGGGTGTGCACTTCTCGGAAAAGGTGTTCACATCAGCTACCTCAATGCCGAAAAGGATAATGTCCCGGGGTAAAGAAAGTCCGAGTCGGTTGCCGAGTTCAAGCGAGGTAGAAAAGTCTATTCCGTGAGTGGAAGCCGCGTGTCGGGTTTTATTAAGTGTCTCAGGCTCAAGGCGGTAAATTTTTCCAATCTCTCCTTCGCCGGTTTTTATGGCGTCAATGAGGATGGCTCTATCGTAGTCAGCCAGCAGTTCCAGCAAGTTCAGGCCAGCCATGCCGGTCTCCATTACGGTTACCTTTTCTTCGTTGATTCTATCTTTAAGCGCCCGGGCAGCCCAGATACCAACACCATCATCCCCCATTATTGGGTTGCCCATTCCCAGAATCAATGTCTTCATTTTCAGTATCCCCACTCACCACCTTGCCTGCCCTAATCAATCTCAGGCCAATTTTTTAATCAGTTTACCCTTGTTATTGTAGATGTGTATTGGTAAGGGGTTGCTGCCGGGGAAAGCATGGCTGGCGCAGGCAAGGCAGAGGTCATAGGGGCGCCAAGCCATTTCAATCCGGTTAAGCAGTCCCTCGGTTATTTCTTTGCCCGGTTTAATGAGTGCCATAGCTGCTTTCTTTATTGACATGTTGACTGCGGCAGCATTATGCACCGTGGCTACAATCAAATTAACTTTCTTAATCACTCCTCTTTCATCAGTGAAGTAGTGATGGATTAAAGTGCCTCGGGGTGCCTCAACAATGCCGACACCCTCGTCAGGGGTTGCCGTGGGGATGGTTCGGATATCAGTGCTGGTGATTTCCGGGTCTTGGACGAGTTCCACCATTCTTTCTGCAGCATATAAGGTTTCTACCAGGCGAGCCCAGTGCATAGCCAGGGTATGATGGACAGGCTTGCCCCCTAGAGTGGTATACATCTTATCGTGGGCTTCCTGGGCAAGCGGTGTTGCCATGCCGTCGGCAGCATTGAGTCGGGCTAGTGGAGCCACGCGGAAAACGCCGCTGTCTTTGCCATCGACAAACCCTTTCCAGCCAATTTTCTTGAGGAAGGGGAATTTGACATAGGTCCACGGCTCCACATGCTCAGCAACATGCTCAAGGTATTCATGAGGAGCAAATTTGGCGAATTCTTTACCTTCAGGGTCAACCACCCTGACCTTGCCTTCGTAGAAGTTGACCTTATTATTCTCATCAACCAAGCCCATGTAATAGGTCTGGTGGGTATAAGCGTCACTGACTATCATGTCCACATATTCCTTGTTTTTGAGGACTATGTCGTCAAAGACCTTCAGTGACAGCTGGGCAAATTCCACCGAATCCTTGGCTATCTGTTCAATTTCTTTTCTTTCCTCTTCATTAAGCCCTTTACTGACACCGCCGGGCTGACCGAAGACCGGGTGTACCGGTCTGCCGCCAATCATTTGGATGACATGGTGGTTTTGCTTGCGGGTCTTGATTACCGCGCCACCTAATTCCAGGCCTACCTTGGCAATGACTCCCAGAATGTTTCGCTCGGCTACCGGGGCATCTGGTCCCATAATGAAGTCGGGTCCGGCAAGTATATAGAAATGGGTGGTGTGGTCGGTAACAGTGAAAGCAGAGTAAAGAAGTTCGCGAAGTTTTTTAGCGGGGCTGGGCGGGTCAACATGGAACAAATCATCCAGCGCTTTAGTTGATGCCACGTGGTGGGCTTCAGGGCAGACCCCGCAGATTCTCTGGGTTACCTGGGGCATGTCTTCTGCCAGCCGCCCCTCACAGAACTTCTCAAAGCCCCTCAGTTCTGGAATCTGAAAGTAGGAATTTTCTACCTCACCTTTATCATTGAGGAAGATTTCTATCTTGCCGTGACCTTCCAACCGGGTGATGGGGTCAATTGTTATCTTTTTCATTTTATTCTCGCCCTCCTTAGAAGGGAATCAGGTAGACTGTAGCGATAGAAGGTACCTACCGGGTCGAGGATATCATCGACAATTTTCTGGATTTCCTCGGGGTCGTTGGAATCAATCACGGAAGCCAGAGCATTCATGAAGTGAGCTCCCTGGTCAATAACTCCGTCTACCGGTCCATAGCAACCGGTGCACGGCATGTTAGCCAGGGGGCATAGAGCACCGCAGCCACCCCGAGTGGCAATACCGGCACAGGGGATTCCCTGTTCCAGGAGACATACTTCTGGGTCAGGAATAATCTCCCAGGTGCGGTAAATTTTCGTAATTTTCTTGACATCCCTCTTTCGGGAGCACTCATCACATACCGCTTTGACATTATGGGTTATCACTGTTCCCGGAGGGGGTAGTTTACCTTCAATCAGGGCTTCCAGAGCCAGCCAGATTGTCTTTTCTTCTGGCGGACAGCCGGGAACGACATATTCTACGTCCACCGTCTGGCGCAGAGTCTTAACGGTATCATAGAACTCGGGGAGGGTAAGTTCACCCTCGGGTACTTTACAGCTTGTCTGAGGTGTGATTTGCTCCTTGTTGTCGGTTGACTCTGTTTCCAGGTAAGCCCGGTCAAAAATCATCTGCCGGTTGAACATATTCGCCAGACCGGGGATACAGCCCTCGTAGGCGCAGGAGCCAAAGGCAATCATTACCTTGGATTTTTCACGGAGCATTTTAGCCATGTGTTCCTGTTCCGAGTTTCTGATAGCCCCGTTGAACAGGCAGACATCAATGCTCTTATCAGGCATGGCTTCAACATCTTTGTACTTGACATCAATGGCTATCGGCCAGAAGACAATGTCGGCGGCTTCAGCCAGTTTGAGGAGTTTTTCACCAATCTCAAGTAGGGCAATGTCACAGCCGCCACAGCTAGCCGCCCAGTACAGTGCTATTTTTGGTTTAGCCATTCTCGCCACCTCCATTTCGGGGGAATGGTCCTAATTTTCTTACTTGCTCGGTCATCTCATCGACTACGGCAGCGAAATGGTCCCCTTCCGATGCTGACACCCATTCCATGCGTAGCCGTTCATCCTCAATTCCCATCTGGGACAGCAGCTTCTTCAGCAGGGGCATGCGCCGCATTGTTTTATAATTCCCCTCAGAGTAGTGGCAATCACCGGGGTGACAACCCAAGATGAGAACGCCGTCAGCCCCCTTCTCAAAAGCTTTGAGTATGAAGGCGGGTTCTACCCTTCCGCTGCACATAACCCGCACTATCCTTACATTGGGAGAATATTTCTTCCGAGAAATGCCGGCAAGGTCAGCGCCGGCATAGGAACACCAGTTGCACAGAATGCCCAAAATCTTTGGTTCAAAGCTCATACCAGCACCCCCTCAATCTCGGACAAAATTTGCTCAGTGGTAAAGTGCTTACCGGTAATGGCACCGCTGGGGCAAGCCGACACACAGACACCACAACCCTTGCATACTGCTTCATTAACAATGGAGACTTTCTTCTCCTCGTCAAAGGAAATTGCTTTGTAGGGACAGAGTTCATTACATATTCTGCAGCCGGAGCAAAGTTCCTCATCAATGATTGCAGTGGCAGCTTCAATCTCAACCTTGCCTTTGCTAATCATTGCCAGCGCCCGGGCAGCGGCGGCTGAAGCCTGAGCCACAGTGTCGGGGATATCCTTTGGACTCTGACAGCAACCAACAACGAAGACGCCATCGGTCATGGTGGCTACCGGGTCGAGTTTGGGATGCTTCTCCAGGAAGAAGCCGTCCGCCTTTCGGCTCAGGGAGAAGGTTCTGGCTAACTGCTCGACGTCAGCAGTGGGTTCCAGGGCGCAGCTCAGAATGACCATATCAACCGGGAGACGCCGTTTGCGGCGGACTAGGGTATCCTCAACATTGACAATCAGCTTGCCTTCTTCTTCCGGGGTCTCAGCGATGTCAGTAATCTCGCCGGCGCGACCCCGCACAAAGTTGACTCCCTCTTTCTGAAGTCGCTCGTAAAACTCTTCATAGCCCGAGCCAGGGCAGCGCATGTCAATATATAGCTGATAGACAGCTGCTTCAGGGACTTTCTCCTTTAGTAGATGGGAGTATTTCAGCGAGTACATACAGCAGACCCGCGAGCAGTATTTGTGGTAATTCTCATCGCGACTGCCGACACAGTGCAGGATGGCTATGCTCTCCGGTTTCCGCCCGTCAGCCAGAAGAACCTCACCACTAGAGGGTCCCGATGCATTGGACATCCTCTCAAATTGCAGACCGGTGATGACATTATCATATCGCCCGTAGCCATATTCATAGATTACCGAGGGGTCGAACTGCTGGAAGCCGGTGGCGACAATGATGTTGCCAACATCAACCTCAACAATCTCATCTTCCATTTCATGATTGATAGCCTGGGCTTCACAGGCTTTTACGCATTCCATGCATTCGGAACAGGCAGCGCAGTTCAGGCAACGCTTGGCTTCTTCAATTGCTGTCTTTTCATCAAAGCCAAGCTCAACCTCGGTGAAGCCCTCTCTCTGTTTGAGGTCAAGCACTGGCATCGCTGCCTTTGGCTTCGGTTGCACCCCCTCCTTTGAGATTTCCTTGACTCTGGGGAGTGTCTTTGGTCTTCCTTCACGTAAATCAGTTCCGCTTAAATAGCGGTCGATACTCTCCGCGGCTTCCTTGCCGGCAGTAATAGCACCGATGACATCAGCGGGACCAGCAACCACATCGCCGCCAGCGAAGACACCAGAAATATCTGTTTCCAGTGTGACCTGGTCCACAGAGAGAGTGCCCCAACCGGTGTAGGTAAGCTCTTTGGGCAGTTCTGTTTTATCTACCGCCTGCCCGATGGCGATAATTACATTATCAACATCCATAGTGAATTCCGAGCCTTCTACCGGTACTGGTCGCCGCCGACCACTGGCGTCAGGCTCACCCAGCTCCATGCGGATACACTCTATGCCGGTTAATTGCTCGTCCTTACTCAGAACTTTGACCGGTGCCGCCAGGAAGTGGATGTTTACCCCCTCCCGTTCTGCCTCGTCAACCTCGGTAGCCACTGCTGGCATTTCAGCCCGGGAGCGGCGATAGACAATAGTCACCTCTTTAGCACCGAGGCGCTGCGCCACTCTGGCGGCATCAACAGCAGCATTACCGCCACCAACAACCGCTACCCGTTTGCCTAAACTGACCTTGGCTCCAGAATTTACCTCTTTTAAGAAATCAAGAGCATGGATTACCCCGGTGATGTCTTCGCCAGGAATCCTCATCTTCTGGCTCACACTAGCTCCAGTGCCAAGGAAAATAGTCTTGTATCCCTGTTCAAAGAGCTGACTGAGGTCTTTTACCGGGGTATTCGTTTTAATCTCCACTCCAAGCTCTTTTACGTAATCAATCTCATTATCCAGTGTTTTCCTCGGCAGCCGGTATTCAGGGATTCCGTAGCGTAGCAAACCACCGGCCTTTGGTAAGGCTTCAAACACAGTCACTGGGTATCCATTCTTGACCAGGTCATAGGCACAAGCCAGACCCGCCGGCCCGGAGCCAACGATGGCTACCTTGTCCTCCTTCGTCCGCTCAACGGGAGTCGCCTTCTCTCTGCCGGTCTTTAGCTCGTAATCGGCAATAAATCGCTTCAGTGTCCGGATAGATATAGAGTCATCAACCGTCTTCCGCTCGCAGTCTGTTTCGCAGGGATGGGTGCAGACCCGCCCAATAACCCCGGCGAAGGGCATGGTTCGGCGTACTACCTCCAGGGCTTCTTTAAACTTGCCTTCGGAGATAAGGGCGATATAACCTTGAGCGTTAACACCGGCCGGACAGACAACCCGGCATGGCGGGTAGCCCAGTTTATCAACGGTGGCCTTGTTGGGAACTGCCTGGGGGAAGGGGGTATAGATGGCCTTACGTTTGCTTAAACCTTCGTCAAACTCACTATCTAACTCAACAGGGCAGACCTTGAAACACTCGCCACAGCCGGTACACTTGACTTCGTCAACATAGCGTGCTTTTCTTTTGATTTTGGCTTTGAAGTTGCCGACATAGCCCGATACTTCGGTTACCTCGCTATAGCTCATAAGTCGGATATAAGGGTGTTGACCTGCGGTGGTCATCTTCGGGGTCAGGATACAGGCGGCACAGTCCAAAGTGGGGAAGGTCTTATCAAACTGGGCCATGTGCCCGCCGATGCTCGGGTCCTTTTCGACAAGATAAACCTGGTGTCCCGAATCGGCAATCTCTATCGCGGCCTGTATTCCAGCAATACCTCCGCCGACAACCAGGGTATTCGGGTTAACCGGAACCTCTCTTGCTTCCAGAGGCTCGTGATATAGGACACGCCTCACCGCCGCGCTGACCAATGCTTTTGCCTTCTCTGTTGCCTTCTCCTTATCTTCATGCACCCACGAGCAGTGCTCCCGGATGTTAGCCATTTCAAATAAATACTGATTCAGCCCGGCATCCTGACAGGCATGACGGAAAGTAGGCTCATGCATCCGCGGTGAACAGGAAGCCACCACCACCCGATTGAGCCCCTGCTCCTTGATATCATCCTTGATAAGGTTTTGCCCCGGCTCAGAGCACATATATTTGTAATCGCGGGCGATAACCACGTTGTCTAAACCCTGAGCAAATTCAGCCACCTTTTCGCAATCGACGATTGCCGCTATATTGCTTCCGCAGTGGCAGATATAAACACCGACCCTTTTATCTTTGTCCTTATCCATTCACTACTCCTTAGAGGTATTCTGCTAGAACCTTTTGAGTGGGAACGATATTTGTTTTCAAACCTAAGTCTTCGCTATTAAGTCCAAAGGCTACGCCCATCAGTTGGGTGAAGAACAAAATAGGCAGGTTATAGTTGGTTTTGAACTTACTGTTGACCCTGCCTTGGTAAGCATCCAGGTTTGTCTGGCATAACGGGCAGGGGGTAGTGATGCACTGAGCCCCGTTTTCCACCGCGTTAGCCAACAATTTATGCATTAAGTCCAGGGCCAGACCTTCTTCTGAGATGATTAATGCCCCGCCGCAACAGTGGTTCTTTAATGGGTAAGGAACCACATCCGCTCCCAGGCTCTCCACCAAGCGGTCAAGAGACTGTGGAAAACTAGGGTTGTCGAAGCCATAGTTGGGGCGGGCTTCCTGACAACCATAATAGGGGGCTACCTTAAGACCGCTAAGTGGTCGCTTAACCTTAGCGGTAATAGTCTCAGGGGTAATATCATTGATTAATACTTCCAGTAAAAGCCTTACCCGTACATTCCCATTGTACTCCAGGTTGGCAACGGCTAAGGCTTCGTTTACCTGGCTCATCAACTGCCGGTACTCTTTCAGGTGTAAATTGGCTTGGGTGAGGGTTACAAAACAGGAACTGCAAGGGGTTACCAGGTCAAGCCCTGTTTTCTCCGCCAGGGCTAAATTCCGAGCGACTACAGCAATTGACTCTAATTCATCCAAAGAACCATACGGAGTCGAACCACAGCAGTTCCAGTCCTCAAGCTCTATTAGCTCCATATCCAGAGGTTTAGCTATAGCCTGAGCCGAGATACCAAGACCTGCTGCTGTAGCGTCGGACGAACAACCGGGATAGTATGCATAATATTTCATTGGCTACCTCTAACCTCTTTAAATTTTTGGATAATCTTGGATAGGTCGTCTTTACCTTTAATCTTGTGGGGTAACAGTGGCATTCGCTTGTGGGAAAATAGCTGTAAGCCTACTGGTAGCACCTTGAGTGCGGCGAACGGGTTGGTTGTCAGGTAATACTTGAACATCATTCCAAATTCATGGACTCGCCCATTATTCTTGATAGAGCTTACGAAGCTGCGATACATAGCCGGGGTGCGAGTCTTTTTAACCTTATAACCGTATTGGTTTGACAAGCCCTCCAAGATGTGAAATAGCTCAGTTGGCTTGACATTGCGGGGGCAGCGTACCGTGCAGAAATAGCAGGAGAGGCAATGCCACATGGAGCTACTGGATAAAACCTCGTCCCGCAATCCGGCCCGAATCATAGCAATGATTCCTGAAGGTGTGTACTCCCATCTTGTGGCACTAGGACAGGATGCAGTGCAGGTACCGCACTGAATGCAAAGGCGAACGCCCTCGCCGCCAGGAACAGTGCCAACCTCCTCTATGAAAGTATTAGCTCGTGTCTTACTTTCCATCGCACCTCCTTATTAGTGGTTAGCTCACACCAGTTTCCAAGGTTAACTTTCGCATGGATGCTAACATAGATTAAAACGCAAAAAAAGGGATGTTTAATCCCTTTTATGGTGTCTTTCTAGAGATAATCTTCCACCTGCATATTTACTGATGGCTTTTCTCATGCTACCATCCGCCAGCCTAACATACTTATCAACCGGCTGTCAAACCCTGTTTCTACTGTGTACTTATTTTCAATCGCAAAAAACACCCAGGCTACCCGTCTTCAACTGTGCAGGTGAGGATGGAGCCATTTGCCCGATTATCCTTAGGCTCCGGTCACTTAAAATGTCAATGAAGCCCAGCCATCCTTCAGCAGTTCCGATATTATTGAGCCGACATATACCACCTTGATTCCCGCCGCTTCCAATTTATCGGTTACATTCATTCTATCGGCACACCACTTGCACGCCATAACCTCAATACCGGCTTCTATTAACTCCTTCAGTTTCGCTTGAACTTCCGAATCGCAGGCAGCAATTTTCTCTGACGGCCCAAATATGATTACTTTAACCTCATCCACCCACTTTTTGGTTGCGGCGTTAAATGGATATACAAGTCCAACCTCTAATGCCACTTCTCTGTCCCCGCTGCTCAAGATAACGAAAACTCTTGTTGCCATAACTTGCCCCCTTAGATGTCTCTCGATACTTATGCTCGCTTTATTAACGTCAACCAACCAGTCCTAATCACTTTTTATCAACTACTATTTTCTCTGATTTTGCTCCAAGAAAGCAATAATGGTTTTTTGAGTCAACGTGAATATCTAAGATATTGAATGCCGAAAGGAAGTTTCTTATTCGTTCTTCATCAAAGTAGTAATGGGGAATACTCTCCTCTCGTCCGTCTAACGGCAGAAAAGTATTTTCTTCAATCTGTTGAAACCGTTTGGCTTGATTTTTATACATGGGAATGGTGGCAAAAAAGAGTCCTGCCGGCTTCAGCACCCTCCATATTTCTGCTATCAATCCTCTTATGTTCTCAGCCGTGTTATGGTGGATTACCTGCACTGAGATAACTGCATCAAAAAAAGCATTCGCATAAGGCAACTTATTGTAGATACTGCCGATAATGAAGCTGGCGGCTAATTTCTCATCTTCCATCCATCTTTTCGCTAGCTTAATGCCTACAGGAGAGACGTCGACTCCGTGGACTTCAAAATCATGCTTGGCCAGGAACACAATATGACGACCAGAGCCACAGCCCAAGTCCAGTATTCTTTTTGCCCCTTGAGCTCTAAAATATGGTATAAGCCGGGGCATATCTTCGTGAGGACTGTCAAATACCCTACCTTCACTCTGGAAAATCTGGTCCCATCGATTTCTATTGTATTTCATCACGGCCTTTTAATTTATATATTAGTTAGGCCGCCCCCTATGTTATTTTGACGGCAATGTCACTCAGCACATTAGCTGCTTCATCGATACGGTCAGCGGCGTTACTAACATGTCGGTAAATTTCTCGCATCTTGAGTATGTCTAAGACT
>JAUVXN010000014.1 GCA_030603605.1 Dehalococcoidales bacterium | reverse complement strand
GGTTCCAGCGGTCCGTTAGAGCTTCATGTGGTCTTTCTGGACAATGGGCGAAGCACACTTGCCAAGGACCCTATTCTAAAGGAGGCATTGCGCTGTATAAAGTGTGGAGCCTGTCTCTTTGAATGTCCCGTTTTTGAACTGGCTGCCGGATATTATGGCGGGCACGGATACTTTGGTGGTCTGGGCGCTATTTTAACTGCCTATATGAGTGGTGGCTTTGACATGGCGGCGCCTATTGCTTATACCTGTCTTAGATGCGGGCGTTGCACTGAAGTGTGCCCCCAATCAATAGACTTATCCAAGCTTATGCCGGAACTAAGACACCAAATTGTGAATATGGCTAAAAGATAAATCCAGAGCGTGCTATATTATGACATACACCGAAGTTGAACTTCCTTACGGGGACTCTTTCTTAAAAGCTAAGATACCGACTAAAAACTTATCCTACGTTCTGAACACAAAATATATAAAAGGTCTGGAGAATGAGAGAGAGGCTATAACCAATAGCCTGAGAGCCCCGATTGGATGTCCCCCCCTCCGCGATTGCCTCAATAAGAATGATAAAGTAGTGGTCATGGCTACGGATAATACCCGACCCTGTCCCGATGACAGGCTACTTCCCCCGATTTTGGCTGAGTTAGAAGCAAAAATACCCCGGGAAAATATAACCATAATGGTTGCCGTTGGCTTGCACCCTCCTTTAGATAAGCAGGAATTGGTCAAAAAGCTGGGTAGAGATATAGTTGAAAACTACGACGTTATCAATCATGACGTTGACCAGTGTGTCTACATTGGCACGACATCCAGAGGTACCCCTGTGGACATAAATACCAGGGTGGTGGAGGCAGACTTCCGCTTAAGTACCGGTTTTATCGAGCCTCACTGGTTTGCCGGTTTCTCCGGTGGCAGGAAAAGTATAGCTCCCGGCGTGTTCAGTGTCAGGTCGGCTTACAAAAACCACAGCTATAAGATGTTAGACCATCCCTGTTCCGTATCCGGGATTATCCAGGGGAATATCGTGCATGAGGATTTGGTAGAACAGGCAATAATGGCTAAACTCAATTTCATAGTTAACGTGATTCTAAACAAAGATAGAGAAATTACCCACATAGTCACCGGAGACCCCTTGAAGGCTCACGAGATAGGGTGTGAAATAGAGAGCGATATTGCTACAGTCAAAGCCCCCCACAAGGTGGACATTGTGATTACTACCAATAGCGGCGCCCCATTAGACCTGGATTTATATCAGTCCTGCAAAGGTATGAACACTGCCGCTAGGATAACCCGTGACGGAGGAATCGTAATAATAGCCTCAGCCTGCGGTGACGGCAAGGGGCCCGAGGAATTTGTAGAGTTGCATGCCTCGGTTAGCTCTCCCAAGGAAGTACTGCAGAAGATAAGGCGTGAAGAGCCGATAGGTGTTCAGTGGCAAAATCAAATTCTTGCCCGCGACCAACTGAGGAATGACTTTTACCTGGTCTCAGAGCTGGAAGATAGCATAATCGAAGCTATGATGATAACGCCAATCCGTACGATAGAGCAGGGTTTGCAAAAAGCGTTTAAAATTATTGGAAATGATGCCGAAATTGCGGTAATTCCGGAAGGACCGCTGGTTGTCCCCGTGCTGGATGGTTAAAGTGAGTGGCAACCCCGGTGGGCTAACTGCCTGAATCCTTCTTGATGCGGTGTTAACCCTATGCTATAATTAAATAAAGGCGATAAATAAGTTGATGTCATGTTGGGTCAGGGTAAGTCCTGAAGTATTTATCGCTAATACTAAGCGTATCCTTAGAGAGGCGCGGATTAGGCGTGGGGGGCTAGTGGTAAGCCCCCATTTGTGTGAACTTTAATAATAACTAGCTATTCCCCACCAGTGAACTTGGAAACCTGTAAATGAGGAGGGAGAGGTTAGATGGAAGAAAGCTTTATCAAGGAGCTGGCTAAGATAGTCGGGCGTGAGGACATCTTATTCTCCAAGAAAGACCTCCTGGCATACTCTTATGATGCGACCCAACAGCAAGAGATGCCGGAGGCCATTGTTTTTCCCAGCAGTACTGCTGAAGTCTCGGCGGTAATGAAGGCGGCACATCGAGAACAAATACCGATAGTGCCCCGCGGTGCCGGCACCGGTATATCCGGTGGTACAGTACCTATCCGGGGCGGACTCATCCTCGAGCTAAGCCGGATGAACAGCATACTTGGTATGGACACGGCAAACCGAAGGGCGGTAGTTGGGCCAGGGGTGGTCAATCTGGACCTGCAGGATGCTTTGGCACCATTGGGCTTCATCTATCCCCCCGACCCCGCCAGCCAGAAGAGTTGCACCATGGGCGGGAACATCGGTGAGAATGCCGGCGGTCCGCTTTGCTTGCGCTATGGGGTAACTTCAAAGTATGTCTGTGGGATGGAGGTCGTCTTACCCAACGGAGATGTGGTTGACGTTGGCGGGAGTATTGAGGATATCCCCGGTTACGATTTGAGAGCCTTGCTCGTCGGCTCAGAGGGAACGCTGGGTATTGCCACCAAGTTGGTGTTGCATATCCTCCCCAAGTCTGAGGCTACCCAGTCAATGCTGGCTATCTTTGTGACTATGGAAGACGCGAATCAAGCTGTTTCCGATATTATAGGCGCCGGCATTCTTCCTACCGCTCTGGAGGTAATGGATAAGACAATGTGCGGGGCTATTGAAGAAAGCATACATGCCGGCTATCCAACCGATGCTGAAGCAGTGCTTCTCATTCAAGTTGCCGGATTAGCCGATAGTCTGGATAGACAGGTCAAGGAGATATCAGAGATATGCCAGAGAAACAAGGTGCGTGAGCTGCGCCTGCCCAAAACGGCTGCTGAAACGGATACCATCTGGAAAGGTCGCAAGGGGGCTTTCGGTTCGGTAGCTAGGATATGTCCGCCTTATTTAGTAAACGATGGCACAGTGCCCCGAAATAAATTGGTGCCAGCAATGCGCAAGGTAAAAGAGATTTCAGAAAAGTATCACCTACTAATTGCCAATGTATATCATGCTGGTGATGGTAACCTCCATCCTTTAATCTTGTATGATAATACCAACCCAGAAGAAAGTGCGGCGGCGAAAAAAGCCGGGGAGGAAATCCTTGATACTTGCATTGCTCTGGGTGGCACCATCACCGGTGAGCATGGAATCGGCTTACAAAAGCTGGATGCTATGTACCGTATGTTTAGTCCAGCTGACTTAGCCACCATGCGACAGGTGAAGCAGGTCTTTGACCCGGATAACATCTTAAACCCGGGGAAGCTGCTTCCCCCCGAAACAGAAGAAGCTTTGAAGGAGAGTATCCCGGTAGCGGAGAAGGCTGCCCCACAGGAACGGGAAGCCCTCTATCAAAGACTTGCTGAAATAGTTGGCACTGAGAATGTGATAACGGATAGCCAGAAGACAGCGCCCTACGAGGTAGACGGGTTTGTGCCTGGGGCTGTTGTCTTTGCTTCTTCCACCGAGCAGGTATCACAAATTATTAAGGCAGCCAATGAGTCTGGGACTTCCGTAATTCCCTGGGGGAGCGGCTCAAAACAGCCGGTTGGTCCCTACCTCTCGTCGGCTGACGTGGTTCTCTGCCTGAAGAATATGAATCAAATCGTAGACTTTGACATCGGTAATCTCTCCATTAAGGTAGGAGCGGGCATGGTCAACAGTGAACTTCAAAAGCAGGTAGCCGAACACAAACTCTTCTTCCCTCTTGACCCGCTCTATAGGGAGACATCAACTATTGGCGGGGAACTGTCGGCCAATGCCAGCGGACCGTTGCGGTTTATGTATGGGACTGCCCGTGATGTCGTTTTGGGTTTAACTGTAGTCACTCCCACCGGAGACATCATTCATGCCGGTGGGAAAACAATGAAAAATGTGGCCGGGCTTGACCTGCCCAAGATGTTCATCAGTTCGTGGGGTACCCTGGGGATTATTACTGAAGCGGTTCTACGCCTGTTCCCTCTGCCCGAGGCTACTAAAAGTATGTGGTTAACCTTCGCTAACTCTGAAGATGCCTTCCGCTCAGTAAACCAGCTCCTGAACTCAGTCTTAACCCCTGCTTCAATCGAGCTGATAGACTCGGTAGCTGGTCGCAACTTGGAATACGGCTCGCGCCTTGAGGAAGGCGAGGTGCTGCTGATGCTCGGCATTGAAGGCGACAACGAGGCAGTTGCCCGGCATTTGAAAGAAATCAGCATTATAGCTGAGGCGAACAAGGCACACCAGGTTGCTACCCTTGAGAGTAAAGAGGAGACCAAGGCTTGGAATGCTTACCGTGGGGTACATCAGTCAATTCTGTCTGCCGAGCCATCAACTATTCAAGGGAAGGCTTCGGTGCCCATTGGCAAATTAGGGGATATGTTTAAAGCAGTAAAGGAAGTCGGTGACAGACACAGCGTGGCAATAGGCATTACGGCACATGGTGGTAGTGGCATCCTCTATTCCTATGTTGCTGACGGAAACACTGATGTAGCCCGTATCATAGGTGATTTGAAGCAAGCCGCGGAAGGTATGGCAGGCTTCTTCATTGTTGAAGCCGCTCCGCTTTCGGTCAGAAAAAGTACTGACGGCTTGCCTCAGCGAAGCGATTACACCTTGATGAGACGTTTAAAAACAAAACTCGACCCCGCCAACATTCTTAATCCAGGCAGAGTGGTAGGAGGTGAATATTAGAGATGGCAACAGTAGCAAAAGAACTAGCGGAATCTTTACAGCGGTGCAACAAATGTGGGTTTTGCCTAGCCCATTGTCCTATCTATAAGGTTACCGGCATAGAATGGACGGCAGCCAGGGGGCGCATTGCCCTGATTAGTGGTGCCCTGCTTGACGACCAGCTGGAGATTGGTGAGATTAAAGACTCCGTGTTCAACTGCCTGACCTGCAACGCTTGTCTTGATGACTGCCCCGGTGGGGTGGTCACTGCCGACATTATCTTTAATACTAGGGAGGAGCTACTCAAGCGGCAGGGACAGCCTTGGCTGCAAAAGCTGCTCTTCCAAAAGCTATTGGCAAACCCGTCCCTGGTGCACACGGCGTCCAAGTTCCTCAGATTGGCTGATGTAGTTGGCTTGCGCACACTGGGGAGAAAAACCGGTCTGGTGAAAATAATGGGGGATGCCGGCAAGGCTGAAGCTGTTGTGCCCAGAGTGCCTCCCAGTGGCGGCCTAGATGAAATCATCCGCCTCGCCAAAAGCATTGAAAATCCCAAGTATAAGGTAGCTTACTTTGCCGGGTGCCACGCCCCTAACTTTGCCCCTGAGGTAGCAGCAGCTACCATACGCGTCTTGAATAAGCACCAAGTCGATGTTATTGTACCCAGATTTGTCTGCTGCGGATTACCCGCCACCGGGTATGGCGACATGCCTTCAGCACGAAACCTGGCCCGCACCAACATTGACATTGCTGGTAACTTGAAAGTGGACGCAATTGTCACTCCATGTGCCAGCTGCAGCTCTTTCTTAAAGGATTATACTAAACTCATGGCTGGTGAACCTGAGTGGACAGATAAGGCGAAGCAATTTTCGGCTAAGGTGAAGGACATCAGCGAGTTCCTGATTGATATCGGACTTGACACTGAGATGGGCACCATCAAAAAGAAAATCACCTGGCATGACCCATGCCATTTAGGTCGCTACCAGAAAATAAAGGCGCAACCACGCACCATATTGCAGAGTATTCCGGGGGTGGACTTTGTTGAACTGCCTGAATCGGATATGTGTTGTGGCGCCGCCGGTAGCTATGCCTTTACCCATTACGATTTGTCCAAGAAGGTGCGTGAGCGGAAGATGGGCAATGTAGAGAAAACAGGTGCTGACATACTGGTATCAAGTTGCCCCGCCTGTGTCATGCAGCTTTCTTACGGAGTGCGTGAAAAGAAATTACCCGTGCGCGTGACTGAAATTATCGAGTTGCTTGATGAGGCCTATCAGGCAGCCAAAGGTAAAGATATTCACTAAGTAAACTCAGCCTATCCATTGGAGCCAATTACCCGCCCAATACTAGGATAGGTTATCTTTCCCAACTTTGCTGAAATGGAGCGACACCCTTGAAGATTGTCATTGCCCCGCAGGGTTTCAAAGGAAACCTCAGCGCTCTCCAGGTAGCCCAGGCTATCGTTAGCGGAATTAAACGCGTCCTCCCCGATGCGGTGACCATCATAAAGCCAATGGCTGATGGTGGTGAGGGAACAGTGCAGGCTCTCGTTGATGCCACCGGGGGAAAAATAATGACAAAAGAGGTAACTGGCCCGCTGGGGGGACGTGTCACCGCACACTGGGGACTTCTGAGCGACAAAGTAACCGGGGTTATTGAGATGGCGGCTGCCTCTGGCCTTCCCTTGGTCCCGACGGAGAAGCGCAACCCGTTAGTAACTACTACCTATGGCACCGGCGAGCTAATCCTGGCTGCACTTGAGAGTGGCTGTCGGAAGCTGATTATTGGCATCGGCGGCAGTGCCACCAATGATGGCGGTGCCGGGATGGCTCAAGCCCTGGGTGCTAAATTAGTGGATTCCAAAGGGGCAGCCCTGCCTTTCGGCGGAGCCGCACTGGCTAACCTGAAGCGCATTGATGTTACCACTCTGGATGCCCGGCTGGCCAACAGTGAGGTCCTGATAGCCTCTGACGTCACCAATCCTCTTTGTGGTGCTCAGGGAGCATCTGCCGTCTATGGACCCCAGAAGGGAGCCACTCCCCAGATGGTGGCGCAGCTTGATGCGGCGCTGACTCACTACGCCGACGTTATTCAAAGAGACCTCGGTGTGGAGGTCAAGAATGTACCCGGGGCAGGAGCCGCCGGAGGTTTGGGTGCTGGGCTTATTGCCTTTCTCAAGGCTAAGGTGATACCTGGCATAGACGTTGTCATCCAGACAAGTGGCCTTGTTGACAACTTAAAAGATGCTGACCTTGTTTTCACCGCCGAGGGTAAGATTGATAGCCAGACGGCTTACGGCAAGGTACCGACCGGTGTTGCCAGAAAAGCCAAGGAGTTTGGCTTACCGGTTATTGCCATCGCTGGTGAGGTAGCCGATGATTGCCGGGTAGTCTACCAGCATGGCATAGATGCTGTTCTCAGCATTGCCCCTGGCCCCATAAGCCTCAGTCAGTCTATGGCCGAAGCGGAAAGCTTGGTCACTGATGCCGCCGAACGCGCCATTCGGTTATTCCTCTGTGGGATGAAAAGGTAAGTTTACTAAAAGACCGCATTTACAAAGTAACCGTTCATAGTCCCCTACCAATAATTGTGACGCAAGCTGTAGCTTTAGCATTCCCACAGTCGCCTGGACGTTGTGTGCAGTAAGGTATTTATTGGTTTTGCTCATTGAATTACGGATGGAGTCCAGCGTATTCAACGTATACAATTTTATCATTCTTATCAACCCAATATCTTACACGTGCAGAATCCGTTACATCATACTGTGACAACCATTTCAATTTCCCCTTAAGCCTTTTGGCCTTACCGTGAGACATAAAGAAGTTGGTAGGCATTTCTTCAAGAAACTGACGACACCTTTTCATTGCACCGGGGAATTCTTCTTCAAGTGAATGCCAGCCCCCTTCTGCTGAAGACTTTTCCAACTTTATCTGATATTTGCCAGGTCTTTTAGCTGTCGAGTACGACATATTCTCTGGGGCTGTCTATATTCTGCATTAGCTTAATAATCTCAGGATTGCGCTTTGCTTCAGCTGTTGCCTTCCACTCATCCAATAATTGTGCTAGACGAGACCAATTATTTCTTTCACTGCAGTTCCTAAATTCAACCAATAATTCATTAAGGAATTCCTGTCTTTCCTCATCATCCAGAGTATCCATCCAAGGGAAAACAACACTCTCCCTCTTTCGATTCTGTATTTCCTGACAGTATCTAACAACTAAGTCTGCATAATAGTGCACCATAATCATATGATTAACTTGTTCACGCCTTAAAATCGCTAATTGTTTATGGCCATATTTCACTGTTATTGGCTTATCGTAAGCTCCGTCTAGAAACAATTTTTGATTTTTTCTTAAGTCTGTAGGGCTTACAATAATATCCGAAAATATAGTGCTAACCATAATTACACCGCCTTTTACTACATAATTATGTTACAATAATTGTAACATTTTTACTACATATTATTATAATATTATTATAGCACCTTGTCAATACCCCTTGTCAAAAATATTTTTATCCTATTTAAATCAACCCACTGCTGGGCATTTCGCAACAGTCTAATTTGTCTTACTTTTAGCTGTGGGGTATAATTGGCAAATAGTCTTTCTGTGGAGGCAGGTATTGTCTTGGCTCTTTTACGTGGGTAGAGTAGTGGTAAAGACTTTACTGCTTCTCCTGACTCACCGGCGGGTAAAGGGTAGAGAGAACATCCCCAACCACGGCCCCCTGCTGGTGGTAGCCAATCATATCAATCTGACTGACCCGCCTATAGTTGGTGTTAGTCTTGGTCGAAAAGTAGTGTTTTTAGCTAAAGAGGAGCTATTTCGTTATCGATTAATTGCCTGCTTTCTGCGCAAACTTGGGGCATTTCCGGTACGCCGGGGACGACTGGATAGGGGAGCGTTACGCTGGGCAGAGCAGTCGCTGGCACGGGGTCTGGCTTTAATCGCCTTCCCCGAGGGACAGAGAAGTAAAAATACCCAATTGCGGTCGGCTTTCTCTGGCCCGGCGCTAATCGCCTCACGTAGTGGTGTTCCTATCCTTCCTGTGGGTATTACCGGAACGGAGAATATTAAGGGTAAGGCCTGGTGGCTTCGTCGTCCTCAGATAACAATTAGCATTGGCTATCCTTTCTATCTACCTCCGGTGGATGGTAGATTGACCAAGGTAAAGCTTGCCGAGTTCACTGATTCCGTAATGGAGCACATCGCCGAGCTTCTCCCCACAGAATACAGGGGAAATTATACTGGGAAGAAAACTGGGAAAATATGAAAATTGAAAAAGCGGGCAAAATAGGATTTTGCTTCGGGGTCAGGCGAGCCGTCAATATTTTGGAAAAGGTTGCCCGGGAGCGGGGCGGGGTGGAAACATTGGGGTCGGTGGTGCATAACCAGCAGGTGATGCAGAGCTTAGCTGAGATTGGGGTTAGGGTGGTCAAGGATGTGAAGGATATACAGGGTGACGCTGTAGCCACTAGCTCTCACGGGATAAGCTCGCAATTGGAGGAGGAGATTCGAGCCCGCCATATTGACATCATTAGTATCACCTGCCCCTTCGTTCGCCGCGCCCAGATTGTAGCCCGGAGATTGGCTGACTCCGGCTTTTTTGTGGTTATATACGGTGATGCCGACCACCCTGAGGTTAAGGGTATTCTTGGCTGGACTAAGGGTAGAGGAATAGCTACCTTAGATGAGAAGTTCATCGGCGCACTTGACCATCTACCCCGTCGCTGGGGGATTCTGTCTCAGACGACCCAGATACCGGCTCATTTTACCGAATTTGTAAAGAAGCTTATTGATTCTGCCTTTACCAGGGACTCTGAGCTGCGGATTATTGATACCATATGTCACGATATTAGAGAACGACAGGCAGCCGCTCTCAAATTAGCCAATAGAGTGGACTTAATGCTTGTTATCGGTGGGCGAAACAGCGCCAACACTAATCGTCTTGCTGAGTTATGTTCTCTGGCTACCGAAACATACCTTGTTGAAACCGCCGGTGAAATTCAGCCCTCTTGGCTTCAAGGTAAACGCTATATAGGTATAACTGCCGGCGCTTCCACCGCTGAGCAGACGGTAAATGAAGTATTGATGAAGCTAAAGGCGTAGTCTATATTGCCAGGCAGGTCACTGTTCTGGAAATGCCAGCGATAGGGTGAATCTTCCCGGTAACCAGGTCACCAATATCATTCAGGGTTTCTCTTTCTACAATAGCAATAATATCATAGGGCCCGGTCACCGTATCAACTGAATTCACCCCCTCCAATTTCCTGAGGGTAGTCACCACCTCCTTGCTTCTACCAACGGCCGTCTCAATTAGAACGAATGCCTTTGCTGCCATTGAATTTACCCCCTTCCGCCGTGTTTGCCAATTTGTAGTATAAGCACAGCGATATTATATGTCAAGGTATTTTGCTAAGGTTGTTTATTAACCTCACCCTTTAATATTTTATGTGGCAACCCACCCCTCGAAGAGTCCTTCGGCTGAAGGACCTTTATCCCCCTTCCCTTATTAAGGGAAGGGGGTCAGGGGGATAGGTTGCTAAACAATCTTATTATTGCCAGTCAGCTTGACAGTAAGTGTGTGCCTCTGCTTATAATTAGTAACTTGACTTTAATTAACAACTTCTGGAATATCCTCTGAGGTAACCGCCAAGGAATACCAATTACCAAGTTTAATACCGTAATTATTGAAATGTGTTTTAACTAACCGTGGCGGGTCACTCAATGGGGAGAAGGGAGCATTCTATTGGAGTATTTCTTAAGTGAGCAGCAAAAAACGATCAAGAGCTTGGTCAGAAGAATTGCTGAGGAAAGAATCCTGCCGGTTCGGGCGGAGCTTGATGAGAAAGAAGAGTTCCCCTGGGCGATAATGAAAGACCTGGCTGATGCTGACATGTTTCGTGTCTTTATCCCGGAAGAATATGAGGGGTTGGGCGGTGGCTGCCTGGAACTGTGTCTGATTGTGGAAGAGCTGAGCCGGGTATGCAGTGCCGTGGCGGTTAGCTATGCGGCTAGTTCTCTGGGCTGTTTTACCCTGGTGGATTACGGCACTGAAGAACAGAAGCAGAAGTATCTCCCTGATATTGCCAGTGGCAAGAGGCTCACTGCCTTCGCTCTGACTGAGCCAACGGCGGGCAGTGATGCCGGCGCCATAAAGACAACTGCGGAAAGAGCTGAAGGTGGCTATGTGCTTAATGGTACTAAACAATACATCACCAATGGCGGTGAAGCCGAGATATATACCGTTATTGCCTTGACCGATAAAACTAAAGGTGCCCGTGGCGCCAGCGCTTTGTTGGTGGAGAAGGATACACCAGGCTTTTCTTTCGGTAAAAAAGAGAGGAAAATGGGTATTCGTGCTTCTTCCACAAGGGAGCTGATTTTTCGGAACTGCCTGGTCCCCGAAGAGAATTTGATTGGCAAGGAGGGCGCCGGGTTTATCATGGCGATGAAACTCTTTGACAAATCACGTCCGGGGATAGGGGCTCAAGCATTGGGAGTAGCTCAAGGAGCGTTGGAAACCGCCGTAGACTACACACGACAGCGTATCCAGTTTGGGCAGCCCCTGATTTCCCTTCCGGTAGTCCAGGACATCCTGGCTGACATGGCTACCCAGGTTGAAGCCGCCAGGGCGTTAGTTTACGCTGCCGCCAGGACGGTTGACAGCGGGGCAAAGAAAGTTACTGAGGAATCGGCCATGGCTAAGGTCTTTGCCTCGGATGTTGCTATGAAGGTAACCACTGACGCCGTTCAGATTTGCGGTGGTGCTGGCTACATGAGGGATTACCCCCTCGAGAAAATGATGCGAGATGCCAAAATCTCCCAGATATATGAAGGTTCTAATCAGGTCTTGAGAAATGCTATCGCCATTGAACTCAGGAAGAGAAGGGCGAAAACAGAATGAATGTCGTCGTTTGCCTGAAGCAGGTTCCCGGCACCGCCGAGGTCAAGATAGACCCCCAGACCAATACTCTCGTAAGAGAGGGAATTGAGAATATCATCAACCCGTTTGATACTTATGCCCTGGAGGAAGGGGTTCGAATAAAAGAGCGATTTGGCGGTAAAGTTACCGCTCTCAGCATGGGCCCACCTCAGGCGGAAGCAGCGCTAAAGGAAGCGGCTTCTCTGGGTGCCGATGAAGCCGTTTTGTTAAGTGATAAAGCCTTTGCCGGCGCTGATACCCTGGCTACCGCCTGTACCCTGTCTAAAGCAATTAATAAACTGGGGCAGTATGACATTATAATCTGTGGTCGGCAGACACTGGACGGGGATACGGGGCAGGTGGGGCCGGAGCTGGCGGAGATGCTGGGGATACCGTTCGTCGCCTATGTCAGCAAGGTAGAAGAGGTAGCTGACGGGCATATGCGTGTCCAGCGGATGGTGGAGGAGGGGCATGAGGTTATTGAGACTCCCTTACCGGCAGTAGTCACGGTGGTAAAAGAGATTAACGTGCCGCGTCTGCCCTCGCTTCGTGGCATTATGAAGTCAAAGGGCGCCGTTATTCCGGTCTGGACCGCCCGGGAATTAGGTGTTGACCATAGCCAGGTTGGCTTATCCGGCTCGGCTACCAAGGTAATCAAGGTATTCTTCCCCCAGAGAGTCTGTCGTAGTGAGATATTCCAGGGGGAATTGGAAAGTCAGGTAGAGTGCCTGGTGAGCAAGCTGAAGGATATCGGGCTAGCCTAGAATTGGGGAGAGTATGGGAATTCAAATTGACCTTGACAAGTGTACCGGCTGCGGTAACTGTGTGCCAGCCTGCCCTTTCGGGCTGCTGGAAGTTGTCGATGATAAGGTTCAGTTGAAAGAGGGTTGCAACCTTTGTGGTGCCTGCCAGGATGCTTGCGACTTTGAGGCGATACTCATCGAAGCTGTTCCTGAGACTGCAGTCGTAAGCGATAGCCACTGGGGAGTCTGGGTATTCGCCGAGCAGCGGGATGGTAAGTTGAAAAGTGTTGCCTACGAGCTATTATCCAAAGGAAGAGAGCTGGCAGATGTCCTTAAAACTGATTTAAGCGCCGTATGTTTTGGCCACGGTATTGATGTCAATCAACTTACTGCCTATGGCGCGGATAAGGTCTACTTTGTAGATAGTCCGGAGTTGGCTGGTAATCAGGAGGACTTATATACCCGGCAGCTCGTTGAGCTGATTCAGCAGCATAAGCCGGAAATAGTTCTTACCGGGGCGACCTCGCTCGGGCGCGCCTTTATCCCCCGCGTCGCCGCTATTCTAAAGACAGGACTCACCGCTGACTGCACCGGGCTTGACATTGATACCGAGAACAGGCTTCTCCGGCAGACTCGCCCCACTTTTGGCGGCAATATCATGGCAACCATTATCTGCCAGACAAAACGACCCCAGATGTCAACCGTCCGCCCCCGGGTCTTTAAGAAGAATGAACCGGATAAAGGCAGAAAAGGGCAGATAATAAAGGTGGACTTCAATCGCGAGCGCATCACCTCAAGAACCAAATTGCTCAATTTTGTTGAAGACCTTACTGAAAAAGTAAAACTTGAGGATGCTGATATTATTGTCTCGGGGGGCAGGGGGCTGGGCAAAGCCGAGAACTTCAAGTTAATAGAAGAACTGGCTAAAGTTATGGGAGCTGCGGTAGGCTCGTCGCGTCCCCCGGTGGATGAGGGGTGGATTCCCTATTCCCATCAGGTGGGGCAGACAGGGAAAACGGTTTGCCCCAAGCTCTATATCGCCTGCGGCGTCTCCGGCTCGGTTCAGCATATGGCTGGTATGCAAACTTCTGATGTCATTGTTGCTATCAATGACGACCCCCACGCCTCCATCTTTGAAATAGCCACCTATGGCATCGTCGGCGACCTGTTCAAGGTAGTGCCGATGCTGACCGAGAAACTAAAGGGGTAATTCAGTTGTTTTTTCTCAATTATTCAACAATAATTGACCCTTTATTGCGAGACCTCAGGATTTACACCCCAAAGTTTTCTGGAATGAAAGCCGGGGACAGGGTATTGGATGTTTGCTGTGGGACAGGTGCTCAGGTGTTTTATTATGCTAAAGCCGGCATTATGGCTACCGGTATAGACCTGGACCCTAATATGCTCAAGTTAGCCAGAAAGTATAAAAGAAAACAGGGTTCAAGCAACGCCTTATTTCAAATAGCCGATGCTCAAAATTTACCATTCAAAGATAACTTCTTTGACTATGCGTCTATCTCCTTCGCCTTACATGAAAAAGAAAGGGCAGCGAGAGATAAAATAATTTCCGAGATGAAAAGAGTGCTAAAGAAAGACGGTGCCTTGATTTTTATTGATTTCTCGGTGCCTTTACCTAAAAATAAGTTTATCTATTTAATTAAAGCCATAGAATTTATTGCCGGGAGGGACCATCACCGACATTTTAAGGATTATATTGAGCAGGGCGGCTTGGACGTAATACTAAAGAAAAACCAGCTTACGGAAGAAAAAAGAGATTATCTGAATGACGGGCTCATAATTATAATAAAACCAGAGAACCTGTAGGCCGTTTATCAAGAGTAGATTGAAGAGGCTATTTGGTATCCTATCCCCTCGAAGAGTCTTCGAGGGGAGGGTTCCCTAATAAAAACCTAAGGGGGGGGATACAAATAAACTTCATAAGTTTGCAGTAAGTATACGGTTCAGCTTATAATAGATTGAACTTGGCTGGAGCGGGGAATGTAATGCAGATAAATGTATCTCAGTTACTCAAAGAACCTATAGGCGCCACCCGGGACTACAAGGTAAGTGAGATTGCTGATATTACCGGTGGTGGCAGGTTGGTTCAGGGTGAGGTTAAGCTGTTACGCACTCACCGGGGTATCCTGGTTAAAGGTGTACTGCACACCGAAGTTGAACTTATCTGCAGCCGCTGTTTGACTCCATTTAATTTTCCGGTGACCCTGAATATTGGCGAGGAGTATATTCCTACTGTAGATGTAGTTAGCGGCGTCCCGTTATTCTCACCTGAGGAACCCAGCCCTTTCATTATTGATGAGCATCATGTCATTGATTTAACCGAGGCGATACGCCAGTATTCGCTGTTGGTTATCCCGATGAAGCCACTTTGTCGTGAAGATTGTGCCGGACTATGTCCAGATTGCGGCCGCAATCTTAACCGGGGACCTTGTGGCTGCCTACAGCAGAGGGCTGACCCTCGCTGGTCCGAGTTAAGTAAATTACTTTAGTTTGGTAAGTAAGGTAGGAATAAGTAGATTATGGGAGCTTTACCGAAGCGAAAGATTACCAGGTCGCGCCGGGGTAAAAGGCGCAGTCATTTAGGATTGAATCCATCTCAGTTGGACTATTGTCCTCAATGCCATAGTCCCAAGCTGCCTCACCGTGTTTGCCTTACCTGTGGAAGCTATGCCGGCAGGGAAGTCATCGAGGTTGAAGCCCCGAAAAAGAAGACCGGTTGATGACTTGCGGGTGGCAGCAGAGTTAGAAACACCTTTGTCTTTAACTTAAAAGGGGAGATATTGCCAGTCTTAATAATTTCGGCGATGGGGGCTAGCTATGGCTGAGTCGATGAAGGCAGCCTGTGTTTTCCCTGGGCAGGGTTCTCAGTGGGCAGGCATGGGGCGTGACCTTTATGACAGTTTTGACTCAGCCAAAGCCGTCTTTGACCAGACTGATGAGATTTTGGGATTTCCTTTGTCTGGACTATGCTTTGAGGGTCCGGAGGAAGAGCTTCGTCAGACCATTAATGCCCAGCCAGCCGTTGTAACCGTCAGTTATGCCTGCTGGCAGGCTATCCGTGAGGCTAGCCATGGTTTACCACCGCCTGCCTTTGTGGCTGGACATAGTCTGGGTGAGTATACCGCGCTGGTGGTAGCTGAGGTGCTTGATTTTGCCACTACTGTCTATCTGGCTCGGGAGAGAGGGAGGTTAATGCATGAAGCCGGAGTGGCTCGTCCCGGAGGCATGACAGCAATAATTGGGTTTGATGAAGCTTTACTGGCTGAGGTGTGTCGTCAGACTGACACCCGGATGGCTAATATCAACTGCCCGGGTCAGCTGGTAATCAGTGGTGCCCAGGAGAATTTAACTCAAGCTGTGGATTTGGTCAAGGCTAAAGGAGCACATCGCACCATCCCGTTGCAGGTAAGCGGTGCCTTTCATACACCGCTGATGCAGTCAGCGGTTGATGGTATGACTGAGATTATAGACACCCTCTCCTTTCACGAACCGGTTGTCCCTATTATGGGGAATACTACTGCTCAGCCGTTGACCACTGCTGAATCGGTGAAGGCGGAACTCCTCAGGCAATTGTGTAATTGTGTGCAGTGGCAGCGCTCCATTGAGTATATGGTAGACAAAGGTGTAACTACCTTTATCGAGATAGGACCAGGCAAAGTGCTAACCGGCCTCATTAAGCGAATAAACAAGGACGTTAAGACCATAAACATAGGAGATGCTCAGACGATTAGGGCCTTGTAGTATTTATCAGGGGTAGATTGAAGGGGTGAAACCCCTTCAAAACCTACTCCCCCCTCTCCTTTGAAGGAGAGGGGGACAAAGGTCCTTCGGCTGAAGGACTCTTTGAGGGGTGGGGTAGATAAATAATCAAAGGAGACAGTATATGGACCTTTCCAATAAAGTAGCCATAGTTACTGGCAGTGCTCGTGGCATAGGACGGGCTATTGCCCTGAAATTGGCTGAGGTCGGGGCTACGGTCGTGGTCACTGACATAGCCGAAGCCGAGCCGGTGGCTGAGGAAATCAGGGCTATGAAACGACAGAGCCTGGCGGTTAAAGCTGATGTGAGCTTAGCCTCAGACGTAACCAATCTTGTAGAGGCAACAATTTCCAATTATGGTCGGGTTGATATTCTGGTGAATAATGCTGGAATTACCCGCGACCACTTTCTAGTGCGAATGTCGGAAGAGGACTGGGACACGGTATTGAGTGTCAACCTGAAGAGTGTTTTCCTCTGCACTCAGGCTGTATTGAGGGATATGATTAAACAGAATTGGGGCAGGATTATTAGTATTTCCAGTATTGTTGGCATAGTGGGCAATATCGGGCAGGCTAACTATGCCTCGTCCAAGGCGGGTGTTATTGGTTTTACCCGGACTATGGCAAAGGAAGCGGGTTCCCGTGGTATCACGGTTAATGCTATTGCTCCCGGCTTTATTGAGACTCCGATGACACAGCAACTGAAAGAAGAGTGGCGACTGGAGCTTGTGAAGCGCATCCCGCTCGGTTGCTTCGGCTCTCCCCGCGATGTGGCGGAGGCGGTGGCTTTCCTGGCTTCGGAAGAGGCAAGGTATATCACCGGGCAGGTCCTGGGTGTTGATGGAGGCATGGGAGGGATTTAGGGTTAAAAACAATCTCCCTATTTTCTTTCCGGCGGCTCAATGTTTGACCAGAAGCGCCGCGTCTGCCATTCCTTAAGACAGTGGAGTACTTCCTCATCGCTGGGGTCGTGCCAGTACTGGTAGAAGTCGGATACGTAGAATTCTGGCATGAAGCCAGTAACGCAGGTTATTACTCTATCCGCCATTTTCTCTATCTTTTTCACCGCCGTTGCTGGCGCCGCTGGCACGGCGACAATTATTTCCTTCGGTCGGCGGTGGCGCACTGATTCCACCGCCGCCATCATGGTGTAACCTGAAGCCAGTCCATCATCCACGATTATCACCGTCTTACCACTTACTACGGAGGGTGGTCTATCCTTATAATAGAGCAGGCTTCGTTGGCGAATCTCCCCCCTTACCTGACTAACCCCATAGTTTATCTGCTCTTTACTCAACCCGGTTTTCTTTACTGCTTCCTCGTTGAGAACGATAGTGCCATCATCGGTAACAGCGCCAAAGCCCCCCTCAGGAGTAAGCGGCAGGGGGATTTTACGCGAAATGACAAGGTCAAAGTCAGCTTCAAGAGCAAGAGCTACCCCCAGTGCCACCAGTGCGCCTCCATTGGGGATTGCCAGCACGACAACGGATTGCTTCTTATATTCGGTCAGTTTGGTGGCAAGTTGTCGCCCGGCATCATATCGGTTCTCAAAGATAGGTTCCTGTCGGCGAAAGTGGTGCATCTTGTCTCTCCTCTATTAAATAAGCTTGAACTTATTCACATCTACCAGCCCCAGGTCAGTGAGCCTGAGTTCGGGGATTACCGGTAAAGCCAGGAAAGAAAGAGTGGCGAAGGGGGAAGGCAGAGTTGTGCCTGAATCTTTAGCCAGCTGTTCCAGCTTCTCCAGTTTGCCTGCCACAGTTTCCAGCGGTTCATCCGACAGCAGCCCGGCAATGGGTAAGCCCAGGCTGGCTAATACCTTACCTTCAACCGCCACTACCAGACCTCCCTGCAACCGCTCAATCTCTCTTATCGCGGTGAATATGTCCTCGTCGTTAGTGCCGACAGCTATAATATTATGGGAATCGTGGGCAATAGAGGAAGCCAGAGCGCCCTTTTTCAAGCCGAAGCCGGTCACCAGTCCCAGACCGATATTACCCGTAGCCTTATGTCTCTCCACTACCACCAGCTTCAGAATGTCCCGACCGGTATCAGGCACGATAGCACCATCTACAGCCTTGACCTCCTCCGACTTCCCCCGGGTGATTATCTGACCGGGGACAACCTCAATAACCGGCTTGGTTTCCCCTGAAGCCTTGAGCCTTAATGCCTCTATAGTAAAAGGCTTAATGTTCACCGTATTGGCTACTCCGCTGTCGCCGCTTTGATATAAGGGGAATAGCGCCTTTCCTTCTCTGGCGACTAATCTACCCCGGTAGAAGGCCATGCTTATTTGCAGATTGGGCAAATCATCAAGCACAATTAGACTAGCCAGGTAGCCCGGGGCTACTGCTCCCAGCCTGTCCAGGCGAAAATACTCGGCGGTATTGATGGTTGCCATCTGGATAGCCCGCACCGGGTCAAGACCCCGACTAATTGCCTTTCGTACCACCGCATCAATATCACCATCCCTGAGCAGGTCGGCACAACTGCGGTCATCAACTACAAAAAAGCATCTCTTATAGGTTTTATCGGTAACTAGAGGCAGTAGGGCATCCAGATTCTTTTCTGAAGAACCCTCTCTAATCATGATGAACATGCCCTGCCTCAGCTTGTCTCTGGCTTCGGCGAGGGACACGGACTCATGGTCGGAAAGAATACCAGCGGCAACATAGGCAGTGAGGTCTTTCCCGCTAACGCCGGGGGCATGACCATCAACAATCTTTCCCCTGGCCAGGTTAATTTTGCGCAGTACAGTAGCATCGCCCCCAATCACCCCGGGGAAATTCATTACCTCACCCAGTCCAATGGTGCCCTGCCACCTCAGAATCTGGCAAATGTCCTCAGGGCTGATGCTGGCTCCTGTAGTCTCCAGAGGGGTTGCCGGCACACAGGAGGGAGCCATTAAGAATAGGTCCAGCGGTAAGCGGCGGACACAGTTCAGTACATACCTCATCCCCTCCAGACCGCAGACGTTGGCGATTTCGTGCAGGTCGGTCACCAGAGCCAGAGTACCTCGCGGTACCACCGCCCGGGCATATTGACCGACATCAAGCATGGAACTCTCCAGGTGAGTATGCCCGTTGATAAGACC